>NC_013943.1:1611038-1933246 GCF_000025725.1 Denitrovibrio acetiphilus DSM 12809
GGAAAAGGTGACTGCCCTAATCCAAGTTTATATACTTTCTTACCCTGTTGTCTCAGCGAGTTGCTGAGCTCGTTTATCGCAAGTGTGGCAGAAAGAGGCAGCCCTCTGACATTCAGGTTTAGATTAATGTCAGGTTTTCCATAATCACTCATAATTATACTCCTATAGTTAATATGCAAATTAGGCAAGTATCTTCCTTTTTGAACACATTTTCAAGAGTAACCAACATATGTAAAACAAATATCATTCGAATTTATAAACTGCCTCAGCCAGCTGGCATGTCATAAATTTTTACCTGATATCTGACAATCTTTTCCCCAATACTGCAACGCCTGAGTCAAGCCCTGAAACATCCACGATTACAACACCTGAAATAAGATAACCATCATGTACCAGATAATCCTCCGTATATAACTTATGGATATCGACACTTTTTAAGCTTTCAAAAAAATCTGTATCCACTTTTTCCTGCGCAACTGCAAGCCCTTGGCAAGTAGCACAGCCCTTAAGGTCAGTTGCAACATCAAGCCTGTTCTCATGCATAAAAAAGATCAGTATTTCGTTTTCTTCATTGAGGTCTTCCACAATAGAAGCCACACTCTGAAGAGACTCAATCGTCCCCATGTATATATCATCCTTCAAAACGGGAGCAACAGCCCGAAGCAAAAGACCTTCATGTCCCACTTCAAAACCGTGTATAATATCATTCTCCTGCTTTGCATATTTTATTGAATGCCTGAACAAAATAAAACATTCGCTATCGTTAGCGTCTTTCCAGTGTTTAAACATACAATTTTTCTGAGCTGTATGCGCATGAAGCTGAAAATCACTATGTTTTGTCGAGTCTCTTATAGAGCGTTCTGTCTCTTCTATAAGATCAACTGCAATTGACTCATCTTCAGCTGCCAGAGCATCTTGTATTTCACTCCGCTCTGCCAGATATCTCACCGTATCGATACCAAGAACTGTCTTATGATCCATTTCCGTAAGATAATAATCCTTCATCTTTGCGGAAGCCTCGCCGAGCTGCTTTTCACTGTACTGATTTTCAGTACATCCTGTAAATATAAAACAAAACAAAACAACCATAAACATCTGATAAATAAACCTGTTAGAACATAAACCCCAGCAATATAATTTAAGCATGGTATCCCCCATTAACTCTGATTGAAAATAAGCAGTAAATGCTTTACAATGTATTAACTTGTATCACTTGTAATTATTCTACCAGAATTAATCAAAATTTACGAAAATAACACTTTGAAATTTTGACATTTTCAGTATTTTGCATATAATTATTGTGGATACGTATTTAATAATTCAAGGCTCGTTAAATGGATCATAAGTTAATAAATGTCTCTGAAAAATCAAATATTGAAATCAACGACTCCTCCATAGAGATGCTTTTCCATGGGGTATGCTTATCCTATGAGTGCCCTCACTTCAGAGCAAATAAATGCCGGATGATGTTTGTTATCCACGAAACCGAAAACTCTGCATGGAAATATTCTCAGACATGGATGACACCTACCAAATTTTTCTTACACATGCTGAAACATGGCGACAATGCCTCTGATGACGCTTTGGAATTATTCAAACAGCTTCAGGAGAAATGGCACTGTCTCGATTCAGATGCGTCTTGTAACTGTGACTTTGTCGATGAGATAAAAGCTTTGCGCAACGCTCTTTTGAAAGACCTCGATTACTAACATATCTCTTAAGCCCGGTACTACTCAGTATCCCTCACCCAAAGAATCACTTGACATACGAATATTCAAATATTAATATATTTTAACAAATTACAAGCATATGCTTATAATTATAAAGGTGAAATCATGATTAAATATCTATCTATATTGCAGAAGAACCTCGTATGGGCCATCCCTGTTTCAATGATACTCGGACTTATAGGTGGAGGATTCCTCTTTGACGCACACCCGCTCAAACAGCTGATAATACCCATAACGTTCTTAATGGTTTACCCTATGATGGCAACGTTAAACATCAGATCAATCTTTAAAGGTCGCGACACAAAACTTCAAATTATTACACAAATTATCAATTTTATACTGATTCCGCTCATCGTATATTGTCTTGGTAAAATCTTCTTTACGGGAGACGCACAAAAATTCGGACTATGGGCTGTGGGGCTCTTTCTAATAGGTGTTCTGCCTGCCTCCGGCATGACTATTTCATGGACTGGATTTGCCAAAGGCAATAAAGAGGCAGCGACCAAAATGCTTGTTTTCGGACTTATAATAGGTGCAATGGCTGCTCCGGTTTACACAAAAGTATTTATGGGTGCAACAGTTGAAGTAGACATGCTTCATATGTTCAGGCAGATATGCCTGTTCGTATTTCTCCCTCTTCTGGCTGGGGTTTCAACACAAGCATATATCCGCAAAAGACATGGCAATGAAGCATGGACGAATAAATATAAACCAAAGTTTCCGCCTTTTTCTGCACTGGGAGTCACCTTAATAGCGTTTGTGGCAATGTCGCTGAAAGCTAAAAATATAATAGCAAATCCTGCTGATCTGATAACAATAATGATTCCTCTTGTAGTATTTTATCTGACTTCTTACATACTACTCTCAATCATCGGCAGACTCTTTTTCAAAAGAGAAGATGCTATCGCCATGGTTTTTGGTGTGGTGATGCGTGACCTTTCCATTGCACTGGCAATAGCTATGACTGCTTTTGGAAAAGAAGGGTCTACGATTGCTCTGCTCATATCCCTCGCCTATGTTATACAAATCCAGTCTGCGGCATGGTATATAAAGCTGGTACCTATGATTTTCAAAGAAGAGGATGTTAATACAGAGCAGATACAAGCTGGCGCAGAGACATAGCAAACTCCTCAAAGGTACAGGTGTGATGCTTATGAAAGTCGCTAGTTATTTACGATTGCACTATAGAAGACCACATCAGCTTATAAATTCCAACGGGTAAACCTGTGGTTCTATTGCTTCGCACGTGCTTAACACACAAAGTTACAACTTCGTTGTCACAGCTAGAGCATATGCAAAATACGTCACTGCGAAGCCTACAAGGCTGTGGAACCTCTGGACTCGTTAGTTAATCCTGAGATTGCTTCGTCATTTTACATTCCTCGCAATGACTTGTAAGCTCTTAAGCTGTGATTAGCTCATTCATCCACGCATAAATGCGTGGTGTTCTGTGTCTGCGACCGCATAAAAAAAGGCAGCCACACGACTGCCTTGATTAGCTCAATATAGTTTTTTGACCAGTATCGAATAGTCTGTAAGTTTCTCAACCTTATAGTTCGGCTTACTGTTAATTGCTGTTGCAAGATATAATGTCTTTTCCGGATAGGAAACAGCCAGCATATCTGCACTGCGCTCCTGAACGTCCAGCACCCATGCTGTATATGAAAGCATCTGCTTAAGCTCCATCAGGTCTGCAAGGCTGGGGTTACCTAAAAGCTGAACTGACACAGACTTATTGTTTGCCCCTTTCACCTTCTCCATAACGATGCTTATAAGCGTCTGAGAGACTTCCCTATTCATATTCTGCATCATCTGATTTGTGGCATCGGTAAGACTAGCCCCCATCCCCTTAGCAGCGAGAAAACCGCTGGCAAGTATACGGGAATTGCCATTCTGCTGAGTTAGGAGCCTGTACGTTAGCCTGCCTGTTACAACGTTGAAGGGCAGTGAAACACCATAGCCGGTATCTGTACCCTCTGATGCTGTCGTAGCAGTTTCAACTTTACCTATCAGCAGTGTTCCGGCAAGGCTTTTCACAGCGATATCACGCATTGCCATATAGTTATTTGTCTGCATGGCATTATCAAGAGTTGAAAGGCTGGTTCCGGCAGAGGAAGCTATATCAACAACCTCCATCTGCTGCATTGTAAGCTGGTTTATAACAGTTTCCGTCAGGATGTTTGTCTCCTCAACGTGCTTATCGGGGAAAACAACAGGGATCATAACAGCGACAGAAGTGTTCTTAGCGATCATCCCTACGGCATTTTTAGCCTTTTCCGGAACGATAACTGCACTTATCATAACGCGGTAAAGATTCCCGTCCTCTTCCTCTCCTGTTATCTTATAGCTTTGGATGATGCCGGACACTTCACTCTTAATTGCTTCATCCACAAGCATAGCATTCTGTACTATGGTGTCAGACTTCACTCTTACCCCGGAAGCTTCCTCCATTGCTGCCCATTTTGCGCGGGCAACAGCCTGAAGCTTTGCACTTGCTTTATCTCCGCCTATAATATCTGCCTCACCAATAGATGTAACAGTAACAGGAACTGCAAATGCAACTGTGGCAGTAATCACCATAAAAACAGCAAGTATAAATTTTTTCATATCACTCTCCGGCTGGTTCTGTATTTTTGTCTGTAGTATTCTTGTATATTATAACAAAAGGGATATTACTGTTCTTGGCAACTGCGGAGAAAACGTTATCCGCCGCAGGCAGACCAACTTTTACCCCAACATCTCCAGATGCCCCCTGAGCAGAGGTACGGTAAGCCCTTTTAACATTTTTCTTAGCAAGTATCTCTTTTGCCTTATCCATATCAGCAGCAAAAAAGATATTTTTACGTCCGGCAATCCCGGCATAAACTGTTTCTTCCGTTGGCGCCAGAACTTTTACAAATAAAGAAGGAACATATGATGTGTCAGAAGCATCAATTATGATGCCGTCATACCTGCTCTTTGTAGTCTGGTCAACCGGCTTATACATCGCTCCGTATTTTATATCTTTAAATATATTTATCTTATCGTTATCCACAGCATGGAAAAAATCCTTAAGACTCACTTCGATACAGGCATATCCTGTTTTCTCGACACTGTCATAAAAACGCCCCGAATTAGTATAACTTCCGCACTCTTTGACAATATTAATAAACTTCTCAAAGTCATATTTCTTTTCTTTACCGTTTTTCAGAATAAACTCACTACGTTCTTTTTCAGACATAGCCTCGAATTTCTTTTTTTCACTCTCTTTTGGTGTGTAATCCATATAGGGAGGAGCGTTAAGTATTGCGTCCCTCACAGTAACACCGTCGCTAATATAACTGTGAACAATAACTTTCCAGACAGCCTCTCTGGCTTTTTGCATAGCATCATTCAGTGCAGTGTATTTAGACATCCCATGAGACGATTCCTTTATAACACGTAAAACACCGTTGCTCAGAAAACCGTCGAAACCTTCTGACGGCTCAGGAAAAGGTTCAAACTTGTACTCTCCCTCAATCTCCAGAACGACATTAACATTGGTGTCATTACTGTCCGCATATAAAATTGTATATGTGCAAAGCATGACAAGCAGTATTGAAATTATTTTTGAGCGCATAGTATTCCTTCAGATAATTTTATATCAATAATATAAGGAGATAGGTTTAGATACAAGGTAGAAATCACTGCGGGCGGATTTTCCGCCCGCAAATATATCAGTTTAGAATAATTTTTTCATAAAGCCCTGCCCCTTAAGCTGTTGGCGCTTTACAATAACTCCAAGTTTAAGTCTTGCAGTCTGTTCCGGGTCACCCTTCACCTGAACCCATGCCTGATTAGCTGTAACCTGATCTGAAACAGTTAAATCAAGAGGGATCTTAGACATGTTACATGTGGCAACATTTGTAAACGGATCTACTATCTCGATAAAATCGTAAGCATCAACTTTTGTTCCGGCTGTAATTCCTTTATCAGAGCCGAGGTTTATGAGTGCTACCGTTTTATTTCCTCTGAGCTGCTGGATGTATCCCCTCTGCGCAAATCTCTGAGAAAAGTCGGGACGAAGATCTTCAACTGCTTCACCCATTGCTTTTTTAGCAGCAGTGATAGACATTTCAGGGTTGAAGTTCGGCTGATTGCCTGCTACTTCATGTCCAGTAACTTTTTTATTCAGAAGCTGTTCGCCTGTAGCTACATCAAGAAGCTTTATGGTCATCTCAACATTAACGTTCCAGCCTGCCTGTGTGTTCACCGCAATAGAAGCAAGAGTGAAAAGACTGCCTAAGCTTTTATCATCTTTAATCTTTTCAACATACTTTGTAGTAATATTATCAACTGTACCAGTAATAATATATTGTACTCCGGCCATTTTACCAAGCTGAACGGCAGTGTTCGGATCACCGATTGTCATCTGAAATTTCTGTTCATTCATTATCTTCTGCAGATGGCTTCTGTCGTATATTTTCATACCGCCGATACCGGACATGGTATTTTCTACAGCAGACTGTGCATATGTACCGATATTTGGTGCAATCTCTCTCATGAAAGAGTCTATATTGCCTGAATAATTAGTATCAGTTTTAGATGCAGAAACTCCACCTACTCCTATACCAACAGGTGTGGCAACGACCCCTGCGACAGCAGCAGATTTTCTTGTTGTAGAACTCTGACCGGAAACGTGAGTATTGGTAGCTGTCATTTTGCCGTATGTGGTATTGTTCTGAAATTCAACAATAGCCACTCTGGGGATATCAATTTTGTAAGATGACTGACAAACAGCAGGTATCTGTATCTTCTCAACATCTGCCGGTGAAACTTGATATGCTCCCGGATCAACCTTTGGCCCCCCTGCAACACATGCCGAAAGGATCAATAACATCGATAATAAGAGCGAAGAAAGAGCGATTCTCTTCATTCCGCAACCTCCATAATTTTATGCATGCATTATAGACATAAAAAAGAAATAAATTCAAACTGATTAATAATTAATCACAAGAAAATACTGCCATTACTTTCTGCAGGTCTTCCCAGCATGGCTTTTTCATTTTAGGATTTCGCAAAAGATAGGCAGGATGATAGGTAGGCATGACTTTAACGCCATTCAGTTCAACAAATTCGCCTCTTATTTTTGTAATGCCAAGCTTGGTTTTCAAAAAATTCTGTGCGGCAACGCTGCCGAGACACACAATCACTTTCGGCTTAACATATTCAATCTGACGGTAAAGGTAAGGTATGCATGTATTTGATTCATCTTCAAAGGGATTTCTGTTCTCAGGAGGTCTGCATTTAACGATATTCGCAATGTAGACAGTATCTCTGGTAAACCCCATAGCTTCTATCATTTTAGTAAGAAGCTGTCCGGCTCGCCCGACAAAGGGGATCCCCTGTTTGTCCTCTTCAGCACCGGGACCTTCCCCGACAAACATAAGATCTGCTGCCGGATCTCCCACGCCAAAAACAATATTTAATCTTGTCTCATGCAGACGGCACTTTTTACAGGTACTAACCTCTTTATATAGAGCTTCAAAAGGATTTTCAGGTTTCTGCTCACATTCCTGAGCTAAGACATCCTCGACTCCGTAAATTTCTTTTATTGGGTTATTATCAAAGAGTTCCATTCTTCTTCCTGAAAATATCATATGCTTTTTCTAATATAATCTCTGCTACGCCGGATTTAGGAAGTTTTCCTGAATCAACAGCAGTCCCGTCAGAAAAAAACATTGAAACCTCATTGTCTTCAGTTTCAAATCCGATATCCTGTCTGGAGATATCATTCGCAACGATAAAATCGAGCTTTTTCGCTTCAAGCTTTTTAAGTGCATTTTCACGCACATCATTACTTTCCGCAGCAAATCCGGTGAAAACCTGCATATCCTTTTTGAGAGGAGCAATGTTTATTAATATATCCGGATTTTTCTCCAGCCTGATATTCATGTCGTCCGCTGTTTTTTTGATTTTTATATCGCTGTAGTCTGCTGGTCTGTAGTCTGCAACAGCAGCAGCCATAATAAGTATGTCCGAGTTGCCGAGTTTATCTTTAACTGCGTTCAGCATTTCAGTTGCAGTCTGGACAGATGTCACTTTAAGTCCGCTCAGATCAGCAGTGACAGGACCGGCAACTACATCCACATCGGCACCCATCTCAAGAGCTTTTCTCGCTATTGCAGCCCCCATCTTTCCGCTTGAACGGTTAGATATAAAACGTACAGGGTCGATAGGCTCAACCGTTGGTCCCGCAGTAACCAAAACCCTGATGCCGGCAAGAATCTTATCAGCAAAAAGGTATTCGATTATATCTTCAGGTTCAGACATACGTCCTTTACCGGAAGCTTTACATGCCATCTCGCCCACTCCAGGTTCAATGATTCTGTGCCCCATACGAAGGAGTCTTCTCATATTTTCCTGAGTGGTGAAATCTGCATACATATCAACATTCATAGCCGGGGCAAAAATGATCGGCTTCTGAAATACAAGGGCAGTAGATGTCAGCAGGTTATCTGATATCCCATAAGCAATCTTCGCCATTGTATTTGCTGTGGCAGGAGCAATAACAAATTCGTCCGCCCAGCCGGCGAGGTCTATATGCTCTATTATATCCGGAGCAAGCCCCGGGTCAAATTCACCAGTATAAGCTCTGTGTCTGGTTATCGTTTCAAAAGTAAGCGGAGTAATGAACTTGCAGGCGTTATCTGTCATAATGACACGCACATCGTGCCCCGCCTTCATTAACAGCCTGCATAAAGTAATAGTTTTGTAGCAGGCAATACCGCCCGCAACGCCTATTAAATAGTTACTCATGTTCCAGTAAAGCTTCTTCTGCCAGCTCTTCTTCAGACGCTACTCTTTCGAATACTATCTGGTGTCTGATTATTTCATCAAGAGCAGTAGTTGTCACTTTGCTGTGGTCATTGTTTTGTCTGGGAGCAGAACCTTCTGTAGGTGCATTCAGCTCTCTTGCTCTGAGACCGGCAATGTGAACCAGTTTAAAGCGGCTGTGAAGATTGTCCTGTTTTATTATCTTTTCAATATCAAGTAATGGCACTTAGTCTACCTCCATAATGTCTTCAATTGTTTCTATAGTATCAGCCTTGAGGTGCTCTGCGATATATACCGCTTCCAGCTCGTTTGTGGCTTTGTTGATCTCGCTGTTTACAATAATATAGTCATACTCATGGATATGTCGAATTTCTTCTCTGGCATTATCCAGCCTGACTTTCATAATCTCTTCGCTTTCAGTGCGTCTGTTTACAAGCCTTGTCCGCAAGTCTTTCATAGAAGGTGCGGTGATAAAAATATATATGCCGTAATCAAGCTTTTCCCGAAGCTGACGTGCCCCTTTCGGGTCGATATCAAGCAGAACATCTCTGCCTGTGCCGAGTATCTCTTCCACACGAATTCTGGATGTGCCGTAATAATTACCGTGCACCTGTGCCCATTCGAGAAACTCATCTCTGTCTATCATACCCTTAAAAGCCGTTTCGTCTACAAAGTAATAATCTTCGGTGTCTGTTTCATCGTGGCGTGGTTTTCTCGTGGTGTAGGAGACAGAATAACCTATTGTATCGAATCTGCCTAGCAATCTATTACATAAAGTTGTCTTTCCTGCACCGCTGGGGGCACTAACGACAAATAACTTGCCTTTATTAAACCTCATACCAGATTCTGAACCTGTTCTCTGATTTTTTCAATCTCGCTTTTAGCTTCCACAACATTATTAATGATAGCTGTTTTCCCGCTTTTGGAGCCGATAGTATTAAACTCACGGTTCAGCTCCTGACACATAAAGTCAAGTTTTTTACCACATGCTTCTTCGGTTGTCATTATTTTTACGAACTGTTCGACGTGAGAATCTATACGGGTGATCTCTTCCTGAATGTCAGCTTTTTCACCCATAACAGCAGCTTCCTGTATTATCCGTTCTTCGTCAGTAACCCCCAGCTCGTTGATACGTTTGGTGAAACGCTCTTTCCAGTATTCAAAGACACCCGCTCTGTTTGCGTCTATCTCTTTTGCAATATTCTTAATAGTTTCGAGACGTTCACGCATATCAGCAGCGAGGTTTTCACCCTCTTTGCCACGCATGTCATTGAGATTTTCAGCACATTCTTTTACTGCATTCAGGACAAATTCACCGAGCTTTTCACCGACATCGTCAGTCTCTTCGGATTCGAGAATGTCATTAAAGCTGAGAACATGCTCAAGCTTGACTTCGCCCTCAATGCCGAATTTATTTTTAAGATCTGCAAAAACAGACATATAGCTTGCCACAGCCTCTTCTCTCAATACGGGCTTGTATTGCTGTTTTTTGAGTTTGAGGTCAATGTTGATATCAACTTTTCCCCTTACCAAAATGTCTTTTACGATATTTTTAAGGTTAATTTCTATGAAGTTAAAAAGTCTCGGCATCCTTACGTTACTGTCGAAATACCTGCTGTTAACAGATTTCATCTCAACTTTCAGGTCACAGAGATCATTTCCTGTGATAAGCTTTCCGTATCCTGTCATGCTTTTAGCGGTCATATGTTACATCCGTTTTTTTTGACTGCGCTTTAAAAGTGTTTCTTTTTTAACACTGAGGCGTATGATAAGATTAACATTGCCCGCACAGTTTTTAGGGTCTAAAATGATAACGAATATGCTGAGGGAGGTCAATATGTTTCATCCGGCAATTATACTTGTCTTGCTGGTTTTGATTGTGTTTGTGAATTCAGTTAAGATACTGAAAGAATACGAAAGAGGCGTTGTTCTGCGTCTGGGACGCTTTGTCAGTGTCCGTGGTCCCGGTTTGATAATCCTTATCCCATGGCTGGAAAAAATGACAAAAGTCAGCCTTAGAACTGTTGTAATGGATGTTCCTCCGCAGGATGTCATTACAAAAGATAACGTCAGCGTTAAAGTCAACGCTGTACTTTATTTCCGGGCTATTGAGCCGGATAAAGCAATATTAGAAGTGGATGACTACTTCTTTGCCACAAGTCAGCTTTCCCAGACAACTCTCAGGAGCATTCTGGGGCAGTTTGAGCTGGACGACCTCTTAAGCGAAAGAGATACGATAAATCAGAAGCTTCAGGATGTTATCGACAGTCAGACAGACCCTTGGGGTGTTAAAATAAGCGCTGTGGAGATAAAACATATCGATCTGCCCACAGAAATGCAGAGAGCTATGGCAAAACAGGCGGAAGCAGAAAGAGAAAGACGGGCGAAGATTATCGCTGCCGAGGGAGAGCTTCAGGCATCCCAGAAACTGCACGAGGCATCAGAAATTATGTCCCAAAACCCTGTAACCATCCAGATCAGATATCTCCAGACCTTGAATCAGATAGCTTCCGACAGAACAAATACTATTGTTTTTCCGTTCGGATTAGATAAAATCCAGGAAATGTTCAAGAAATAAACTCAACAAGGGGTGCTTGCCACCCCTTTTGTTTTTCTCCATAGTCATTAGTTATTAAAAATCATTCAACCAAAGTAGTTTATAACCACACAAAGATACAAAAACGTCATTGCGAACTCGCCAGAGTGAAGCAATCTATAACTACCAGAAACATTCCACAAGGTAAGATTGCTTCGTCATGCTACTCCTCGCAAAGACAAAAGCACGTCATTGCGAACTCGTCAGAGTGAAGTAATCTATAACCACCAGAAACATTCTCACAGGATAAGATTGCTTCGTCATGTTATTCCTCGCAAAGACACAAAGACGTCATTGCGAACTCGCAGAGTGAAGCAATCTGCAACCACTAGAAACGTCCCACAAGACAAGATTGCTTCGTCATGCTATTCCTCGCAAAGACAAAAGCACGTCATTGCGAACTCGACAGAGTGAAGCAATCTGCAAAAACATAATCATTATACTTTAAACTCTATAGATATTTTCAATAATTGTAATTTCTTCTTCAATTTTTCTGATAATGTGTTATGTATAGACCGTTTAAACATATACATTTATATAAACATATTTTAAATAGGAGCCAATTCATGAGCCAGGTAAACACAGAAGTCTACATTCAGGACTGGAATGAGCGTGAAGACATCGCATCGCAGATGGTTCCCCTCATCACAAAGTTATACAAAGAGAGGGGTGTCGTAACACGTCTTTTCAGCCAATCTCTTTTCCGTAAAGATCCGGTAAACATTCTTAAGTCCCACAGGTTTTCCCGCCTGATAATCGAACATGAAATATCTGTCAGGGAAACATTCCCTATCCTTCAGGCTCTTGCCGAGATGGAACTCTGCCCGTGTACAATAGACATCGGTCGTCTGTATGCAAAATACGAAAAAACAGATAAGTCTGAACCAGTGGGTATCTTCGTACAAAAAGAGCTTGCAAACATCAATACTGGTATTGATGACCACAGAGAAGACAGAGATGTTGTCCTTTACGGTTTCGGACGCATAGGAAGGCTCCTTGCAAGAATACTAGTTAACCGTTCAGGAGCTTCAAAAGGGCTGCGCCTCAGAGCTGTTGTTGTCCGCAATACAGCCAAAAAGGATCTCGCGAAAAGAGCAAGCCTCCTTCGCAGAGACTCTGTTCACGGAGCTTTCGACGGAACAATTATTGTCGTCGATGAAGAAGATGCAATCATCGTGAACGGCAACTACATCAAATTCATCTTCGCAGACAGCCCCGAGGAGGTGGACTATACAGCTCACGGTATCGACAGAGCCATACTCATCGACAACACCGGTAAATGGAGAGACGAGGAAGGACTTTCCAAACACCTGAAGTCAAAAGGTGTCGATAAAGTTGTCCTCACAGCACCGGGCAAAGGTGATCTGCCGAACATAGTTTACGGCATAAACCAGCATGTTATCAAAGAGGAAGACAGAATAATCACGGCTGCCAGCTGTACAACTAATGCAATAGCACCAACACTTAAAGTTATAAATGACAAATTCGGCATAGTTAACGGACATGTTGAAACATGTCACTCATTTACCAATGACCAGAACCTTATAGACAACTATCACAAAAGTGACAGACGGGGGAGAAGTGCACCTCTCAACATGGTAATAACCGAAACCGGTGCAGCAAAAGCGGTTGCGAAAACACTTCCGGAGCTTGCAGGCAAACTGACAGGAAATGCTATACGCGTCCCCACACCAAACGTCTCTCTGGCTATACTGAACCTTACTCTCAGCAAGGAAACCACAAAGGAAGAGATGAACACTTTCCTCAGAGACAAGTCACTTGATTCTGTGAACTCTGATCAGATAGGTTATGTAAACTCTCCGGAAATAGTTTCAAGCGATTTTGTGGGAAACAAGTTTTCAGGAATAGTTGACGGTCTTGCTACGATAGTTGACGGGAGCAGAGCTGTTGTCTATGTCTGGTATGACAACGAATACGGGTACAGCCGTCAGGTTAACCGTATTGCGGAATACCTTTGCGGACTCCGCCTGAAAACATACCCTGAAAGATACTGAGACAGTAATCAGAAACTAACCTGTAAATTTACTACAGGACGCTGAAAATAGTATACAGGAGCCGGTACTTTCATGTGTCGGCTCTTTTTTTCATATCCTGCTTGCAAATTTCTATAAAATCCGTAAAATTCTTTCTGTTTGTCTGACACTATTATATGTTAGAATCATAAAGTTAATAACCCTACACAAGGGCGAGGTTTAGTTAATGAATAAAGCTTATCTTGTACTCTCCGACGGAACTGTTTTTGAAGGTCAGAGCTTCGGCGCAGAAGCCACTAAGACAGGGGAAGTTGTTTTCAACACTTCTATGTCCGGCTATCAGGAGATACTCACAGACCCGTCTTACTACGGTCAGATGGTGACAATGACATATCCGCTGATAGGAAACTCTGGCATAAACAGCGAAGATTTCGAATCTGACAATGTCTGGCTTTCTGCTTTCATAGTGAAGGAATACAGCCAGCTTTACAGCAACTATCGTGCTGATAAATCTCTTGGCGATTTTTTAAAGGAACAAGGTGTCATCGGCATCGAAGGTATTGATACACGTATGCTTGTACGCCACATCCGCGAACAGGGCTCTATGAATGCTGTCCTGAGTACTGAGATTGATGATATAGACAATCTTAAAAAGATGGCAGCGGCAATACCAAGTATTGAAGGTCAGGACTACGTTAAAGAAGTTACATGTAAAAAGCCCTATGAGTGGACACAGAAAACATGGACTATTGAAAACGGATACACTGACTGCACTGCCCCGAAAAGACATATTGTCGCAATAGATTTCGGCATAAAAAAGAATATTCTACGCTATTTTGCAGATATGGATTGTAAAGTTACCGTTGTCCCTGCTGACACTCCTTTCAGCGAAATTGAAAAGCTAAACCCTGACGGTGTCTTTCTTTCAAATGGTCCCGGAGACCCGGAACCGATCGTTTACGGCATTGAAACAGCCAGAATGGTACTTGAGAAATATCCGACATTCGGCATCTGCCTGGGCAACCAGATACTCGGTCTTGCCCTCGGTGGAAAAACATATAAGCTCAAATTCGGTCACCACGGCGGAAACCAGCCGGTAAAAGACCTCGAGACAGGCAAAGTTGAGATAACACCACAGAACCACTGTTTTGCTGTGGACGTTGACAGCCTTGGCGACAGGGTCGAGGTTACACATGTCAACCTTAACGATAACACAGTCGAAGGGCTGCGCCATAAAGACTATCCGCTCTTTTCTGTGCAGTACCACCCAGAAAACGGCCCCGGACCACAGGATGCGGCATATCTTTTTAAGCGTTTTATCGAAATGATTGATAATAACAAATAATAATGTATAAAATATTCGGTCTTGCCGTCATACTGGCGGCTTTCCTTTTAACTTCCATTGCAGGGTATTGGATAATCCAGTGTGAAAAATTTCTGGACAATACCATTGTGACAGTTGAGCTGAATATTGAGCAAAATGAAACTTTTAACGGTCTTTATAAAAGACTTTTCGCACATCTGGATACTCCGCCTTTTTTCAGACTGTATCTCATCAAAAAAGTTAAACTAGACAGAAATATTAAATACGGATACTACCGTGCCGACAAACTCCCCGTCAGACGCATTGTTGATGCCATAATGAAAGGACGACAGTCCACAATAAAGGTCACCATCCCCGAAGGCTATAATATGTATGACGTGGCAAACAGAATGTCTGAACGGATAGTTGAGAGTCCCGGAGAATTTCTGAAGACGGTTAAAGATAAAACATACATTAAAAACCTTACCGGTATGGGGTACCAGACCCTTGAGGGATTTCTCTATCCTGACACATATTTCTTCTCCCCAAAGTCCGAACCGCAGTATGTCATATCTGCGATGTATCAGGCTTTTCTTAAATCACTCCCAGAGCATTTCGACGAGAAAGCAGAAAAGCTCGGACTCACAAGATATCAGGCTGTCATACTGGCATCTATAATACAGAAAGAGACATATGACCCTCTGGAAGCTCCGCTGATAGCATCTGTCTTTCACAACAGGATGAAATATCGTATGCGCCTTCAGGCTGATCCGACAATAATCTATGGTCTTTACCCTGAATTTGACGGGAATATACGCAAAACAGACCTACGTGACAGGTCAAACCCTTATAACACATATAAGATAAACGGTCTTCCGCCCACTCCTATATGCAGCCCATCCATTGTTGCACTGGAAGCTGCCGTTAATCCTGCCGATACAAAATATCTGTATTTTGTTGCTGATAAAGAACGGAAACATATATTCTCTACCAACTATGACGAACACATGCGGCAGGTTTATTACCACCAAAAGCTGAACCGATAAACCGGTTCCCCTTTAATAAAATATATTTGCACATTATTATTAACTTATGTCAAAACATATAAATGTACGTGTACATAATACAAAGACTCTTGAAATAAAACTGGAATACATCCCCGCAGACCAGCCGGACACATCGGACTATGTTATTGACCTTTATCTATCCATGCCGGCAAATATGAGTATAAACGAAAATACTTATGAAAAAAGATATTTCTACTACGATCTTTTCCGGTCTATACGTCTGAAATCCCCTGACTTTATGCTTAATAAATACTATAACAGACTTAAGAATTTTGATGAATCCTGCTCAGGCGAAATACACGAGAAGAGCTGTGTGTATACCTTTAAGAAATTCATAACCGGATATAGGTCTATGCTCAGAAACTCCGCTGGAGCCCTTGGAAAAACAAGCATAGAGGCAGATATCGAATATCTTCTTGAAAATGTTCACAAGAACAGGAGTGTTTTCCGGCGACTCCACAGGGAGTTCGGAGACAAGCACCCTATGTTTTCTATGGCGGACGAGTTCACAAGCATTGTGACAAACATATATCTCGTTCGCTTATATGAAAAAATCAGACACCACAATAAGATTCTTAATACAATAAAAAGCGAACTCAAATATAGACGGAAACACTTTCCAATGTCTGTTCCCGGGGATGAAGATCAGAACAGCAGGCTTATCAGCAGATATGATTACCTCAAAGGGTATTTCTATAATGTACTCTCACTTCGGGCTAAACGAAAAGCAGGCGACAAAGCTGTTAAGAATTTCTTATACGCTTCCGCTGCCGGTCTATCTATGATTATCGCAACAGTCATAGCCTTCTGGGCACAGCAGAGATACGGTAACTTCACCCTAGCCTTTTTCGTTGCCCTTGTGGTCGGCTACATGTTTAAGGACAGGATAAAGGACGGTGTAAGGTCACTGCTGGAAAAACTCGCGTCTCCTATCATCTACGACTATGTGACTCTTATATATGAAAGTTCCGGAGAATACGCCATGGGCAAAACCTGGGAACGTGCCGGTTTTGTGGAAGGAAACAGATTGAACGCTGATATCGACATATCCAGAACGGACAACAGAAATATTCTCCACTTCAACAAAAAAGTGCACATAAAGAACAGTAAGATCAAAAAGCTGCTGGACCCTGAAATACACGGCATTACTGACCTTATGAGACTTAATATCAGCAGGTTTACATCGGGACTTGAAGAACCTCTCGCACTGATGTACTCTGTTCGGGATGAAAAACTGGAAAAGACCTTTGCTGAAAAGATATATGATGTTGAGGTCTTTTTGCAGATTGCAGCAAGCGGAAGGTCTGAAACACTTAAAGGCATCATGACTCTCACCGCAAAAGGAATTAAAAATTTTAGGATAGTTTAAATGAAAGTTGCAGCTATAGACATAGGCTCCAATGCTGTCAGACTGCTCATAGCAGAAGTCGAAGGCAGAAAGATCAAAGAAACCTGCTACACCAAAAGATACATTACAAAACTTGGGGAAAACATTAACAGTCAGCAGTTATTGAGCGATACCTCAATTGAACGAACCATAACAGCCCTTAAAGACTTCGTAATCACCATCAACGAACATAAAGTTGACAGAGTTCACGCTGTCGCCACAAGTGCTGTACGAGAGGCAAAAAATCCGGAACTGCTAACTGCGGGAGCGAAAGAGCTAGGGCTGCGTATAGAGATTATTGATGGCGATACCGAGGCAGGACTGATCTATGACGGCGTCACAGCCGGGATAGACACTGAAGGCAAGAAAGTGCTTATGTTTGACATTGGCGGCGGCTCAACAGAATTTATTTACGCAGACCCTGAAAAAGGGCGTGCAGGGATAAGTATCCCTATGGGCGTCGTGAAAATGGCAGAAATGTATAACTTTAAGCAGGTTGTTAACATGGAGCACATGGACAGGATGCGTATACCGGTTTTCAGCCTTATTGATCAGGTTTTAAAAACGCTGGAGTGCAAGCCGGATGTACTGATCGGTTCCGCAGGAACCCCTACTACGCTGGCGGCAATGGATATGCAGATGACAACATATGACCAGAAGAAAGTAAACGGATACGTGATCCCTATTGAAAAGATAAAAGAACACTTCGACAAACTATGCTCGATGACATCCGAAGAACGCCTTAATGTCCCGGGAATGGAACAGGGGCGAGAAGAGATAATCATCCCCGGCATACTTATTGCCGGAGAACTTATGAATATGATCGGTATATACGATCTTCAGGTTTCAGACTACGGACTAAGGGAGGGACTGGCAATTGCAATCGCAAATGTATAGCCTTCTGGCAACACCTCTTGTAACTGGTCTCGTGGGTTACTGTACGAACTGGCTCGCTATAAAAATGCTTTTCCGCCCGCACAAAAAGAGTGTATTTTCACTTGGTTGGCAGGGAGTTATCCCGAAAAACAGGCAAAAACTAGCAGGAGAAATCGGTGCTCTGGTAGGTGACAAACTGCTCCGCACAGATGATATCCAGTCCGCATTCTTTTCAGAAAACATGCAGGATAAACTGGAAAGAGCCATTGAAACCGAACTGAAGACCTTTATGGAGAAAGACTTCGGAACTCTTGAGCAGATTATTGAAAAAACAGGACTGAAAAGTAAAACCGCTATCACCGCCCTTTTAGGTGAAATAAATTCCGACGGGGTGCTGGACAGCTTCTTCCATGGGATAAGCGAAAAAATATCTTCTGAAATATACTCAATGAAGATAGGCGAACTTGAAGAATACACTGAAAATATAAAATCCGCAGTAAATGCCGTACTCTCAACAGGCAAAATACAGGCAGAGGCTTCCAACAGCATCTCTGCGTCTATCAATAATTTTGTAATGTCCGGCAAAAGCCTGACGGATATCATACCGGAAAGCCTGACGGCAAAAACTGGGCAGCTCTCCGGTTTCATAACTAACAAGATCCTCGACGCTATGGACAAGGCTATGGCAGACCCGGCAACCAGAAAGAAAGTCAGCAAACAGCTTATAAACATCAAAAACAGCCATTTTAAAGACGGCGCTGTTGACCAGCTCAAGCTGGGTGTTCTGAATATGTTCATGACAGAAGATACTATTGATGAGATGGTCGATAAGTACCTGCCGAACCTAATAACCTCTGTTAAAGACAGTGAAGAGGTTAAAAAGAAGATTGCGATGTCCATAAACGACTACATAACAGGAATACTGAAAAAACCGCTCTTCATGCATGCCGACACTCTGGGGATGGAAGCACTGTTTCAACTGCGCAGCTCTGTCGTTACGGCGGCAAGAGGGACACTTGATTCATCAGAATTCTCATCCAAGATGTCCGGTATGATAATAGGCATGATAAAGCAGAATTCAGAGAAAACATTGGGCGAACTGCTTGATGAATTGCAGTTAAAAGACGCTCTTGACGCAAAACTTGCAAATGGTTTCAGCCTGAAGATACAGGATGCCGCAGAATTCCTGACAAAGATGGCATCCGGACTGCACATCAGAAACATATATTCAGTTGTCCCCAAAAAACTCTTCTACGCTGTCAAGATTGCTCTGCTCAAAGAAATTAATAAGATTGTTGAAAAGAACTCTCCGAAGATGCTTGAGGCGATAAACTTCCCAAAAATAACTGAAGACAGGATAAATACACTCAATCTTTATGAGGTTGAGAATCTTCTGTTCTCCTTTATGAGAGACAGCTTCAGGTGGATAAACATCCTCGGTTTTATCATCGGCTTTCTGCTCGGAGCAGTTCAGATAGGGGTTACTTATCTGTTAGGCTAGCTGGGTCTGTGTACTTACGCAGTTCAACTATAAATTTTGTGCCGGGGTTCAGGTCTTCGAAGTAGAGCCGCCCTTTCATGTTCTGCTCAATAATGATCTTTGACATGTAGAGCCCTACACCTGTGCCCTTACCTTCTTCTTTTGTTGTAAAATACGGCTCAAAAATTCTGTCTGCGACATCAGCAGGTATCCCCGAGCCATTGTCTGAGACATATATCTGTACAGATGAGTCAAGCTCTATAACTCCAACTTCGATAAGAGGATCGGTAGCAAATTCTTCACGGCGTTCTTCAACAGCATCCTTTGCGTTCTGCACAAGGTTTAGTAAGACCTGTTTATATTCGTTCGGAAAGCCTTTTATGAATGTACATCTGTCGTTCTGACATCCGAACTCTTCGGTATTGTTAAAAACTACTTGCTTACCATGACAGTTCAGAATAAGAGTAATGTTATTGCGAACAAGCTGAACTCCGAGAAGCGTAATAGCACTAAGGGTTTCCCTGCAAACTTCGAATACGATTTCATCCTTGTCCGGCTTAAAAAAGTTTTTAAAATCATCAATTGTTTTAGACATAAAATTAATTTGCTTCATAGACAAGCCAACAAGCTCTTTAAGGTATGATTCGCTAAGTTCGTTATGTTTATACGAATCCTCAAAGTCCTGAATGTATATTGCTATCGTATTAAGCGGCTGACGCCATTGGTGGGCAATTGCGCTCATCATCTGCCCCATGGCAGCCATTTTCGACTGCTGCATCATTAGCCTTTCATTCTGGCGTCTGCGGTGGACTTCCTGTTCAACTTTATTTTCTAGATATTCCTGCCTGCGGTTTAAGAGTTCACTAGCTTTCTTTCTTGATGTTACGTCCATAATAACAAGCTGGATAAAAGTCTGACCAGAAACCTCAAGACGGCTGGCGGATATCTCTGCGTTAAAAACATCTCCCCATGACTTCACAAAGTCAAGATCAAATGACCATTTCTTTGTTTTAACCATCTTGTTGATGATCTCCTGAACACGGTGAACATAATCTTTAGTGACAAGCATTTCAAGAAACATCTTAAGGAGCTCTTCACGCTCATACCCAAACTGAGAAACCATTTCTCCGTTTACATCCACAATGCTCCCCTCTTCTGAGATAATAGCAATGGGGTTATAAGAGGTATTAAAAAGGTTGCTGTATTTTTCCTGACTTTCCCGCAGTTCTGTTTGTATCTTTTCCCGTTCCTCAATCTCGTTTTTCAGCTCATAGTTCTTTTCTATGAGTTCTTTTGTTTTGCGCCTTATCTCTGAACGCATCAGCATCAGCAATACTATTATCAACAGAACAGGAACAAGCAAAACCGCCACGACGATTTTTATCGTTTTAAAATAAGTCCCCTTCGTCGCTCCGCCAACCCATTTCTGATATGAATGATAATAAGCAGAGTTTTCCTGATGCTTCATCTCCTGTATGTATGGGTCAAGAGCAGATATTATTTTAAATGATTTTTCACTATCTTTTTTAAGAGCAAAGCGCACCTCGACAGGATGTACAAGGATGGTACTCTTTTCTATATTATATTTTATGGAATTGGTAAGTCCGAAAAAACGATTCGTCAACCCAGCATCGGCATAACCGTGATAAAGAGCATCCAGAACATCTGTATAATTGTCGCAAACATAGTATTTCAGATCAATATTAAAAGCATCAGCAAGATACTTCATTCCATATTTGCCTGCGAAATAGATGTCATCTTTCAGAACTGCAAGGGTCATCCCGTCCAGATCAAGAATAGTATTGGCACGTACGCCATGGCGTAAATATATTTCTCCCCAGTTACTTAAAACATTCTCACTATTATATTGAACAACCTCTGTCCGCTCCAGACTAAACCCTACGGGAAACATGATATCTACTTCTCCAGTTTGAAGCATTTTGAACATGTCTGACCAGACACCAAATACAAATTCAAGGTTCCAGTTCTCTTTTTCCGCAACTTGTGAAAGGATATCATAGCCAAGCCCAGAGGGCTGTCCGTTATCTGCTTTGAACATCAGAGGATAATTTTGGTATACGCCGACTTTTATGTTTAATTGCTCAGCCCATGTTGTAGTTGTTAGCAAAATGAATAAAAATAAGAATAAAGCTTTAAGGTTTTTCATGTTTTACCATTTGTCGTTTTAAGTAGATTCTAGCAAAAAAAAAATTAATAAACAATAAAATCAACATTATATAATCTTATATTATATATTGTTTACAGAGTTGTTTATATTGACAATAAAGATCATTTTCCTTAATATTACATTTCTTTTCACATATATGCCGAAGTGGTGGAATTGGTAGACACGAAGGACTCAAAATCCTTTGCTAGCGATAGTGTGCGGGTTCGATTCCCGCCTTCGGCATCAATAACTTAAGGCTCTGACAACATCAGAGCCTTTTTATTTTAGCCTCGTATTAGTCATTTTATAATAAATTTGTAATCAGCTATACAAAAAACCTAAAACTTACCAGAGCAGGCAGTAAGCCTATGAAATGCTTCCGAGTTCGCTCTTTTCACACCATGCTTCATACTCAAGCGATCCACAATTTTAGCATTGTCCAGCACCAGAATATTTTCACAAAGCTTAAAAACAACTCTAACATCATGAGAAATAACAAGCAGAGATATATTGTGCACTCTTTTAAGTTCTGCTAATAACTCTACAATCTGCGCCTGAACAATCATATCAAGATTACTAACCGCTTCATCCAGAATAAGAAGTTTTGGTTTAAGCGCCAGCGCACGGGCAATGCATATTCTCTGCTGCTGACCACCGCTAAACCTATTAATATTCTTGTCCATCTCTGACGGATCAAGCCCCACAGAAGACATAAGTTCTGCGGTTTGCTTCACAAGCTCCGGTCTGGAAAAGTGATAATAATTATGCAGTGGTTCTGTTATAACTCTGAAGGCGCTCCAGCGTGGGTTCATAGTACTCGCCGGATCCTGGAAAACAGCCTGCATATTCTTCCTGAAAGACTTATCTCCTTTCTCTACAGCCTGATGCACATCCACACCGTCAAATAATACCTCACCGGCGGTAGGTTTTTCCAACCCTAAAATTATCCTTGTAAGCGTGCTCTTCCCCGAACCGTTTTCACCTAGCAGCCCAAAACTTTCACCTTCTTTTATATCAAAAGAAATATCGTCCAGCACTCTCTTCTCTTTACTACAAGCAAACCAACTGCCCTTTCTGTATGTCATAGATATATTACTACATTTCAGCATTGCACCCTTCCAGATCAATATCCCAGTCATTCTGGTAAAGTCCCCTGTTAGACGTCACCAGACTTTTTGTATAGCTGTTCCTGTTTTCATCATGTAACTCATTAACTTTAAAGCTGTCCACAAGTTCAGCATTATTCATAACCAGCACTCTGTCAGCCATATTCTCAGCAACACTAAGGTCATGGGTTATCAGCAGCAGAGCACTGTCTTTTGGTCTTATTCTCTTAATAAGTTTCAATATTTCAGCCTGACCCGAGATATCAAGATCCGAAGTCGGCTCATCTGCAATGATAACTTTTGTCCCCAGCGCAAGTGTCAGAGCGATCATAAGCCGCTGAAGCATCCCGCCGCTAAGCTGGAAAGGGTATGAATCAAGAATTTCCATTGGGGTATCTAATTCCACTTCTGATATTATTTTGCAGAAATACGCATCATTGCATAAACTGTCTTTACCGTTAGAACTAAGTATGTCGCTAAACTGCGAGCGCATATTAAAGAGCTGATCAAAACATGTTGCAGGTGCCTGCATTATCATGCTGATATACCCCCCACGCATATATGGCTCAAAAGGCTTTCCGCAAATACTCACCTCTCCGCCTGTCTTAATAAGCCCCGCAGGCAACAGCCCTTGAACAGCCATACTTGTAACAGATTTGCCACATCCAGACTGTCCCAGCAGCACAACTGTTTCGCCAGAGCTCAGCTCGAAGGAGATATCATTAATTATCTTTTTACCTAAAGTGGTTTCAACATTCAGTTTTTCAACTTTTAACAGATTCATCAGAGCACCTTCTCTGTCAGAGACGGATCCAGCTTATCCCTGACTATTTCGCCAATACTGTTAAATATCGCAACTATGAAAAATATGCATAGCCCCGGATATATCATCAGTCCCGGATGCTCTCGTATGTATGGTGCAGCATCGTTTATCATAACACCCCACTCCGGTACAGGAGCCTGAACACCCAGCCCAAGAAAGCTAAGTCCGGCGACATGCAGAAGCATATGCCCAAGGTCGAGTGTTGCGAGTATCATTATCTGAACCAGTACAGACGGCATAATGTGCCTTATTATTATCCGGAAATGTGACCCGCCTGCGCTTTGAGCGGCAAGTACGTATCCCTTAACCTTCAGCTCAAGCACGAGGGACCGGACAATCCTCGCATACCATGCCCAGTGCGTAAGAGCAATGGCAAGTACAACATTCAGAAGCCCCACCCCAAGCACACTTATAAAGAAAAGCGCCAGTATAAAAGTCGGAAATGTCAGAAACACATCGCATATACGCATCAGTATACTGTCAAACGCTCCCCCCCTGTAGCCGGCAATACAACCAACAGTCAGAGAAAACAGAAGCGTCAGACCGCTTATAGCCATAACACTGAGAAGCGACATTCTGGTTCCATAAATTAATCTGGAGAAAACATCCCGTCCGAGGTGATCTGTCCCGAGTAAGTGGTCACTACCAGCCGGTAAAAACTTACTGCTGAGGTCTGTATAGAAAGGGTCGTAAGGTGTTATAAAGTCTGCAAAAACAGCCCCCAGAACAACACATAAGAGTATCATTGTTAGTATAATCAAATATTTATTTTTCATTTTTCATATCTTATCTTTGGGTTCAGATACGCATACACGATATCTGTAGCCAGATTCATTATTACAAATATTGCTGTCATCAGTATCATAAAACACTGAATAACCGGATAGTCATGGTTATGTATAGAGCTAACAACATAACGCCCAACCCCAGGCCATGCAAAAAGTGTTTCAACAACCACCGCTCCCCCCAGAAGCTCGCCAAAATGCATCCCAAATGATGTGACTATAGGAAGCATAGAATTCTTCAGCGTATATTTGCTGACGATCTTCTTTTCGCTAACACCCATAACCCGTGCATAAGTCACAGACCTCTGATTAAAGTGCTCCAGAAAGCTTGTCCTAGTCAGACGGGTATTTATAGCGATAGACATAAAAGAAAGTGTCAGTATGGGCATTATGTAGCTCAGAACACCATGTTCGCCGAAAGCGGGTAAAAGCTGTAGCTTCACAGCAAAGAAATACATCAGAATAAACCCAAGCCAGAAACTCGGTGTCGACACACCAATAAATGAAATGAGTTTTACGATATTGTCAAAAATACGGTTACGCCGAAGAGCAGCAGCAATCCCCATAGGTATACTCAGCAGTATAACTACAAGCATTGAAGTACACGCCAGCTTAAGGGTCGTCGGGAAGTAGTACATCAAATCCCCAAAAACATCCCGCTTCGTAGTATACGACTTGCCGAAATCAAGAACTGCAGCATTTTTAAGCCAATGGACATACTGTTCAACAAGGGGTTTATTAAGCCCCAGCTCAACTCTTGTAACCTCCAGAGCCTCCTGTGTGGGAGGTATTCTGGAATTAAGCAGATAGGCAAGAGCCGGATCAATAGGCCCCAGCCTCAGAACACCAAAGACTATAACAGAAACGGCAAACATAATCGGTATCAGTAACCCTATACGCTTAAGTATAAATGCAGCCATTATTCTGAAACGCTCATTTTATGAAACATAAATTCAGTAGTCATCTCACCGAATTCAAAATTGCTGATGCGGTTTTTGTTATACACAGCAAGATCAAGCCCATAACTTATAGGCAGATAAACAGCTTCTTTATGCAGTGTTGACAATACATATCTGTAGCGCTTTTTAATGTCAGCTTCGTCAGTGGAAACAAGTAGTTTGCTGATATTATCATCTATTTCAGCCTTTTCACTCAGCCCAGCCTGAACCTGATAATCTGCATGGGAAGGTTTTCTCATTGACGCAGTGAAAGAACCCGGTTCGAAAGGAGGTCCCCATGTTTTATTAAATATCATATCGAAGTTGCCGTTAGCCTGAAGGCTATAGAATATAGTATTCTCCTCTGCCCGCAGATTGATTTTAATTCCTACTTTCAGCAGGTCAGCCTGAATAGCTTCGGCAAGGGCTTTCTGCTTGGGGTCAGTTCCGATATAATGCAGGTCAAGGGAAAGAGTCATCCCCCCCTTCTCTCTGTATGTTCCTTTTAATTTCCATCCGGCATCCTCAAGGAGCTGCACAGATTTCGCTTTATCATATCCATAAGGCTGAAGTCCCAGCCCGCAGTATTGCAGTGATTCACTGTAAAGGGTGTCTGCTCTCTTTTCCAGATCAAGGAGAATATATTTAACAATTGCATCTTTATTAACAGCATGCATGATAGCTCTTCTGACATTCAGTTCCTTTGTTGCCCCTCTGTTCGAGTTCAGAGCAAGCATATTAGTATTTCTGGAACCTGATTTAGCGGTAACAAATTGCGGATTTTTCTGAAGCCGTACAAAATTTTCCAGTGTAAAACTTCCATCACCAAGGAGTATGTCAACCTCTCCGGTTTCGAGGGCAACTACCCTGCTGTGCGGATCAGGCAAAACTTTCACCAGCAACTTTGAGTATTCAGGTTTAGCTCCCCAATAGCTCTCATTACGGACAAAAAGGTCATATTGACCAAGTCTTGTTTCTTTGAGAACCCATGGACCTGTTCCGATAGGCTTTTTTATCCCTTTGCTGGTTTCTGCTTCATTATCAATAAACCCAGACGGTGCAAGTATCCTGAACGGTCTTGGGAGACTAAGCTCCTGCAATGTCAGACTGTAAGGTCTTTTCAGGTGCATAACGAAAGTCTGATCATTCTTTGCCTCCCAGCTTTCTATCATGCTCACAAGTGCCAGCCAGCCGTGTCTGGAAGCATTTGCCATTATAGCCTGAAAATTCATAGCAACTGCTTCTGCGTTGAATGTTGTCCCGTCTGAGAAGGTGACACCGTTTCGAAGATAAAATGTATAAGTCAGCCCGTCAGGGGAAATTTCCCAGCTCTCTGCCAGAGACGGCTCTATATCTTTCCCGTCATACCTGACCAGGGCATCATAAATCATAACCTGAGCGAACATCTGATTTGGAGTGTATAAATGCGGATTACCTGCGCCGACATTAACAGGCCATGCAGTTACAAGAGTGTCCTTCTGCCCTGCAAACGAGAACATGAAGGAAGATAGAATCAGTGCAATAGATAACAGCACTTTCTTAAACATAGTGATCACCTCTGAAAATAAATAAAATGACGACGCACATGAATATCTGCATCAAATCGGATGCATGATAACATTCAAACATTTCAGGAGCAACATAAAAAGTAATACTTTTCCAAAATTAGTATTACCACATTATTACGCGCATAGTTTCTCACGGGTAAACCCGTGGTTATATTGCTCCTCACGTGCTTAACACACTAATTTACAACTTCGTTGTCACAACTAAAGCATATGCAAAATACGTCACTGCGAATCCCGCAGGGCTGTGACAGTCTCTGGACTCATTAGTTAATCCTGAGATTGCTTCTTCATTACATTCCCCGCAATGACTTATAAGCTCTAAAGCTGTGATTAGCTCATTCATCCACGCATAAATGAGTGGGGTTCTGTCTTCGAGCGTATAAAAAAAGGCGGATGCACATAAGTACACCCGCCACGACATATGCCCAGCATTATAAGGAGGAATTTACCTTGTTGCCGGACTGCTCAGTCACCTCTTAAAATGGTTTAACTATATCAATCCAGAAAGAATGCCCTTTTGCTCTGTCTTCGGCGTAGAATTCATTCTGATACTTAACTTTGACTCCGAAACTGTTGTCCGGGAAAAACACCCCAGCCTCTAAACCTATGGCATGAACTTGATCTTTCACAGAATCAGCAGCAGCATCGTCTCCGTCGTCGTCAGTAACCTGCCAGTGTGAGTACCCTATCAGACCGATATCATAGAATTTATTAATTGTCTTGCCGATACCCCAGTCAACACTGAAATCATCACCATAAGTAATATCCAGATCACGGTTTTCAAGATGCTTTTCGTATCTGGCTATGTAGCTTATATTCCACCCTTTACCTTCTCCGATGTAATATGTAATCCCCTGTGAAAGCATGACAGTATAGTGATCCTGTCCGATATTTACAGAGCTGTTTTTATCATACTCGCCGGTAGGAACAAACAGTGCTGTACCAAAGACAGCATCATACTGGGCACCGTGCCATGAAAGGATAAGCGGTTCCACAGTGATATCACTCAGGCTGAAGTCATCGTCGTCAACTCCAGCAGCCTTGATTTCTAGATCTGTATAAACAAAAGGTACTATAAGCTGAAAGCCGTAGTCAGCTCCCAGAATCTTCTTATCTGTGATATAAACAAAACGGTTGACGTTCGCAATAACGCTGATATCAAAACCGATATTAGAATCATCCCCACTGCTGTCAGTCATGGTGTCCGAAGTGTAATAATTGTTGTACATAAGATAATAAAAACCGGGGCCGGGTACTGTGCCCGCCTTAAGCCCTTCGGAACCTATTCCATAGTGCTGGTCTGCATTAGAAAGCACCGGAATAAATGTTATGAATGCAAACAGTGCCGCGGTAATAAAACTTTTTGCAAAAATACTGCTAAGGTTAGTTACTTTCATCACCTTCTCCTTTTTCAACTTTTTTATAAAACGGCAAGGGAGTGCCCCCTGCCGTAAAGATCATTTAGGTTCCCACCCTTCGGGCAGTCTTCCCCTCCAGTCTGCTATGTGACACTCAGAACATACAAAAGTAGATTTCTGGTGCACCTTGTGGCAGATGTAGCAATCAGGCTCGTTCAGGTGAGATTCATGAGGGTTGCGCCCCCACTCTTCTGTCAGATGTTCTGTCCGTTCCGCCAGCTCTTTATAGCTTCCATGACAGCTAAAGCAGAAATCAGATTCATATTCCCGTGTAAACATAGGGTCGTCGTACTCACCATTTTTATAGAGTTGTTCCTCTGTTTTTCTTGTTTCCTCTGTTCTCTCATGGCAGTCAACACAACCTATCCCGGCATTAAAATGCTTATGCACGAGTAACGTTTCGTCCTTTAAACCTTCGTCATATGGTTTGATAATATGACAGACTTCTGCACATCCTCCCGTTTCTCCGGCAAAGGACACAGCACTGAAAGCAAATATAGAAGCTATCGCAGCCAGCAGAGCTAATTTGTTTATCATAACTAACATCCGGCAGTGACCGTTTTATAAGTCAATTGACGGAATAAGCTTTTCAGGATTTTTACCCGCTGCAAGCATCCCAGCCATACGACCAAATGTCAGACAACGTCCATGACCTATCCCCGGACATATAGTAGGATAATCATTGGCAAAGAATTCACCCTGAGCAGCACCGACAACATAAAGACCTTTGATAGGGTCGCCGTCACTGTCAAGAACCTGAAGGCTTGTGTCAGTACGCAGACCGCCGCACATTGTAAGCACAGTACTTGCGAGCTTGCCTGCATAAAACGGAGGTTTAACGATAGGGGTCAGCAGCTCTTTGCGTTTACCATAGTCAGGATCATCCTGCATTTTATAAAGTTCGTTATACCTTGCCACTGTCTTTTTGAGATTTTCCACAGGCACATTCATCTTAGATGCAAGTTCCTCTATACTGTTTGCCACAAGGACCTTACCGTCTTTTATGTGTGCTTTCTGTGTCATGATCTCAACTTCTTTATTCCACCCCTTACCCCAAGGCTGCCACATCTGACCATAGAAGAGCCCGCCGCCGAGATTGTTGTCAACCTGATACTTAACCTGATCAGCCCAGTCCTTGTCATAGATGGTCCATGCTATGCCGTCCGGCTCAAGCTCCTTGGTACAGCTTTTTGACTGGGTATTAACATCTTCGTTTTTAAATCTGTCACCGAGTGCATTTACGTGCAGAAAACCATAGCTGGCTGCGCCGGCTTCAAGGTGGATAACGGCAGCATGGGGTTCATACCTCTGCATAGCGCCACCAGCCTGCATAGCCATGATGATGCCGTCACCTGTGTTGCATTTATTAGGAAAATATATCTGCGCATCAGCATTAAGGGTAAAAGGTGAATAGCGCTGTATAAGCTCTCTGTTCGAGGCGTAATCACCTGTTGCAATAATGACTTTGTCAGCAAGAAACCTTGTGTACCTTCCGGGTTTACCAGCATAAATCCCCTGAAGATTCCCCTGTTCATCTCTGATAATCTGCACAGCAGGCATTTTATAGTTAAAATGAACTCCCTGTGCTTTAGCTTCTTTCTCGAATGCGGGAACAAGTGTAACATTGCCTATCCCTTTGGAATTGCCATAAACATAGCTCAGGTCAGCATCTTTCTCATGGAAAATGTGTGTCACAGGATATTCTGTATAGTCAGGTCCCTTGTAGTAACCTTCCCACATTGTTACCTGCAGATTATACTTTTCAGAAATATCAATTGCCCAGTCCATACACGCACCGCTTTTTCTTGCGAAAAGCCAGAGAAGGTCTTCGTCAATACGCCCCTGAGCCCATGCTATCCAGTCACGTATAATCTGACGGTAATCATTATCGATCCCCATTTTTCTCTGGAGTTTACTTCCGAAAGCAGTAATGTGTCCGCCTCTCGCAGCCCATGAAGGGTTTTTGTCTACAAGCTGAACACTTGCCCCGTTTTCAGCGGCAGATATTGCAGCAGCCAGACCGGAAAGTCCGGCGCCTATAACTATCACATCTGACTTCACAGTATTTTTAACGTGCCTTTCCGGAATAGGCTTAACAGGAGCTTCCCAGCTCCATGTATGGCACTGTTCTACTGGCTTGCCTATTGCATCACCACCCGCAACAGCAGAACCTGGAAAAGCAGCAGAAGCAGCAACAACTGCGGCACCGGCAGCGCCGGTTTTAAGAAAACTTCTTCTTGAAAGATCTGATTTACCTTTCTTACTCATTAGTAATCTCCTAAAAATTATTTGAGAAAAACTCTCTTCGTGCTGTTACAATGCAATGAACATGCCAAAACAAACGATTTCCATAACCCATTCGTAACTCTTAAAACACATATATTTACACGCAAAACTATTTTATCATTTTGATAATAATTCATTTCATTTTGATAAAATTATAGTTGTATAAAATACTTTTTGATGTAACATTTTATATAGGAGCAAAACATGAACTTAGGTAACAGAAACATATCTGAACTCTTAAAAGTCAATCCGGAAACAAAGATAATAACCTTTCTCGACAGGCGAGTTTTAATTGATGACAGCATATCGCAGGGACTTTTGCGTAAGGAGCTGATACAGATATTCGGCAAATACGGTGCGAAAAATGTCCTTACCAGATACGGCTACGCCCACGGGTGGCGCACAGCGGAAATGCTGAAAAAAGAGTCCCCTGACCTTTTCTACGGCTCTCACGGAGGAGCTTACCTGCATATGCTATACGGAATCGTTTTCACCACCAGGCTGGAACAAACAGACGGAATGGGCGATGCTCCTCTCATTCATTCAAAGCTGGAGTATTCGTATGAAGCCGAACAGCACATTCTGCACTTCGGCGTTGCTGATGAACCCATATGCTGGACACTTACAGGCTTTGCCAGCGGATATGAATCTTTTAAGAACAGCCGTGATGTGTATTTCATTGAGACCAAATGCGTTGGAAAAGGGGACGACTACTGCGAAATTGAGGGGAGATTTGCGGAAAAATGGGGGGACGATCTTACAGAACATCTGCCATTTTACGGCATGGCTTCCACAAATGACATTCTTCAGGAGCTTTCATCTCAGATACATTTCTCTGAGAAAAAACTTATTGAAACAAAAAATAAACTTAAAAACCTTGAACTAAAAAAGAACTGCTCCGGAGGGATGGTTGTCCGCAGTAAAAAAATGCAGGAGGTCACTGACCTTGCCCACAGAGCAGCCAGAGTAAACACCACCATACTGATCTGCGGCGAAAGCGGTGTGGGAAAGGAAGTTCTTGCCAGATATATACACAGCAAATCGCCAGACTCAGACAAACCTTTTGTCGCTGTTAACTGTGGAGCATTTTCTGAAAGCCTGCTGGAATCAGAACTATTCGGTCATGCAAAAGGTTCCTTCACAGGTGCGGAAAAAGAACATAAAGGACTTTTCGAAGAAGCAGAAGGGGGAACACTCTTTCTGGATGAAATAGGCGAAACATCAAAAAACATGCAGGTCAAACTGCTCAGGGTTATTCAAGAGAAAGAGATACGCCGGGTCGGTGAAAATCAGCCGAGAAAAATCAACCTCAGAATCATATCTGCAACCAACAAAAATCTTGAAAAAGAAGTTCAGGAAGGAAATTTCAGAAAAGATCTTTTTTACAGACTAAACGTAATTAACATTAAGATCCCCCCTCTGTGTCAAAGAACAGAAGATATCCTCCCACTTGCACATTGTTTTATAAAAAGCGCAGCAGAGGAGATGAATGTACAGGTGACCGGAATAGCTCCTTCAGCATCAGAAGCTTTACTCAGATACAACTGGCCTGGCAATGTACGGGAGCTGCATAACGTTATCCACAGAGCAGCAGCACTTGCTGATTCGTCGATGATTGAAGAAAATGATCTGCCGCCTGAGTTGCTGACAAGCTGTTCAGCACCGAGTACGCCTATCAGCCTTGCCGAAATGGAAAAAGAGCATATCAGAAATTGCCTCATCATAAACAACGGAGATAAAAAAAGAACCGCTCAGACCCTCAACATAGGCATCGCCACCCTTTATCGTAAAATCAAAGAGTATCAGTTATAGGTATATCCACCTGCCCCTATAAGGAAATTTACCTGCATTTTTAAGTAGTACTCCCGATTGTTTATACCCAGCGACAACATTAATATTCATGTATGAACATAGGAGTAATTTATGCCCGAAGCTGAGAGGAAGAGAACATACTTTATTTTATTTGTCGTTAACTTCCTGATAACATTTGCTTTTGGAATAAATGATTCTCTATTTTCATTATATATGGGAGAAATTAAGGCGGGCGGTTTCATAATCGGTCTGGCTTTTACTCTGTATTCACTTTCTAAAATAAGTCTCAGCCCCCTCGCTGGTAAATTACTGGACAGGCATGGAGCCTTCAGGATTATATTTTCAGGACTTATCTTATACCTGCTGGTTTCAATAGCCTACTATGCTACTAATGACAAAAATCTTATACTTATAGTAAGAATCATGCAGGGGTCGGCATGCGCTCTTTTCCGCCCTGTGATGCACTATGTCCTTGGCTCTAATGCGGAAACAGGCAAGAGAGGTAAAACACTGGGAACTTTTGATCTTTCCTTCTATCTGGCATTAGCCACTGCTCCTGTTTTTGGAGGGATTATCAAAGAATATTTCGGATTTTCCGTTATTTTTATAATAATGCTTATCTGTACATTATCAGCCATATTACTTGTGCTTTTCATTAAGAATAGACTCACCATCAGTTACCGATCAGATAAAAAAATAACATCACCCCGTCACACACAACCAGAACAGCTCAAAGCACTTTATGTATATATCTTTTTCAAAGGGTGGGCTGTAACATCAATGGCAATGCTACTGCCCATATATATGCACCTCATAGGCTATAAAGAGTCATATATAGGGCTGACACTTGGACTTGCTACCGCTGCAACAGCATTCTCTCTGCCAATTACAGGACATCTGGCAGACAAAGCAAGGAAAGAAATCATGTTATCTGCCGGAGGTGTTATGTCCGGTCTACTGCTTATTGTGATTTTTTCAGCAGAAAGTATGGATTCATTTATTGTATCATCATGTATGTACGGTTTTGTAAATGCTATATCGCAACCGGCATGTTCTTCCATGCTGATAGAATCCGCACAAGGCAATGCACTCGGCAGATCAATAGGCAGATTCAACTCTATCATGGGCATAGGAGCTTCTTCAGGAGCACTCGTAAGTTCAGTTTTATATAGCTGCTCCGGAATCTTCACCGCTGTATGCCTCTCCTCTGCCCTTAGCATATTCGGCGGAGCCTTCGTAATGCATTCCACTTCAACTTTACTTCAACAGGAAACAAGAAAAAACGCTCTAATCAGATAGGTAAATCTCCCGCAGGTTTATAGGGGAAATTTCATCGCATCTGCTGAAAACTATATTCACACATAAGGACAATCATTCGAATTATGCAGTAATTCGCCTAATAGTGGATTCAATACAAAAGTTTTATCATTTTTATAACACCGGATTAAAAGTCCGGCGAATATTTTAGGAGGAAAAAATGCAAAGGGTTATCAAAAAACTATTTGTATCAGCAGTTGTTACAGCATTATCTATGTTTGTGATGACAGCGTACGCACGCGACAGAGTTTATGAAACAGATGTAGTTGTCATAGGTGTCGGAGGCTCTGGTGTTTCTGCGGCAGTTTCAGCAGCAGAACACGGAGCAAAAGTAATCGCTCTTGAAAAACAGGAAGTTGCAGGCGGAAGCTCAAACTTCGCAGAAGGTCTTTTTGCTGTTCAGACAGAAGAATAGAGATTAAAATTTGTTGATCTTACTCCCGAAGAAGTATTTAAACAGTCTATGGAAATCAATCAGGGCTACAAGGTTAACCCAGCGCTGGTTATGACCTACATCAAAGAATCCACAAATACAATCAACTGGCTCAAAGGTGAAGGCGTAAAATTCAAAGTCTTCCGCATGTCAGCAGAAGAACCTCAGGTTTGGCATCTGGTTCAGGACTACAAAGGCGCACACCACGGTGCTGCTCTCATCACAAGAATGGTGGAAAGAGCAGAAGAACTGGGTGTTAAAATTATGTACAGCACACCCGGACAAAAACTTATAGTAGACAAAGGTGTTGTCAAAGGTGTTGAAGCAGTTGATAAAAGAGGAAATAAAGTCATTATAAAAGCTAAGGCTGTAATCGTTGCGACTGGCGGTTTCGGCGACAGTAAAGACAAGATAGACCAATGGACTCCTTTTAACTCAAAAGAAGTTCAACAGATCATCCCACTTGGTAAAACCAGTGACGGAATCCAGATGACAAAAGATGCAGGTGCAGATACTGTTGGTCTCGGTCTTATGCTTCACCCAGCTATTATTGATAAACACCTCCCTCCTATGGGAGATGCTCTCGGCATGACATGGGAACCAAACCTCTGGGTAAACAAATACGGCGACAGAGTAACAGATGAAACCATCGTCCACAACTTTGCCATAGCAGGCAATATCATAGAAGCCCAGAGAGGTGCTTATGTCTGGAGTGTATTTGACGAAAACACCGTAAAATACATCGAAGAAAACGGCTCCAGAACAGGGCTTGGTGTTCTGATCCCTGTCGGCACAAAATTCACTAAAATCAGAGAGGAAATTAAAAATGCCGTAGCAGCCGGAAGCAAAAAAGTTGCTTATGCTGACTCCATTAATGATCTTGCAAAACAGATGGGTACAGACCCTGTAAAACTTCAGGCTTCTGTTAAACAATATAACGAGATCGCTGCTAAAAACAAAGATGAAAAATTCGGCAGAAACCCTGAAACAGTTATCCCTATAGACAATCCAACTTACTATGCTGTAAGGGTTCAGCCGGCATTTTTTACAACGCTCGGCGGGGCAAGGGTTACTACTGACTTTGAAGTAACCAACGATAAAGACGAAATCATCAAAGGGCTTTACGCAGCTGGATGTGATGCAGGCGGTCAATACGGCAGAACGTACACTCTTTGGGCTTCAGGTTCTGCGTATTCTTTTGCAGCTACATCAGGACGCCTTTCCGGTGTAAACGCAGCAGCATACGCTGCAAAAACTAAATAAGAGGTATTTTTATGTCTTCAATAAACAAAATAATGCTTCTGGTTACACTAAGCATTGCTGCTCTGACATTCTCTTTCACAGCAAATGCCAGTGAAGGCGGCGGCAGCTCTTATCCTAACGGTGCAGAGTCCATTATGGCAGGTGCTATACCGCCACCAGGATTTTACTTCATCAACTATACGAATTACTACACCGCAGACAAGATGATTGATAACGATGGTGACGAACAGCATGTCAATCTTGATCTTAAGGTTAAAGCAAATGTTTTCAGGTTTATATACATCACTGATAAACAGTTTCTCGGCGGTTTTATAGGATTTCACACCCTTATCCCTCTTATGGATATGGATCTGGATATCATGGGAATGGACGATGACGACTCCGGACTTGGTGATATAACAATTGGGACAAACCTGTCATGGCACACAAAAAACTGGAATTTTGCCGCAGGGCTTGACATAACTGCTCCAACAGGACAATACGACAAAGATGAACTTGTAAACGTGGGGAGAAACTACTACTCGATAGAACCCGTTCTTGGCTTTACTTATCTGTCCGATGGTGGCTATGAAGCTTCTGTAAAGGCGATGTATGACTTTAATACTGAAAACAATGATACAGACTACCAAACCGGTCAGGAGTTCCACTTTGACTATCACACAGGCTACCATATCGGCAACTGGGTTGCAGGCATAAGCGGATATTACTACAAACAGGTGACAGACGATGAACAAAACGGACACACTGTAGATAACTACAAAGGTCAGGTACTTGCCATAGGACCTGCTTTGAAATATCAATACAAAAACATGAGTTTCATAGCAAAATACCAGAAAGAAACAATGGTCAGGAACAGAACAGAAGGCGAAAAATACTGGGTTAAATTCATATACGCATTCTGACCTGAAAACTTCACTATTATTTTGCGGTCGCCCTGAAAAGCGACCGCAATAAAATCATTATAAAAACAAGGTAATAAGATGAAATATATATTAACAATTGCAGCAGTATTTCTATTTTCATTCGCCGCAGTATCAGCCGGAGAAATAGGATTTAAATGCAGTGAATGCCATGAAACACCTCAGGATATCCTCCCTGATGGACATATAACGAAAAAAGTCTTTGAAGGTTGCTTTGACTGCCACCAGACAGGAAAGAAAGTCAGATTGAGCAATAAAGTTCATGCTGTTCATATATCTTTTAGTGATATATCTGGCGAAACATGTCTTTCTTGTCACATTGAAGCTGAACCTGGACTTATAAGAGTTGACTCTGTAAACGATTATGTAATTGAAACAGAATTTGGCGTAAAAAGTTTCCAATCTCTTTACACTACTGGTAAACTGGCAAATTCACACAAAAATGCAGGACTAAGCTGCGGTGACTGCCACGCAACATATGACTATGACGAAATTGACAATATGGCGCCGAAATGCAAAGAATGTCACGGGGACTATCCTGAAGTATCAAAACTCACAGCGGATGCAGAATACGAAACAAATCCGCATGAGTCACACTTTCCAAACCTTGCCTGCACAAAATGTCACAGTGTACATGATGATTTCAAGGACTATTGCTCTGAGAAATGTCACAAATGGGATTTCAATTGGCAGCAAAAAGTTTCTGCCAAATAACCGCCTACCATATTATTTTCAGAACAAAAGCAGGAAGCGCTGCAAAACCTTCCTGCTTAACTCTTGGTTCATTCAAATATCTGGTAACAACTTTTGGTTTATTATTAATACACTAACAGTATAACAACAAGTTAAATATACTAATGAATCTCTCCCATATCAAATATTACAAAAACACAATAGAACGATAATACAATAAATACTTATTAGCACATAAAAAAGTGATCATGGCTAGCTACAAGTACCCTTAATGTTAACTAACATGCTAATTTTTTATAATTTTCAGTATTCATTACAGAAATACTACCATTTCGAACCAAAATCATTTATAACTAAATTGTAAGCAATTTATGTTTTTTATAGCGAGGGTCAGTAATGAAATTCAGAAATCTTTCCATCCAATTTAAATCTATCATTCTGATAGCAGCCTGCATTGTTCTATACATCTCATTAATAGTTTATATGGAAGCCAGAAGAAGCCACATGCTTGACGATGTCATCTCTGTCAATGTCAAGAACCTTAACTCCGTTGTGTACAATCTTGTTACAGATTCTCTTTCAGAAGGAGGATTGGACTATGTAAAAGAGATGATAGCTAAAGTCAAGGCGATGCCCGGTTTTATAGCTCTTTCTGTTTACCGCACTGACGGCAGTGTTGTCTATAACTCCAACAATGACGACTCACATCTTGTAATCGAGACACACAAGGAACCATTCAAAGAAGTGAAAACTAAGAGTGTTGTCTATCACACACCCATAATAAACGATGCAAGCTGTATCGACTGTCACGAAGACTGGAAAGTGGGAGATGTTTCCGGCTATACTAGTGTAGAGCTTGATACTAGTCAGATCAACACTATTACACGCATCAAAAACTATATGATAACCGCAAACATCCTTATAGGTTTCATAATAATCTGTCTTGTTTATCTGGTTATAAAATTTGTTGTCGTAAAAAAGGTCAAAAAGCTCGGCTCCATCATAGATTCAGCACAGGCAAATCTTGACCTTACAGCAAGGTCACATAATGATATAGCGGATGAAATAGGCAGTATCTCAGATGGATATAACGGACTGATGGCTGTGATCGAAAAAGATATAATCAAAACATTTTCTTCCATAGCAAATGTTTACGAACAAATCATGCCTATTACAATTAATAACAATTACACAAAAGATATATCAGAAGAAAATCTTAAAATTGCCGGTGAACTTGAAAACTCCGGAGAGCAATTCAGTATTTCAATTCAGGATACTCAAGGCAATGTGGAAGAGCTTTACAGCATGTCAGACATACTTTGCTCCACTGCGAACGAAGGGGAAATACTTATTAAAGACTCTGTTGAACAGTCAAAAAACGTAAGTACACTTGCAGAGAGCATGAACGAACAAATGCTTGAGCTTTTAAACGCTTCAAAAGATGTCACATCTATGATGAGTATTATTGAAGACATCACTGAACAGACAAACCTGCTTGCGCTCAACGCAGCAATCGAAGCTGCCCGTGCCGGAGATGCAGGGCGTGGTTTTGCTGTGGTTGCCGGAGAAGTCAGATCCCTTGCAGAGAAAACTAAAGTTTCCGCTGAAAACATTAATAAAGTTGTCAAAATCATGCAGACAAAAGTTGATAAAGCAGAAGAAAACAGCATGGAAGTCATATCACTTGTAGCAAACCAGATGGAGGGCATAAGTAATACCCACAGAAAATTTGAAAGCATCAACAGTACCCTGCGCGACCTTAACGATACGACTGCTAAAGTTGCAAAGTCTATTGAAATCCAGTCTGCTTCCACATCCCAGGTTGTTTCTGCTGCGAAAATGTCTGCTGAAAGAGCTGAAGCCATGTCAGACGTTACAGAACAAATGAAGGTCTTTGCTGCCCATATCTTTGATTATCTGAAACAAACTGAATCTGAACTTAATAAATTCAGTCTGGATAAAAATAAAATGGCTTTCATCAATTTTAAAATCGAACTCACAAACACCATTGCCAACAGATTAATCAGAAACGATGTGAAACAAAATATCCCACTTGGATCAATGGCTGAAAACTCACATTACAAAGATATGAAAGCAAAACTTGACCAGAGGGAGCTCAACGAACTTGAGTCAAGATATAGGGCTTTTAACAGTTCGCTCAGTAACTATAAAGGATGGGACGACATCATGGCTAGTGTCACTTCTCTTTTTGAATGCATCAATAATATAATTGAAAGAGTTATGAGAGCCAGTTAACAGACATAGGTAAAACTACCGTATTTACATAACGGATTCACCTAATAACAACAAGCCCCGAGCTATAATACTAATATATTTAGTTTTTATAGAGCGGGGCTTTTTTTTGTCATTTTTTTCCCCCTCTCCGTTTAAGTTGATAAATCATGTAATTCATCTATATTTTATAATAATAAAACAAAAGTGGTAAAAACATGCCTGCAAAATACCCGAAAACCCTTAAAGAATGTTACGCCGTAATTGATTCTCTCAAGCAGGAAATCACAATGGTAAAGGGAGCATATAACGAGATAATGAACTCCGACATTGTTAAAAGACGTATGATGGATGATGCTCATCTGGGTGAAATCGAACTCGACACAAAAAGCAATATTGTAGGCATCAACAGAGGGTTTGAAACCCTTCTGGGTTATGAAGAAGGAGAACTTTTACAACTAACTTTTTATGACCTGCTCAGCGAAGGACACGAGACACACGATTATGTTTTTCCCATATTTAAAAGAACAGGCGTGGTCAGGAACCTTACGTGGAAGATGAAAACAAAACAGGGACAGCCACTAACGGTAGTTCTCTGCGGCAGGGCAGTATATGACGAAGCCGGACAGTTTAAAAAGGCTGTAGGTATAATTCTTGACATTACAGAACAAGTAAACATTTTCGAAACACTTCAGGAAGTGGAAAGAGAAAAAGCTCTCATTATGGATGTCATGACCGACTGCATCATTTACTACGACACCGACCTGCGTGTTATCTGGGCAAATAAAATGGTTTCAAAAATATCAGGAATACCTCCGGAAGAACTGGCAGGGAAAAGATGTTTTGAAATATGCCATAAAGCTCAGGGGTTCTGCAAAGGCTGCCCTCTGGGTGATCCTCTTCACACAACACATCCAAAAGCAGGAGAAATACGAGCAAATGACCTGATATTCTACATTATGACCTACCCTGTCAAGAACAGTAGCGGAAAAACTATAGGGATTGTACAGATAATAAGAAATACCACCGAGCAAAAGATGCTGGAACGGGAAGTGCTTGAAATTTCCACAAAGGAACGCAAAAAAATTGGGAATGACCTACACGACGGTCTAGGACAGATGCTGACAGGAATTTCATACATGTCTAATGCTCTCCAGCGAAATCTTTCAGGAAACGAAAACACACTTCCTATAGCAGAGAACATTGAAGCTTATTCTAAAAGAGCCTTACAGATGATGCGTGACATACTGAACGGACTCTGCCCTGTTGCAGAAGACCCTGACGGGCTAATGACAGCATTGGAAACTCTATGCTCAAACGTATCTTCAATTTATAATGTTAAATGCTATTATGACTGCTGTAAGGACATTCAGGTTCCTGACTATGAGGTATCAAATAATCTTTACTTTATCGCTCAGGAGGCTGTCTCGAACGCTATCAAACACAGCAAATGCACCCGGGTCACCATAAGGCTCAAAATTATAAATGATAATCTCCTGCTCACTATAGAAGACGATGGAATTGGATTTATAGAAGAGGCGGGAGCTCAGACAGGACTCGGTATGCGCAGCATGAGATACAGGGCATCAATTATTTGCGGGACAATTGACATCAGCTCAACTCAAGGTAAAGGAACCACTATTAAAGTATTTACCCAAGTAGACTAGGAGAAACGGGAAAATGAAAAATTATTCAGTTTTTATTATAGACGATCACGCAGTAGTACGTGAAGGGCTTGCGATGGTTATAAATCAGGAAGCCGACATGGAAGTCTGCGGATCGGCGGACGATGGCCCTGTTGCGCTTCAGAAGTTGTTTAACATTGAACCAGACATCATCATAGTTGACCTGTCTCTGACAACATCGGACGGACTTGAGGTCATTAAGGCAATAAAGGCCCGCTACCCAAACATATTCATATTAGTACTCTCTATGCGGGAAGAGATGGTGTTTGCTGAAAGGTGTGTACGTGCAGGTGCTTCCGGCTATGTTATGAAGAGTGAAAAGCCCAGTGTAATTATCGAAGCGCTGCGTAAGATTATTAAAGGTAAGATTTACTTCAGCGAAAAAATGACTGAATACATTCTGAATAAAGCTATGAATGTTAAAAACTGTGAAGACAAAGATGTTGTTGAGGCTCTGACAGATAGAGAATTTCAGGTTTTCCAGATGATAGGAAACGGGTTCACCACAAAGCAGATAGCAACAAAACTGAACCTGAGCGTTAAAACAATTGACGCTTTCCGGGAGAGCATGAAGCATAAATTAGGGCTTAAAAGCGCACCAGAGCTGTCACAGTATGCCATAAAGTGGGCACATTATCAGGACGTAATAATATAATTCCCAAACTTTTATAGGGAGATAACAGCTATCGTTTCCGGTAATTCTGCTGATGGTTTTAATCCCCCAACAGGCTTAATATTACCACATAAGAACAATGAAACTTCTCATTAAATCCTCCTGCGATACATCCCAGAGGTAAATGATCTTCCTCAGAAGATTTTCTCCAACGTTTTGCGGGTATACATAGCATGATAGTATGCCCGCTTCCTAAAACTCCTGCCCTATTCTGCAAACAGCAAAAGTTACCGCAATAAGGTCCGCAACCCCGCCCATCGTGAGATTCATCTCAACAAACTCTTTATTAAGACCGCGAAGGAGCTTCTGTACATCACCTCCGCTCATTACGCACTCTTCTATCTTCAGTCCGTCTCTTTTCAGCTTATTAAGCCCAGCCTCTCCGCATCTGTGAAGTGCAGTGGTATCTTCAACAATCTGCATCAGCATTCCCATGGCGTAGTAAGCAGAGGTACTGTGCCCTTCCCCCGACGCTCTTGTTGTTGTATAAGCAGGGATTGCTTCATCAAAAACAGCAGGAAGCCCCAGCAGGCACTCCCCTATTATGCCCTTAACTTTATACTGAGCTCTGGCGCCGCTCCCCTTTGTCGCTGTGGGGACAGTCTCCAGAAACATTGCAGATGTCTCTTTTATCCCTTCACGCAGGTTGTCAAAGCACAGCGCAGAGATAAGCAGTATTCCCCCCAGAAAAATATATCCTCTGTGGGTATTGCTTCCACACTCCCTCATCATCCTCTCTTCTGCTCTAATGGCTATCTTGCGTAGTTCAGACACATCTGTACCGACACGAAGAGCTCCAGCCATTTCCGCAAAGTACAGTTCCAAAAGCCCTATTGACCGCACCATTATATTATAGCTCAGGTCAGGGTGTGAGCCGTGGTCAAACACATCCACAAGTCCTGGTTTCGGGCTGAGTTCAAGTTCTCTAACAGCCCCTTCCACCAGTGCGGATATAACTTTCTCTACATCTTTACTTTTTGAGGAGCTTTTCAGCTGCGTTAATGATTGTATTGGCGTCATGTCTCTTGTTTCTCATACAGTCTGCTGCGGGCTGACCGCAAACCAGACATTGACGGGGGGGCAAACCAAGACTTTTCCTGTCCGCCTGCTCCCCGTTTGCATTATATACGTCTATATCAAGCAGTCTTGCAGCTTTGGATGATTCTTCTATCTCCACTGCAATGCGCTTTGTTTTCTCCGTATCTTTTGAGCACATCAGTATTGCGTAATATCCCGCTTCATCTTCAACAGATACACAGTCAACCGCAGAAAGTTTTTCATGGACAGTTTCACAGGCATGCTGGAAAATCTCCAACACCCCCGCCGGCTTCTTATCCTGCCCCGGTATATTCAAAGAAATCATAACCACCGAGCCAGAACAGGTTCGTAAATATTCTGAAAGATGCTGCTCTCTGCTGTCTCTGGCCAGCAGAAGTTTATTCTTTAACTCTTCTAACTGCATCCACTATTGTTCCGTCTCTGTATTCCACAACGGCTATCACATCATCTTCAAACTCAAGCGGTTTTGGTTCCCCTGTTATGTTTATGATTTCGCTTTGAAGCTGGCGGATATCTTTCACTGGCAGTTTCCTCTTCAGAAGTTCTTTTTTCAGATCTTCATGTTTATCATTAACAGCGATACCACGTTCACAGACGATAACATCCACAGTCTCCCCAGGGGTTGTAACTGTCGTTACGTTGTCTCTGATAATTGGCAGACGCCCCCTTATAGAAGGTGCTGTAATGATAGAAAGTTTCGCTCCGGCTGCTGTGTCGCTGTGTCCGCCTGTATTATGCAGAAGATAGCCGTTTGACTCGGTGTTCACGTTAACATTAAAATCAACGTCAACTTCTGTAGCGCCGAGTATAACAGCATCCAGCATGTTTACAACACACCCGCTGTTAAAAGGGTTTGCATACATATCGGCACTGATCTCCTGATGATTCAGGTGTGAGCCTATGGACTCTACAGCATCAAGGTCAAAACACTGAACATCAAAAAGCGTCTGAAAAAGACCTTCGTTGAGCATTTTTACAAAATAACTTGTAATACCGCCAGAACCAAAACTCCCTTTTATACCATACTGAAGCATCTTTTTACGGACATTTTCAGCAACGGCAAGGGATGTCCCCCCGCTGCCCGTCTGAAATGAAAATCCGTCTTTCATCAAACCGGCGCAGTCGATGACTTCTGCTGCATATTTTGCTATCAAAAGTCCTATCGGGTCTTTTGTTATCCTTGTTGTGGTAGAAACGATCTTTGAAGGGTCTCCGAGATTCGCAACCTCAACAACATAATCAACGTTTGTCTGAGATATAGACACAGGTGACACTGGGTAATGCTGAAGGTTATCTGTTACAGCCACAACAGTTCTTGCGTATTCTGCATCCAGATGTGCATACCCAAGACTGCCACAGGCGGAAGGACCGTAATACCCATTCATATTTCCGTATATGTCGCAAATGGGTGCAGCGATAAACGCAACATCCACAACGACTTCACCTGTAACCATAGAGCGTGCTCGCCCGCCGTGTGTGCGGACAGTTATCGGACACCTGATCTCACCCTTTGAAGCGAGTTCACCTATCAGACCGTTAACACCGCACTCAAAAGCGCTTATCACGCCTTTATTAATATATGGGATAAGCTCGGCATGCACAGGGTGTATTGAGCTTGAAGCTATCTTTATATCTCTGATGCCCAGAGCATCAATCTCTTTGACAACAGTATTAAGCAGGGCATCACCATTTCTGAGGTGGTGGTGGGTGGCTATTGTCATGCCGTCTTTTAAACCGCTGGCGATGATAGCCTCTCTTATGCCGTCGAGTATCTTGCTCTGCCCGGGGTTAACTCTGCGGACAGGTCTGCTCGCTCTATCGCCTTCAGGCTTTATTGAAAACGGGTCTTTGTATGGTATGCATTTTTTTCCATTAAAGCTGTCAGGAATCTCCCTGCCCAGACTATTTCGAGCCATAAATCACCTCATCATCCAGTTCATATTCGATCAGCCCCTGAGAAATGGCGCTTTTGATAACTCTTGTTGCTCTTTTAACAACAGGAGCATCTACCATTTTTCCGTTCAGGGATATAACACCTGTCCCCATTGCCCTTGCCTTAATGATCGCCTCAACAACCTGTTTTGCGTAATCGATCTCCTCTGCTGTAGGTGCAAATATCTCGTGGATAAGCTCTATCTGTCTCGGGTTAATTAGTGACTTACCGGAAAAACCAAGAGTTTTGATAAGACGTACTTCTTTAGCGAAGCTCTCCATGTCTGAAACATCGGCAAAGATAGTATCCAGCGCCTGTATACCCGCTGCTTTTGCAGCCCATATAACCCTTGTTCTCGCGTGGAAGAGTTCTTCACCGCTTTTAGTTCGCTCTATCTCCATACTTGCAGTGTAATCCTCCGCACCAAAAGCAAGAGCAATAACACGATCAGAGCATCTTGCTGTTTTGATACAGTTGATAACCCCCTGGGCACTCTCAATGGACGGAATGATTTTGAATGTTCCGATCTCAAGCTTAAGTTCTTCCTCGAACTCTGTAAGGAGTGTATCAAGCCTTTCCACTATCTCGGGAGTATCCGCTTTAGGAAGTCTTATTCCGTCAGGTTTTGCCGGAAGTACCTTCACAAGGTCATCATACCCCCACTCTGTATCCAGCGCATTTATTCTTACGAAAACTTCTTTATTTCTATCTTTATATGTTTCAATAAACTTAGTAACCAGTTCCCTTGCCGCATCTTTTTCACTCAGGGGGACAGCATCTTCAAGGTCGATAAAAACCCCGTCACAAGTAAAAATAGGAACATTCTGAATCATGGACGGCATATTGCCCGGTACATAAAGAAACGAGCGTCTCAGCTTTACCTCTTCTTTATTCATTACTTATCCTCAATAAAAATTGTTGTTGTCCCGGCAGATTTTGAAAGATGTCTCTCAATACCGGAAACAATTATCTCTGTCACTACAAGCTCACATGAAGCAAAAACTTTTGCATCGAAAAGATGTCCTCCGAAAACTTCACCGGAAGCCTTGGACACCATGGTATGAAGGTGGACGTCAGCTTCATCATTTTCATCAGGAAAGATGTTGCCTGAAAGCCCCAAAAGCTCCAAAGGACCAGCCATCTGATGGATAGTCATTCTGGCATTGGTCAGAGGAAGCGTTGCTCCGGTTTTAATCCCGCGGAATCTAACGTCTGTAACAGAACCTACAGCTGAAACAAGCATAGCATTTTTGACATCAGCCTCTTTCGCAAAGTTCTTAAGCGACTCATGGATATTTTCACCCTGAGATATCTTTAGGATGAAACGTCTGCCGTTTTCGCAGCTTTTAAACCATGCTCCTTTCATTTTGCAACTCCTGCCGAACGCTGAACCGCCGTCTTAAGCCTTGCTTCAATAGCATAATCAAGAGCGCCTCTGTCGTTTATCCTTATATGGCCATTTTCAACATCAAGTCCTTTCAGAGTGTCCTGAGCCTTGGCTCTTATAAGGTGCTCAAACTGCTTAGCAACAGTTGACTCGATGTCTATCAGTAATTCTTCAGCCGGCTCTACAAAAACCATTAAGTCGCTTGACTGCATGGTTCCCGCCTGAGCTTTCTTCATTATTTTCATCAATGCCTCCCTGACATTTGAGAAGTATTTATTTCATTATTAAATTCGTCAGAATTTATATATTCCATCGTTGAAGGGGGCAGATAGTTAACTGCCTCCTGTGCTCGACCTTCTATAAGAAGCCGACGCACCTTTGATGCACTTATAGCATCACATCCGGTTTTAAGTCTCTCAATCTCTTCAAAGCTTATACCACTTAAGGGGAGTATACTACGCATTCCGCTGTTATACGCCCCCGTTATTTTGCAATAAGGCTCTGTTCCTGCAAAACGGGTTGTAATATTAAAGAAAGGAGCGATATATTTAACAAAAATATTAAGATCAGTCTCAAGCTGGTGAAGGCTGACATCTGTTTCTGCATCTATAAAATATGAAGGGAATGTTCCGCGGCTCACAGCGTAATACCCAGTAGGCAGCACTGTTACATTGTCCAGATGTGCCACCCCTTTTTCCACAAGCCTGTAACGCACACGGAAAGGGAACGAAGATGAATCTTCTTCCACAACAAACACATACAGGTGATCACACTTTGCTGCCGCCTGTTCCACAAGATACTGATGCCCTTTGGTGAAAGGATTGCAGTTCATTATCACTGCTCCATTGTCACCTTTCCTGACACAGCTTTTATATTTACGCAGATAATCCTTGATACCACTGCCGTATTCCAGCAGAGCAACCTTAGATGTTACACTCAGTAAATGAAAATTAAGTGCTGTAAAAGCGTGATATAATTCGGGTTTTGTAAAGATAAGAAATGACTCATGACCAGCCTCAAAACCATTAGCAACAAGCGAAGTAATAAGTTCTGAGTATATTTCCGAAGCCTGACTGTCCTGAGAAACAGCTATCATTTTTAAAATGTAGCCATCCCTCGCACCAGTAGCTATAAGTTTCCCTTTAGAATCATGGATGCCCATTACTACATCGTAATGGTCGTCGTACTGCAAATTGTATGAAGCCAAAAGCTCTCTGACCATTAAGATATCTCTATCCGTCAGAAGTTGCTCAACCATTTTTTCCTCAAAAACATTAAAGTTTCGATACTTTCTAAACGTATGATATATCAAGAAAAACTAATTACAAGCATTCTTTTAAACTCTCTTTTAACCACGCAGGATATAAAAGTGTGTTGACTAATACAGAACAAAAAAGGATTTATTATCAGGATATTAGAAATATGATTATCTAATACATATATGAAAGTTTAACGTTTCACACATCAAAATATAAAACAAGTTGATACAGAGAACTACTTAATTTAAAGAAAATATACTTATTTTACTTTTTCTATGTCTCCATATTAATAAAAATTACCTTATAACATAAAAACTAGCCCTGAGCTTTATTCAAATCTGGTCCTTGTTTTGCCACCTTATTTCAATATAATTTTCATACATTTTGCGGAGAGATAAGTAATCAATGTTTTGGATGTCATTATTATATACAGAATTGTATTAAACTGTGCGGAGGCTTCTTTGAAACTTAAAACTAAAATAATATTTGCTGCTGTGGCGGTAATGATAATTACTGTAATTATCATCCTTACACAAACAACTACGAAGTCATATGGGCAGCAGCTTAATATGACTCAAGAACACCTTAAAAAAGAAGCATATTATCTTTCAAAAAGTATCAATACATGGGTTAACAGCCACGTAACTGTTCTTGAAGCAATGGCAAAAGGCTTATCAGAAAATACCATATCAAAGGATGAAATTTCTGACAGGATTATTCCATTTAATAACCAGTTTGACTTCAAATCATTTCTTGTTGTTTTTGAGGGGACAAACAAAGTTGTCCAGTCCGAAGGCTGGGTTCCTCCATCAGACTGGAACCCGCATACGCGCGACTGGTATGTAGATCTAAAAAATACAGAAAAAACCGGGCTGTCTGCCCCTTTTATTCATTCTCAGTATAAAACAGAAGCACTTGTGCTTAATTCACCTCTTTTTACAGACAACAGGTTTTCAGGTGCAATAAGCACCACTTTAGAACTAAAGCCTCTTATCAAAGCTGTTGAAACAAAAATTGGTAAATCAGGCTACAGCTTTATTATATACAAAGACGGCACAATGATAGCCAACCCTAATAAATCTTTGATAATGAAAGCAAATGCATTTGATAAAATGCCTGGGTTTAAAGAACTGGTAGAAAAATCTGACAGCGGAACATATGAGTATAATTTTAACGGCATACAGAAAATGCTATATTACTATGTGGTTCCCGCCAATGGCTGGATATGCGCAATCACAATTGATAAAAACGAAATAGTCCAGCCAATTAAAAGCCAGACTTTAACTATTATTATTACAAGTATATTCCTGATGGTTCTAAGTGCATGTCTCCTAATGGCTTTCCTTATTTATGGGTTTAAACCACTTGATAAGCTTGTAATAATGCTGGCTGACATTTCTGAAGGAGAAGGAGACCTTACCAAAAAACTTGAAGCAGGTGGTAAAGATGAACTGAATCAGGCTGGGCACTATTTCAACAAATTTATCCAGAAACTTTCAGAAAGCCTCAAAAGTGTTGTAAGCCTTTCCGCTGATGCTGCAAATGAAAGCGAAAACATCAACCATACAATAGAAGTCATGGCATCTGAACTGCATAAACAGGCACAGGACATACTAGGCCTTGCCGGAGCAATAGAAGAAATGAATACAACAGTATTGCAGGTGAGTGAAAATGCAAACACCGCAGCATCACAAGCAGAAGAAACAAAAGAAAATGCCAAAGAAGGCAAACAGGCAGTCAATGATACTGTAAAAATGATGGAACAGATCAATTCTTTTGTCAAAGAATCAGCAGATGTCATTGCAAGAATGACCTCTTCCGTAACTCAGATCAATGATATAACTATAGTTATAAATGACATAGCAGACCAAACCAACTTGCTTGCCCTCAATGCCGCCATAGAAGCAGCTAGAGCAGGAGAACACGGAAGAGGGTTTGCAGTTGTGGCAGACGAAGTACGTAAACTTGCTGAAAGAACACAAACAGCCACAAGCGAAATATCAAAAATGGTTGATGAAATACAAGCTGAGTCAGAAAATGTCAGCACCAGTATAAAAAGCGGTGTTGATACAGTTCAAAGAGGTAAAGAAATTGCTCAAATATCTAATGATAAACTTGATATGATCATAGATGTTGCCACTGTGACATTAGACATGGTAACACAAATGGCAACAGCATCAGAACAACAGGCAGCAAGAGCGTGTAAATAAAAGTGTGTAAACGTCGTATGTGTTAAACTAACATGCGAGGTTTATGATGAAATTCAACAAGGACAAACTGAAAGATCTGCTTGCTGAAAGCGATGTAAAGACCACAGAAGACCTTCAGGTGTTTATGCGTGACATGATGAAAGAAGTCATAGAAACGCTCTACGAAGGTGAGCTTGAAGCTCATTTAGGCTATAAGAAACATGAACCGAACGTAAGTGACGGCAACAGCCGTAACGGTCGTTCTTCCAAGAAAGTACAATCACAAATGGGCGAAATGGAACTCGAAGTACCCCGTGATCGCCTATCAACCTTTTCGCCTGAAATAGTCAAGAAACGCCAGACAGATATATCAGGCATTGAAGCTAAAGTAATTTCCATGTATGCCAGGGGTATGAGTAACCGTGACATCAAAGAGCACATCTTTGATATCTACGGTCATGAGCTATCGCCGGAGACAGTCAGCGTTATTACAGCCAAGATTCTCCCACAGGCTAAAGAATGGCAGAACAGAGCCTTGGAAGAGATATACGCCATCGTCTTTATGGACGGCATGGTTTTAAAGATGCGTGTGGACGGAGCTGTTCGCAACGTCACTATCTACTTTGTGATCGGCATCAGCATGGAAGGTCATAAATCCTGTCTGGGGCTGTATCTTGCCGAGACAGAATCCGCTAAATACTGGCTGACAGTTATGAACGAGCTAAAGAACCGTGGAGTACAGGATATTCTTATCTTTGCCGTAGACAACCTCAAGGGCATCTCAGAAGCTATAACAGCCGCTTTTCCACAGTCTGAGATTCAGAAATGCGTAGTCCATCAGATACGCAACTCTCTCCGCTTTGTGCCCTGGAAGGAGCGTAAGACTGTGGCTGCTGACCTCAAGAAAATCTATGCCGCAGCGACCGAGGAACAAGCCAGAGCTGAGCTGGATGCCTTTGCTGAGAAGTGGGACAGCAAATATCCTAACATCTCGAAATCATGGCGGAACAACTGGACTGAGCTTTCTACGTATTTCAAATATTCCAAGGAGCTCAGGAAGCTGATTTATACCACGAATCCGGTTGAGAGCTTCCATTCTGCCATCAGGAAATCAACCAAAGGAAAAGGAGCCTTTCCGACGGAAGAATCCCTTGTAAAGCTCTTATATTTAGCTATTTTAGGTATCGAAAAGAAATGGACTATGCCAATCAGGGATTGGGGTGTAATATACTCACAGCTATATATCAACTATGAAGACAGAATTACGACTTTACACAGTTAATATGACACGCTCGGCAGCAACCACCACAGAAATCAGCAACAGCGTCTCTCATATATCTAACGCTTCACAAACAACAGAACAGCAGCTTAATGAACTTATGGATATTTCAAAAAATCTCAGCCGGCTTTCTGATACTCTGAAAGAAACTGTCAGCATATTTAAGATTGCTTAACACCTTGATTTTCTTAAGGGCAATACCGAAGATAGATCAGTTAACCTGCTTTCTAAAAGGTTAACTGATCAGCCTTAGCCAATGAAGGCTCATTTTTTTACTATTATCAGACCAAGATTAACTATTGTAGCATAAGCGAGATTAACACCATCTTCAGAATACTTTTCAAGCTCTGCTCTTATCACAGCATTGTCCGGTTCAACGTTGTATTCTCTGATCTCATCAGCAAGTTTTTCGACCATTTCCTCAATGCTTCTGTGCCTTTCCCACTCATCAGTCATTGGTGTATGGGTATAATTAAGCTTATTCTCATCCAGCCACTTGATAAAGCTATCAGCAAAATCAAGCTTCATGGGGGCAATACCGAATTTTGCATACACATTCATAACCATTTCAGGCTCAACACGTCCGTGCCAACCGAGAAAGACCACATTTTCTAATGCATAATCAACCATTTTAGCAAAATCTTCCGGAGTTTTAACCGCAGGGGTTATTGTGCAGAATGTCACATCCCATCTTTCATCAGTCGTATACTCTTTCCAGTTCACTCTGATACTTTTAAGATTAGACAACCCTTCGTCTCTGGCATCAGCGTCCATTATAGCGAGCATGTCTTCTGATATGTCTGTACCGGTGACATCCTTAGCTATTTTAGCCAGACGCAGAGTATAGCGCCCTGTACCACAGCCTATATCAAGAATCGTCTTCCCTTTCAGCGGAACACCTTTCTCCTGAATCATTTCAATTACGCTATCTTCAAACCCAGTGGTCTCATCTTTAAATCTGGGATAAGTAGCAGCTCTTTTATTCCACTTTTCCGCCATATTAAATTTAGTTGTTTTCTGTCTCAGCATCGGTAATCTCCTGCTATATTTCTGCACCGTTTATAGTAAAGCTTACGGGCAGACTGATAATTATATCTTTATTGAAGCTAACATTAAAGGGGGCAGATTTGTTTATTGATTTAAGTACAATTTTATCCAGCGCTTTATACCCCGAAGAGTCCAGTATAGTAATGTTTTTAAGCTGACCAACGGGAGAAAGGCATATCTCGACTTTCACAACGCCTGTCCAGCCCATTCTTCTTGCCGCAGAGGGGTAGCTCAGGTTATTTTTTATCTTATGTCTTATCTTATCAAGTTTCTCATATGAAACTAAATTTGATGTATCAATAGGCGCAGGCACAGCATCAGGAACCACTTCTTCAACCAGAGGGGCTTCCTGTGTAAATGTCTCACTCTCCGGAGTAACTTCCGGCAAAGACTTAACCTGTTCATATGCGGTTAACTCAACCTGAGGCTCAGGTTCAGCAATTTCTTTGAAAACCGGAGCTTCCAAAGCTTTAACTTTTTCCACAGGCTTTTTTTTCGCAACCTTTGCTTTTGTTATCTCCTTTTTGATAACGGGTTTAACCTTCATCAACGGCTTTGTTTCTTCGGGGGCTTTTGCAGTTATAGGAACCGGACGTTTTTTTACATACCGAACAGTTACATCAGAAAAAGCAGCGGGGGTGAGCTTCGCATAAACTGTCTTATCGTTCAGATCAAGACGGTACGCAATCATTATATGCAAAGCAATCGACAGAACCACTGTAACGTAAAATATTTTATATTCTTCATATTTTTTCAACATTAATAACCGCCGGTCTGATAATGCCGAATTTACTGACAAAATCATGCAAAAAAATATCCCTTACGCTAATGACTACAGTAAGGTCAGTCTTCATAACTTCTTTAATAAGAGAGAACCACCCTTCTCCCTTAAGCTCCAGCTTTCCTGCTTCATCTATAAAAACATATTTACTGTCTTTCATATCTCTTCTGACAGTTTCAATGCCATACTGAAGTGCTGTTTCCGAAAAAATAAACTTACCCGTCCTGTCTCTCTGGCAAAACAGCTCAGTTCCATTGCTGCGGAGATTCCTGATATAATATTTGTCCTTCACAGGCTCCAACTGATGCGCGAAGGCACAGAAACCGCAAACACCCAGAAACGAAAGCCTTTCAGCCTCTTTCAGCATAAATGTAGTTTTACCGGAATTAACCCCACCCGTGACAATTATCACATTTGCAAATTGCTTCTCAGCCACAGAGTGTGCGGTTGTAACAAGGGAACGGAAAGTTCTCACGGGATTTTTCATGGCGCCTCTCCCTGCGAAGATTGGTTCAACAGCATTTCTTGTAATACCTGCTGTTTGAAGGGCAGTCTTTATTGTGTCCCCGTATCTCTTCTGAATAAAGTTCCTGATAACCGGATGGGTGATTTCAAATGTTATCCCTGTGATGAATAAAGCCATAAAATATGCTCTAAACACCATCCTTACTCCTCCGGATATCGCAACAACTGATAACACGCCATTCCCGTCAGCAGCATATATAAAAACACCTGACAGAAAAGATATCACAATGATAGGAAGCCAGAACTTCAGCTTAAGAAATTTCTTAAGCATATTGCGGTAACGCACTGCTGTATATACACTGAATATCAGCATCATAGGTATCACGACACTGTTTTCCGACAAAAAGATAAAAGTCATAATCACACATATCAGATTCGCTGCCATCCATGGAAAAGATGGTTCAGGGGAAGAACCCATGGCAGGCTCTGACTGAACCTGTGGGGCAACGGGAATTTCTTTGATATAAAGCATATGAGCCGGCTTATTCTCGATAGACCTTCCTACGTTATATCCCGCAACAGCAACAATGCAACCCCACACAGCATAAACTGATGCAATGATCATAATACCGGCAACAGGAGTGAGGCTTTTCAGCCCTGTAACCCCTGCTGTTTCCTCAATAAATGTCGCATACAATATATATATATTTGCTCCATACATCATAAGCATACGTATGAATTTATGAACAAGAGTGTACAGCAGCGCCAGAGAACCGCCCAGAGCAAAGCCAAAAACATTACTCCCCAGAATCTTCTGCCCGGCTTCCATCAGACAGCCTTCAAAAGATATAGATATAGCTGGATTTATAATCTTGTGACTAGGGGAAAAGAATTTAAGTATTGCAGCTGTCAGCCCTGCCCGCCAGAAAAGCCCCTGTTCTCTCCATCTGGCATTAATTCCCGAAAGTAGTGCAATACCAATGCTTGCCATTATGTATCCCTTCATGGGTACTTTCAGGTTATGCAGCAGAGACCCGAGCAGAAGCTCAGAGGTGCCCCAGACACCTCCGGCAACCGCTCCTCTTTCCCATTTGTTTTGCAGAGTCGTTTTATCTTTTGTCATATCAGATCTTTATCATAAGCCTTGTAAACCAGTATCTCCCCTCCTGAGGAAATCCCTCAGAGTATGAGTAATCTCTGTCGAAGAGGTTTTCGATACCAGCCTCAACCGTCACACGCTCCATCGCATTGTAGCCTATTTTTGTATCTACAAGGTACATCCCGCCCATCTCTGTCCAGTCGCCTCTGTTTTCTTCGTACTGGCTTGTCTGAAGAGTAAGGTTGGAGGAAACATAAAATTTATTGAGTGTCAGAACATGATTGAGAAAAAGCCTGTGTTCCGGACGGTCAACAAGTTTGTCTGTATCTCTGTCACTGCTTTCATTTTTAGCATCAAGATATGTGTAGGCAAGTGTAACGTCGTTGATATCCATAAAAGTTCCGTTCAGAAAAACTTCAAAACCTTTATACGTAGCTTTATCGGCATTTTGTTTCTGGTCATAAACAGTGCCGTCAATAGTTACTGACCCATCTGTAATAAGGTCTTTTATTTCAGAATAGAAGACATTTGCCTGAAGTGTAACAAAACTGCTCAGAGCCTGTTTAACACCAATTTCATAATTTACGGCCTTCTCTTCTTCAAGATCGGGGTTTTCAACATAGTCGCCGTCTATATAAGTAGAATACAGATCTTTCAGAGAGGGAAAACGTGTTGTTTTAGCAACAGAAGCGTGTAACTGGGTTTCGTCTGAATATGTATAGAGAAGTTCAGCCTTCGGACTGAAAGTATGTATAGAATCTCTGAGATCGTCCCCTTCTGTGCCGTCTTCATTATCAGCATGTACAGGTTCGTTTCTGTCATAGGCAAGCCCTAGGGTCAGCAGAAGCTTGTTGTTAAGCACAATAGCGTCTTCGATACCTGCATAAACCGTATCAGCCTCATACTTCAACCACGGTTCGCCGGAGTCACCTTTTGATTTGTGCTGATCTCTTCTGTATTGAAATGTAAGAGACACTGTATTTCCCGGAATTATATCTGTTGTCATGCCGAGAACAGCTCCCATAGCATAATCGTCATATGTGCTCTCCCATGCCTTTCTGGAAAGCTGGGTGCTGTATGTATCGTCATCATAAGAGTTAATAACGTTGTAATACTCATCACGGTAGACTCTCGCCCTAACCTTCAAGTGGTCAAAAGCTGTGTCCGCTATAAGATAGTATGTCTTCTTATCCCAATCGGTCATACGCCAGTACCTTGAAGAGTCCAGAACACCGTGAGGAATACCCCTTTCGCTGGCGATGTAGTTGTACCCCAGACTAACTTCCGTTTTGTCAGTGGGAGTCAGACCAAGTTTAAAATTAGCTGTTTTTGACAGATAGTCAGAGTTCTCTCTCTCGTCTCCATCCTCTTTCACTGTTTTGTGAAAATTATCTGAAAGCATATAGCCGTCAGAGTCTTCGTAATTACCGGAAAATGCTATATAAAACTTTTCCTGCTTAGTCCCCAGCGAAAGACCTGAGCTGAATCTATTGTTTCTCCCGTATTCGAGATCCATTTCCGCTTCAAACGGTTTAACAGGTTTTCTCGAGACAATATTTACAGCCCCTCCCAACGCATTTGCACCAAAATCAACAGATGGAGCGCCGGTCTGAAGCTCTATCTTCCCAACGCTGTAAAGTCCTATCTTGCCCATATCAACATAGCCGTCATACGGGAGCGAAACGGGAATACCATCCATAAAGATTGGAATATGCCTTTGATCATAACCGCGGACATAGATATTTTTTTCGTTTCTGGTTCCGCTGGTGATAGAAATACCGGGCATCATACCGAGGGCTTCCGTCACATCCTTCATCCCTGCCTTTTCAAACTGCTCCCTGTAAAGCTGTTTAGAATTAATTGTAGCTGAGCTTGTTTGTGCCTGTTCGGTGCTCACACTGATCTCTCCAAGCTTATAGACACTTTCTTCATCAGCAGATGCGATAAAAGATACATTGAGCATCATCATACTGATGAACATTACAAAAACACTTCTTATCATTAACATTTGCATTCTCCATCTGTTTTTCGTTATATATTTCATTACATAACGCATAATCTGTTTTATACTCAAACGTAAAAGTATTGTCAATTAATTCTAAATGAAAATAAAGGCGTGCTCAGTATTATTATAAACGTATATTATTGATAAAGAACTAACTAATCGACATGTTCAGCAAGTAATAACGATAGAAAAAGATGCGGTTAGGATTTTCTCCCGGCATCGGGCAAATTCAAAACAGAAAGACAGTCGCTATTCAATCTTTAAGCTTTCTATAGAGAGTCGCCCTGCTGATACCAAGCAGTTTCGTAGCTTCACTGGTAGCCACATTAATGGTAACCGTCACTAAAAGGTTTATTATCCCTATCTTTTCATAAGGGCGGAAAATCATCCGCCCATTTTCCCTATTTAACTTTAATAAAAAAGACAAGCACAAAACCAGTCAGCATAATAGGAATAAGCATAAGTGCCGCTGTCACCCAACCGGCATGTTCTATAAGCTCACCAAACAAAGCTGGTCCGACACACATACCGATATACTGACCGAAAGCAAGAATAGACATGCCCGCCCCTGCATGTGACGGATATTTCATTATTTCTGCTGCTGCTGAAAAAGCTGCTGGCGCTATCATTGCTGCAAAAGAACCAAGAAGTATAAGTGTGAAGGGGATCATTTTGTCAGAAACAACAAAAGGAAGTGCGACTCCCATTGAGGCAAAAAATATGCCGCATAGAATTACTTTCTTATATGATTTAATACGGTATGCAATATAACCTGCGACTGGACTGATGATAAGAGAAGCAACAAGAAAAAGACTTGTAACCGCAGATGCCTTTTCAGGAGTAAAATCACGCTGAATCTCAAGGAATGAAGGCATAAATGTACATATTGCCATCACCATTATATTAAAAATAACAAAAACAGCAGCCAGAACCCATATGCTGGTATTTGAGTATGGACGGAAAGAACTCTCATCATCGCCCCCATGTTCTTCATTTATACTCTCATTGAGGGTATCAGGCATACGGAAAAAAAGAATGAACACAAAAAGCATAACTAAAGTATAAAGACTGCTAAACCCCCATACTGATTTCCAGCCCCAAAAACTATTCATGGCAGGAGCTATCAGAAACATAAGGATGCTGCCGGCAGATACCCAGGTTGCCCATATCCCCATAGGTATGCTGCGTTTTTCAGGAGGAAACCAGACTGCAATAGCCGCCGGAGCAATAACAGAAATTAGACACATTCCCACACCTTCGATAATACGGCTTATGATCATCTGCGCAGAGTTGTCAGATGCCCATCCTATAAATGACCCTATCATAAGGGCACCAAGAGCCACTATCCCTGACCTCTTCAGCCCCAGACCATGCACTATAAATCCGGAAGGCAGAGCGAGAGCTATGCCCATGATAGCAAATACAGACATCATGAATCCTGCTGACGCTATGCTAAGATTTAAAGATGACATCATGAAAAACATAACCGGAGGAACCTTAAAAAGATTGACGGGTGCTGCAATACTTACCAAGAAAATAATAATAAAAATTGTTAATGAATAATCAAAACGTTTCCGACTCATAATACATCTCCTGTTTAAACGAGAAAAAAATATACATATTGTTAGAGTAGTTTCTAAATTAATATTTGTGTTTCAGGGGAACTTCTGAACAGCTTTTTATCATACAATAAATAGTGTTTTTGTGCTTCAAAAAAAGTTAACTTAGCAGCTTAAATATTTTAATATTCATACAGCTCATTCTTGTTATGCCGCTATACAAAATATTAATCGCTCAAACTAATTATCGACCAATAAAATACGTAAAAACCATAACATTTAAAAATGTGGTCAGGTTCAGAACTCACTATCTGAACATTGTTAACTATGTATCTCTGTGAAATTGTATTGAAAACTATAAAGGAGAAAATATGAGGTTAAATTTGATTTTTTGTATTTTCCTGTTTCGCTTGTATTTCTTTAATCGCAGTTGCACAGGAAGATAACTCTTCTATCAGAAATTCATCTCATTGCCGGCAGCGGGTGTATTTACTGCCATTGAGATATGGCAGATGCCGCACATATGCACAAAAAATGCACTGGTAAAAACCAATATGTGCAGCACCGCAAAAGATTTAGTTGTTTTTTCTACACTTCAGCAGGCTCAGGAACAATGTTCCTGTCTTTGTGTCTCAGCGAAACAACAGAAAGAAATATAAAGGCTAAAGAAGCAGCAGCAAAAGGAACAACAGGATCCAACCCATATAAAGCGGTGCTCACAAGGGGACCGGCTATCATACCTATACCCTGAGCGGCGGAAACAGTCCCTGCTGCCATCCCCTGTTCGTGTGATTCAACAGAATTAGCCGCCAGAGCCTGAAAGGCTGGAAATATCATCCCCATTCCCAAAGACGCCACACAAAAGCCGAATATTAGCACAAGCTGCGAGTCCATAACAGATACAACCGCCATCCCTATCCCTGCTGTAACAGCACCTATTCTCAACCATAAAGAGGGCATAACCGACCTGAACCGTGAAACAGCTATCTGGCTGGCAACAAATGTAATACCTATAGATGAAAGGGTATACCCCGTAACCTTTGAACTTTCTATAACTCCCAGTCCAAGACCGTCCATCACAAAAAAACCAAGACAAACCTGCGACGTAACTACACTATACATGGTAAGAAAAGCAGCAGACATGGGCAGCCTCAGACGAGGATCCACCATTTTTACTTTTCCATCCTGCTCTGTGTGCTCCTGTTTTGATTCAGGCAGTTTAAAATAAAGCACCATAAATGCTATAAGTGGTAATAATGCCGCAACATACAGAGGTACCGCAAGACCATAAACAGCCAGCATCCCTCCGAAAGCAGGTCCGAAGATCATCCCCATACCTGTTGATGCACCAAGTTTAGCCATATATGAAGCTCTCTCAACAGGTTCTACTTTATCAGCTATATATGCCGCAGAAACAGGAGGAACAGCGGAGTAAAACAACCCTATCATCCCCCGTGTAAAAATCAGTATAAATAGTGTAACTACAACTGCCGGAGGCGACACAAGCGCGAAATCTACAAAAGCGGCAAGAGCCATATAAGAGGCGGTAAATCCCAGAGTGCCGGCAAGCAGAATAATGCGTCTTCCGGTTCTGTCGCTTCGCTTACCCCACGCCCGTGCTGTAACTATCCAGATAACACCTGCAACAGCGACAGTAAGACCTGCATGCCATTCCTGAAGACCAAGCTCTCTGATAAGAGGGCCAACCACAGACAGAAATGCCATCAAAGCGGAAATACATAAAATATTAGCAATCATCAAAGGTTTAATTTCTTTCATTTCTTTCACCTGTTTATCATATGTTTAAGCTTTCAGAAGCCATCATTCCGGCAGCGGATGTTTCATCAGACGTGTCTGCAGCGCTATAGAACCTTACAGAAAGATATACCCCTGCCAGAGAACATAACGACGCAGAAATAAGTATCAGGCTGTATCCGAAAAAACCAGCCAGTATAGTCCCCATAATACCGCTGATAATCCCTACCAGAAAAGTCAGGCTATGCTGCATGGCGAAATCAGTTGCCGGAGTTTCTTCAGAACACATATCCATCATAATAGTTGACAGAACAGTTGACGACGGAGCATAGATCAGCAGCATAGAACCTATTGCAAGACTTGCCCAGAAACCGCTATACCCAAAAACAGGCAGCAAGAGCATAAGAATACATAGTGACTGCATAAAAGCCAACACCACCAGCATTCTCTTGCGGCCTAATCTGTTTATCATACGACCACAAATATAAGCAGTGGCAGCACCGACGGCAGCTCCTAAGACATTTACAATAAATCCTATCTTCTCAACAGACCACCCGACATCAACCATTATAGGACCTATCAGAAAATACGAAAGAGACACGCCCATAGGGTATATTGTCATAAGCCTGAGCCAGCGCATCTTCCCTCTGCCACTCCAGAAACGTAGAATTATTCTGTGATAAGGAATCTTTTCTTTCCCATAAGATACATGCTCCCCCTCTTTGAAAAAAAGAAGCTGCCCAATAGCCAGAACAGAGAGTGTACACATAAAAATAAAACTCCCGGACCACCCCAGAAGCCCATACAGAACAAGAGCCAAACCGCCCCCCAGCATGTATCCCATCATACCGCCTGCTATTTTTATTCCGTTTCCGACGCCTCTGTTACTCTCTCCGACTAACCTGTAAACAAGTGCGTCCAGTGCGACGTCGTGTGTTGCAGCCAGAAAACCAACAACCATGCTCAAAGCGATTATCACAGTAATATGCTCGGTGACATCACACATGCCAATCAGTACTAAAACACCAAAGAGAAGAAACTGAATAGAAACCAGCCACCCTTTAAGATGCCCCACACCTTTGAAAAGCCGAACTCTGTCTATAAAAGGAGCCCAGAGAAATTTAAAAACCATAAATATCCCCAGCAGGTAAACAAAGCCAATCTTCTCAAGGGGCAGACCATTCTTTCTGAATATAACGATCAGACCCTCCAGCAAAAAGCTGAAACCGAGAAACTGCACCACAAAAAGCGAAAAAAGCATAAAAAGCTCTCTCGACTTAACTTTTGCAGGCGCTCTGTTTATGCACTTACATGAATCTGCCATTCCTGCACCCTCTTTTGAGATTCCCACATCGCCTTATATTTGCCATTAAGCTTCAGCAGGTCACTATGACAGCCGGATTCTCGAACCCTGCCTTCATCCATAACAATAATACTGTCAGCTCCGGCAATGGTGGATAGTCTGTGAGCTATTACTATAACAGTTCTGTCATATACAAGAGCATCAATAGCCCTCTGAACAGCAAGCTCACTTTCAGTATCCAGAGCTGCTGTAGGCTCATCCAGTATAACTATCGGGGCATCTTTCAGTATGGCGCGGGCAATGCTAATGCGCTGTTTCTCCCCGCCTGAAAGACTCCCGCCAATATCTCCTGCTTTTGTTCCGTACCCGTCAGGCAGACGCTGAATAAACTCGTGGCAATATGCACTGCGGGCAGCCGTCATAACCTCTTCGTCTGTTGCGTCCGGGCGTCCCATTCTGATGTTATTTAGTATTGTGTCATCAAAAAGATATACATCCTGAAATACAACAGACAGCATCTTCATCAGGTCATCCGGCTGAAAGCTTCGTATATCTTTACCGCCTATTTTAATGCTCCCTTTTGCAGGGTCTGCATATCTCATTATCATTTTAGCTATTGTTGTTTTACCCGAACCGGAAGGTCCCACAAGAGCAGTCATGGAATTTTTCTCCATTTTAAGGCTGACATTATCAAGGGCTTTCATTTCTGTATCCTTATATAGAAAGTCAACACCTTCAAATTCTATTTCAAAACTGTCAGGCATCTCTCCTTGCCCTTCTATATCAAGCTCTTTCTCTCCCATCAGCTCCTTTATCCTGCCAAATCCCGCCCCCATTATGTCAAACATTGTTGCAATATGAACAAACAGGGATAAAGGCTCGGTAAGGCGTGAAACAGCCACAAGAAGTGCAGCCATAACCGGAATAGTCAGCGAGCCGCCTTTTATCAGATAAGCTCCTAATACCAGAACCACCAGAAGACCGATTTCAACCACAGCAGCCATAACCAGAGACGGGAGAACTGTCATGGTTGACGCTTCTTTCTGTATGTTTTTAAGCTTTTTAAGGGAAGTCTGCAAAGATTGTGCTTTCTCTCCTGTCATATTCAAAGCACGAAGGACATGAACTCCCTGTATATATTCAACTATGTCACTGCCAACTTCAGCGTGAGCGTCGGCAACATCCTGTTTTTCCTGTTGAGAAAGCCGCCTTCGCCATTTATAGACAGGGATCGCCATAGGAAGTATAAGGAGCAGTGCCCCCGCCAGACGCCAATCGATGAATACCGTCACGACAAGCACACCGAAAGGGATAAAAAATGTCTGTAATATCTGACCGGCAAGAACTCCCATATGCATAACAGACTCTTCAACATTGTTTGCCAGAACAGAATTCAGTTCACCTGTCCTCCTGCTATAAAGTATTTCAAGAGGCATAGTGCGCAGCTTCTTCCCAAGCTTTACACGGAGGCTGTTTGTAATGTCCACTATGTGACCATGATAATCATGCCTGTACGCAAACCAGCGAAGCAGAGAATCGACAAAAGCAAGGGATGCCATCACCCCGAGCCAGAAAAATGCCTTTGAAGGGTCTGCATTCTCACCGAAACTGTATACAAGAACAGGGAAGAAACATGTAAAGGATACCCCCTGTGCTATATAGGCAATGATAAACAAGATACACATTTTTTTAAAACCTGCGCTCCTGTCATCAGAAATTTCCAGAGACATCTGGTATGATTCCCTGAGGTTAAGAACTTTATTATTAACTTGCTTCATCTTTCCTCTCTCTGACACTAATGTCCCAAGACTGCGCCTGCTCATAGTTACCCCACAAACGGGCATATATACCGCCTGAATCTTTCAGATATTCATGACGTCCCCTTTCGACAACACAGCCCCCATCCATCACAATTATCTGATCAACATCTCTGATGGTTGAAAGTCTGTGAGCGATGACTATCACGGTTTTATTTTTGGTGAGATTCGCAATGGCTCTGATTATCTCTTCTTCGTTTTCAGGGTCAGCAAACGCTGTTGCTTCATCCAGCACTATAACCGGCGCATCCCGGAGTATCGCTCTGGCAATGGTTATCCGCTGTTTCTGTCCTCCGGACAGCCTGGCTCCTCTGTCACCCGCTTTTGTGCTGTATCCATCAGGCAGAGTCATTATAAAATCATGTATACATGCAGCTTTTGCAGCTTTTATAATCTCTTCGTGGGTTGCGTCAGGCTTTGCCATTCTGATGTTGTCAGAAAGCGAGTCGTGAAACAGAAAAGTATCCTGAAAAACAAAAGAAACATGCTCCATAAGTTTTTCAGGGCTGATATTCCGGACATCAATACCACCGACTTTAATACAACCGCTCTCAACGTCCCAAAACCTTGGGATCAGCTTTGCCACAGTGCTCTTGCCTGCTCCTGAAGGTCCGACAACAGCCGTCACTGTCCCTTTTGGAACTTCAAAACTCACATCACGCAGAGCATACTCTTTTCTGCTGCTGTATCTGAAAAATACATTTTCAAACACAACAGATGAATCCTGTGGTTCTTTTGGGGTTTCACTGACAGACAGAACGGGAGAATTGAGTACTTCATTTATTCTGAAAGCCCCCGCCTGAGATTTTTTTATAAAATTATTCAGCCACATTAAGGGCATCATAGCATCAGCCATACCTGTACTCATCATAAGTGCCGCTACAAATGCAGAGAACGACAAAGTTCCTGCCGATTTGAAATATATACCCGCAGCGGTTACAGCCAGCAAAGTAGGAATGGGGCTGAGTATGAGCAGACCTATCCTTGCAGGAATGCCCGTGGCATTTATCCACTCTTTCAGCCCTTTCTTATAAATATCCAAAGCGGTCTGATATCTCATAAAAGAGCTTTTACCATCGTCAAATGTTCGTACCACAGGCATTGCCTGAACGAACTCTATGACGGCAGAATTTATCATCTCCTGCCCTTCTTCATATTTTTTTCGGTATGATGCGGCATCACGCATTACAAACCCCATCACAGTGAAACCGATAACCAGTACAATCGTACTGACAAGAGCTAGCCGCCAGTCAATTATAAACATCAACGCCATAGACGCTACGGGCGCAGCTATCGTGCGTCCTATGAAAGGAGTGCTGTCCGCTACGAACGCATGCAGACTCATCACATCATCCACCATAACCTTTTTCAACGCACCCGACCCTGTTGTTAAAATATACCCCATAGGAACCTTTGCTAAATGACCGGCTATTCTGGTACGAAGGATCTCTTCCAGAGCAAAAGCACCGTTGTGCGAAACTTTAAAAGCATAGGTTCTGAAAATAAAAGCGATTGCTGTCAGCAGTATGGTTAACCATACTGATTCCCACACTCCGAACCTAAAACCGATAAACTCTGTCTCACCGCCGTTTACCAGCGCACCAACAGCCAGTGCCATAAAAAGCATGGCTCCTACAGCAGAAAATGCGCTGAGACCAGCAAGTGTTATACCTGCTTTGATTTCAAACATAACAGGAGCCATGATGCTCCACAGCCCCTGTTTCATAGTATTATTCTTTTTCATTTTGCATCAGAAATAATATGCGGCGCCAACGCCAAGGATACGCCCTCTGGAAGGCATGCCAACGATAACATCCGCGCCATCCACCATAGATGCTCCGTAGTTCCAGCCATAGAGGTCATAAACTTTATCCAATATGTTATCACCCCACACATAGACTTCTAAGTTTTCACTCATTACTCCTATGCGGAAATCAAGTTTGTTATAAGAGTCAAGTTCAAATGTGTTTGCAGGATCCCCTTCTCTGCTGCCGATATACCTGTTTGTCACAGTAGTAACAAGAGCAGGTGCTTTAAATCCCCAGAAAGGCTTCAGCGAAAGACTGTGAGCAATCGAAACTGTTGCGTTCCACTCGGGAGAGTTTGGAATACTGTTTCCTTCCTTCGCACCTGAGGTTGAGCCGCCCGGCACAGTTTTGATCTCTGCATCGGTGTAGCCAAAACCTGCTGTGATGGTGAACCCGCCCCCCGGTTTAACAAAACCGCTGAACTCTGCACCTTTGCTCTCTGTATCAAAATTCTCCACGTCAGATACTCTATCCATGTGGTTCCATACCATCACATGGTCATCTTTTATATCGTTATAAAAGAATGCAACGTTTAAGCCTGATTTACCATTCGGAGCTTCAAACTTTGCCCCCAGTTCAAAACTATCTATTTCAGCTTCGTCATATATAAGATCGTTATCGTATCCGTTTATAAACGCGTTTCCCCAGTCGTTATATCCTTTTGCCTTATGCCCTCTGGCATAAGTAAGATAAACATTCGTATCCTCACGCACAGCATAGCTTACAGAAACTCTCCCTGTTCCATAGGATTCAGACATTTCATCAGAATCAGAGGCTGTTCTGATTGTGCTGGGGTTTGATGGATTAGCCGTCCAGTCTGTATCATACTCCTTTTTATCCCACGTATAACGCAAACCGCCGGTAAGTTTCAGTTTATCAGTTACAGGGTATGTAACCTCACCAAAAACGCCAATGTCTGTGGTTTCGAAAGTTTTATACAGATCAGCATTGTACCAACCAATACTGTAAAACGTGTCGTAAGCATCAACATTATTCAGGTCTCTTTCAGACCTGTAATAGTTTGCTCCGGTAACCCAGAAGATATCACTTCCGGACTTTGAGCTTAAGCGCAATTCCTGACTAAAAGCCTTCTGTTCTAGCTCTCTGGTCATAGACCCTTCGGGTACGAATCCATAAAATTCTCTATATATCATCCCGTTATAGATATACTGCTGCTGGTTTGCATCGGTGTGAACATACCCGGTAACAGAAGTAAAATCAAAAGCGCTGAATTCATGCTCGAAAATAAGAGTAAATCTATCAACACTCTTCTCAGTATCATAACTGTCTTTTGGAATATCAGTTTTCTGTTCGTCATCATACGGAGCAAGGATATCAGCTCCTGTCATGTTGTCTATATCTTCATGACCTATAGAAAACGTTACATCAGTTTTGTCTGTTGGTTCCCACAGCAGTGTAGCTCGGACAGCAAAGTTCCGAGGTTCTGTGATGGGTTCAGTAGAATTATAATACTCGACCTGATTGTCATAGCCCGAATACTTCGCAGCCAGACGCATACTTACAGTTTTGGAAACAGGACCGCTTACAGCACCTTCTGTGAGAAACGTATTTTCTGTCCCATACTCTCCTTTAAGATACCCTTCAAGATGTCTGGTAGGCTTCTTGGTTATAATATTAATCGCACCTGCTTCACTGTTTCTGCCCATCAGAGTACCTTGCGGACCTTTCAGGATCTCAACACGCTCTATGTCCATAATATTAAGTGTTGCTGATGCTACAGCCTGAGGTACACCATCTACATTGATAACAACAGATGTGTCATCCATGCTAACTGATTCGAGGGAACCCACCCCTCTTATTCTTATATTCCGCGTATCAGAACCGCCATAGGTGTCAACTTCTATCCCCGGAGTCTGCCGCAAAGCGTCTTCCAGATTGGCAAGTCTGCGGTTTTCAAGTTCGTTTCCGCTTATCACACTCAGGCTGAAGGGAACGTCTTTTGCGGACTCTTCCGCCTTTCTGGCAGTCACTGTCGTAGACTGAAGTGTCTGCACTTTCTCCGCTTCCGCCACCCCTAAGCCTTCTTTCCCCTCCTGGGCAAAAATGGTGAAAGGTACGAGTAAAATTATCAACAAAAAGCTAGATCTGCTTAATGCACCAATATTCATCTGTGAGTCCTCCATATTTTATAGCTGGCTACAGGCTGGTGCTTTGGCTGGCTTATTCGTTTCTATTTGGTGAGAAGAAGTTTCCTCTCTTTCGTCATACGTAATGTATACATCTGTCCTTCATGTTCGATGTATACCAGTGACCTGTTTTCCAGCAGAGCTTTACTGTTTATGATCTTTGTCTGCTTATCTGTGTCAAAGTTTTTCTTCATTTTATGTCTCCCTACCCCATCAGTTAGCATCAGCCATAAGACTGTTTACGGCATTAAGTCCGCTTTGAGCAGTTTTCCGGAAAGCAGGTATTGTCAGTGCCTTTTCGTATGCCGTCTTAACTGTATTCAGATCGTTTACATGCCATGCACATACAGCCAGAAGCATAAGGGAATCACCGTCCCTCTGTTCGGAATTTTTAAGAGTTTCCAATGCTCTGCTGTACTCTCCTGCCTGATACAAATACTTCCCTTTCAGTTTATAATACTTATCTCTGTTTTTGCCTGACTCAATAAGACCATCAGTTATCCTGACAGCATTTAAATAATCCCCGCCAATCGCATAATGTTCTGCCAGATGTATCAGCTCTTCCTCTGTTCTGCTTATTTTCGCAAGGGTTTCCGCTGCTCTGACAGGCGCACCTGCATAGCTGTATATGTCTGCGAGATTCATAATATCACCCCGCTTCGGAGATTCTATACTGTAAGCTGTTTCAATAGCCGAGGCGGCATTACTGAACTGCTCCATATTAAGGTAGACCTGTGCCGTCACCCGCCACATTTTTGCGTCTTGTGGAAACTTTTCAAGATAATCTCTCAGCAGCACAGATGCTGAACGCCATCGTTTCATCTCCATTTTCACCGTAACAGCGAGTTTAACCCATTCGGTTTCCGGTTCTTTATTCTTTGTCATCAGCTCTTCCAGCAGCCTGTCGGCTCCCTGCATATCCTCAATGAGATACAAAGAGACTGCGGCACGGAAAAGGTGCTCAGGATTCACTGTCATTCTATATAAACGATAAAAGTATTCATGAGCAGCAGAGTAATTTTTCAGCTCATATGCCGCCACAGCAGAGTTTCTGCACAGATCTTCATTCTCACTATATCTGCTTAAGCCTGCTGAAAATGCTGTATAGGCATCACGTACCCTCCCGTCTTTATAGTAAGCGTTCCCCAGTACAAGATAATAAAGACCTGCATCTTCGGAATTTGCCAACCTGTAGTCTTCCAGCTTAAGTATCGCTTCCGCATACTTATCCGCCCGCATCATCTGTTGTGCCTCATACAAAACTTTTGCGAGCTTCACAGGGAGCTTTTCTTCAGCTAAAGCGTAAACACTCCAGAACATCATAAAAAAAACAATAATATATTTCATAACTACATCCTGAACTCAAAAGGTGCTACCACCCATGTATTCACAGGTTTACCGTCATATATCCCCGGTTTGAACCTCCAGCGAGCTATTGCGTTCCTCACTGCTTCGTCAAAGACGCCTTCAGGCTCAGAAGAAACGATCTGCATATCACTGACCTCTCCTGAACTTTTCACCAGAAATTTCAAAATGACTTTTCCGGTGACCTGTCTCCTCTTTGCCGTAAATGGATATACGGGGTCAGTCTTGTAAACAATAGAAGGCGGTGTATCAACCTCTCCTATATCGAAATTCAGCTTCACCCCTCCGGCAAAAGACCCGCCGCCCGCCGGTACACTGACAGCAACCCCGTCTGAAAGACTGGCATTTATATCAAACGACAGATCAGGGAGTGAAACATCCAGCTTAGGTCTTGTCAGTTTATGAGCGGTATGTTTCAGGTTCATCTCCGGCAGTTTTTCAGGCTTCTTCTCTTCTTCCCTCTTTTTCTCTATCTCTTCATCCTGTCTTTTCATTGGCTTTTCCATGCTGAAACTGACAAAACTATCAATTATATCGCCGGGCTTCCCAGCCGTTGCAGCGGACAGAAAAGGGATTCCTATGAAAATCAGTAGATTTATCAGCACAGCCAGCACTACTGCGGAAAACAGGGTTATGCTGCCATTCAAATGCTTTTTCATTACTCTTTTCTCGCTGCTACGCTTATATTTTGCACACCTGCAAGACGACAGGCATCCAGAACATGTATAACCTCTCCGGTACGGCTGTTTTCATCTGCCGTTATAACAACGGACCCTTCTGGGGTTTCTGCCAGAAACCTTTCCATAAAACCTCGGACAGAGCGGATATCCGTTAATCTTCCATCCATATAAATCTGCCCCTCTTTGGTAACAGCAATTATCACATTTGTCTTTTCCTGTGTAACAGCACTGGCTGCTTTTGGTCTCTGGACATCCACACCGGATTCCTTGACAAAGCTTGTTGTTACTATAAAAAAGATCAGTAATATAAATATCATATCTATAAGGGGCGCCATATTTATCTCAACGGTACGCCCTCTTCTCAGGGAACTGTATTTTCTGTTTCTCATTTCTCCAGCTCCTTTATCAGCATATGCCCAAAGAGATGTATTCTGTCCTGAGTAACAGAAGCTCTCCTGCGCAGAAAACTCCCCATAACAAGCCCCGGCACCGCAACCACCAGCCCTGCCTGTGTCGTAACAAGGGCTACAGAAATCCCGGATGCCATCGCTCTCGGGTTGCCTGTTCCGTAGTATGAAATAACGTTAAACGTATCTATCATCCCTGACACTGTCCCGAAAAGACCGAAAAGAGGCGCGGCAGATGCCAGTATCAACACAGTATTCACATGCTGAGAGATACCGCTTGTCACAGTGCTAAGATAGCTGTTAAGCATCCTGTTGCGGTATTTCCCCGACAGAAATATGGACTCCCTCGCAAACTGCATTACATCCTTCTGCCATGCAGCACCTACGTGCGTACCCGCTCTGAAACCTTCCATGCACTCCTCAAAGCTGACTTCGCTCTTCCTTATCTGCACGAACTGAAATGCCTTCATAAATATCAGAAGCCACATAAACAGCGATGAAATCAGGAGAGCCGGCATAACGATACCACCGCTCTGGAAATGCTGAATAGTGTTCTCAAAGGTCTCAGACAGCATCAGAAGCTCCTTGTACTGTCTTTCTTAAGAAGGGCAACAGCAAAACGTGTCCCCTTCTCTTCTATGTCATTAAGTATCCTATCCACCCTGCGCTCAAGCATATGGTGGAAAAGCATAACCGGAATTGCAACGGCAAGCCCTAGCTGTGTTGTAACAAGAGCCTCGGATATCCCCCCTGACATCATACGGGGATCACCTGTACCAAAGATTGTGAGGATATTAAATGTGTTTATCATTCCCGTAACTGTCCCCAAAAGCCCCAGAAGGGGCGCAACGGCAGCTAGTATGTTCAGAGTGGGCAGAAACCTTTCCATCCTCGGCAGCTCACGAAGTATCGCTTCCTGCATGGCGTTTTCTATAACTTCCTGAGTTTCACCTATATAGCCCATTGTGCTTTTAAGTATTCTACATGTCGGAAAGGCAGAGTTTTCTGCACAAAACTTATCACAGCCCTCCCAGTCGCTCCTTTCTGCGAACTCCATTATCATGTCCATCCTTTTACCGGATGTAGATTTTATCCGGCTGAGTACAAAAGCTCTCTCCAGTATGAGAATAAGAGCAATAAGCCCCACACCAAGAATAGGATAAACAAGAATCCCGCCAGCCTTGATTGTGGATAAAAAGGATGCTCCGCCATCTTCGAACTGCTTGAACATAAGCCCGCCGGAAAAGTCCAGCGGAAACACCTTCGCCTTCTTCAATGCGTTCTCGGCAGATGAGGGGAGCTTACCGCTTAATGCCAGCAGTTTATCCCCCTGCTCGTTGGGCTTCAGCAGCCCGTACCTGTTGTCATTTTTAAAATAAGTAACAAACCGCCCCAAGCGTATTATCTCAGCACTTTCAATGCTTCCGTCAGGAGCAATAACATCCCCTTCATAGGTAACCACTTCTCCTGAAGCCGACATCTCGTGAAAGTAAATATCCACAAGTTTTCTTATGTTTGCTATACCCGGAAACCTGTCGTCATCCAGCATAGTCTGAACCTCAGCAATCCTTTCGGGTCTGGCTGCCGTAACGGGGTTGGCATGAATCATCTCATCCGCTTCTTTTGCAGAGGCTCTCACAGCCCCTTCCAAAGCTTTTATTTCATCCTGCCTGCTTGTCAGCTCTTCTGAAAGTTTATTCTCCACATCCAGCAGTTTTTCAAATTCACTGCGTTTCGCTTTGTATTCCCTCTCCAGAATAGACACTTCTGCTTTTATACTTTTAAGACTCGCCTTTGATTCCTTCTGCTGTTGATTAATCCTCTCCGAAAACTGAACATTTTCACTTTGAACAGCTTTTATATTCTCCTTCATCTTTTCCGCAGGTGTCCCCTGCGCGAAAACGAAGGAAGGGAGCGCTATCAGAACGAATAAAAGAATTCTGCTATTTGACATTCTGCACCCCTTTTGCAGACACAGGCAGATAGATAACTTCCATCACCCTCTTTCTGTCTGCGATTTCAACAGCTTTTACCAGCTCAGACTTATATTTTTCTTCCATATCAATCCATTTTTGTTCGTTATATGAGTAATACCCGTAACGCTTTTTATCCGGTGTCATATAGTAATAACCTAATCTGCCGAACCGGATCACCTCAGCGGTGAGCATACTGCCGTCTATCTCCAGCTCCGTTACTCTGCTTTCAATACTTTTGCCGTACTCTGACTCAACCTGAAGAGCCTCCAGCACACGCCTGAGCTTCTCACCTGCTGACAATTTATAATCAGCAAGAGAGGTTCGGAGCATATTCAGCCTTGCACGCCGCTCCTCCTCGAGAAATGGTATGTCCTCTGCAACAAAGCCGTTTAATCTGTCCACTGTCTCATCAAGATAAGGCTCAAGCTCTTCGGCAATCTTAGCCAGTTCATCTTTCTTCCGCTTAAGTTCTTCGATATTTTCCCTGATAGTAACGATATACCTTTCATATTGCTCTATACGTTTCTCCAGCCATACCTTCTGACTATTCATCTCCCTGATCTTTTCTTCATTTCCTGCTTTCTCACCTTGAAATTTAACATTCTTGCTGTTCAGCTCTGACTGTTTATCAACTTCACTTTTGAAAGTCTTATTAAGGTTCGTCAGTTCTGCCGCAAAGCTCCCGGTTACCGCGAAAATTGTTAAAAATAATACAGTTATCAGTTTCATAAACTTCCCTATTTATATTTCATTTTTTGATAATGAGAATCATTATACATATTTACAATATGTTTAATACCCGATAACGGATAATTTATACCCGCATATGTTCAAAAACTGTATTTAATCTCAGTATAGATGTGATCGTTGTTCCTGAACTGACCGTAGGCACTGTCCTTTTCACCATAGAGAGCCATAGCTCCGAAATTAAATGTGACGGCATCACCATACTTATATTCGCAATAAGTCTCGAAAGTTCCGCTTTTATCGTTCAGGTAATGAAATCCACGAAAACCCGCCTTAATATCCCCGCGAAAGTATTTATCATAAGCCTCATAGGTCACGCCGTACGTCTCTTCTTCAGCGTTATCTATAAAGAACTGGATATTTAAGTACCCCTCGTCATCGAAATTTCTGTCAAACCCCATGACGCCAATAATGTAATCATGCGCATAAATGTCACTCTTTTTATAGGCAAGCTCGCCCCTCCATGTACTCTTTTCGAGCCCTTTCGCAAAATTAAAACCATATGCTGTCAACCTTTCGTACCCCGGAACGAGCATATTGTCCTTCTGTCTGAAAACGGCATCGTCAGCGTATCCGTTAAAATAAAGTATGGAAAAATCCCACCCATTTGCTGTGGTAATAAGCCTGAAAGCTGCCTCTGGGGAATCCGGCTCATCTTCATTCGTTATTTGAAATGAGCTTCGTAATTCTCTCAGATATGAATATTCCCAGGGACTTTCATCTTCCGGCAGTTCATTTACTGCAGCAGACGGGATTATGACCACCTCTGCAATGAACCTGTCTGCCGTATAGACTGAGTTCAGCAGCAGGACAGGCAGCCGTGCATCAGATCTCGCACCCGCAACAGGGTTAAGGTGATCTTTCGGATTTATAAGATCCATGGGGTTTATGCCGTCCCCCGCCCCCCACCGAAGCATCTTCATCCCTGCATCAATGTTCCACCTCACGCCGCCGTAGCCAAGGTATGCTTCATACACATCAGCTTTCGCAGCAGTTCCATTCCACTCCTCTGGTGCATTGTCGTATGAGGCATATGCAGAACCATAAAATTTGTATTTTCCTATTTCATGATTATATTCACCAAAAGCTTTCCCCCTGTTATTCAGGTATTCTCCTGAATCCCATGCATATTTAGCAGTGTATTCCACATATCCGCCGAATTTGTAATGTCTGTCATCAGAAGCTGAAAGTAACTCAGCACCCATGTCAAACCCTGCCAGCGGATCAATGCCAACAGGGTCTGCCCATGCCTTCAGGAGAAAGGTGAAGAAGATAAGTATGGAGAGTGCTTTTCTGTGCACGATTATCTCTTCAGGTTACTTTGTTCAAAAACAGTATCAGGTATCTCTTCGTTATATCTGATACCACTCCTTTCAAGATATGTCTGAGTCTCTTCTCTTGGTGTTTCCATCAAAACTTTTGTATAAGTAGTAATGCCGCTGATAGTTTCGAAGCCTCCGTATGTAGCTTCTTTCAGCAGTCTGCCTCCTTTGTCATAGTATTCTGTTTTCAACTGCTGGAATATCTCTGGGTGCACCCACACAACTCTTCTGCTGTAGCTGGTATCATTTTTCTTAACAGGCTCGCTTTCCACAACATAACAGCTGACTCCGGCAAAATCTTTTCGTCCCAACAGCTTATGCACGTCATCATCAACTTCACGCTTCTGTATATCTTCATTAGCAAAGTCAGAACGCATAAAAGCACCTTTTTTACCTCCGCCAGATATCCTGCGAACGAGACTTTCCGCAGGGAGATACATCCACATGTCATCTTCTCGCTCTATATCTTCGTAACTCCATGTAAGGTACATTGTGTTCCGTACATCCGCCGGCTGTTCAAATTTAATAAGTGTTTTTTCATCTGCGCCATATTTTTTCCTGTGATTGATCATCTTGCGTATAAGCTGCTGCTTCCCTCTTTTTATAACCATGGCAATGTCCATTACAGATGTTTCTGAAGCATCGTTATCATCAACCTTCAGCATTATATCCCGCCCTGTAATATCCTCTGCCATCAGCGGAAGAGCGGACATCACCAAAAGTATTATTAAAAGTTTTTTCATTCGTTTATCTCCTCTTTTTACCCATAGGTTTCAGTATCATTATAAGAGCTGGTGCAAGGAAGAAATCGGCTATCAATGCCCAACTGAACGCCCAGCCCATCATAAAGCCATTCTTCACATATCCTGTCAGCTGAGAAAGCATGAAAGGAGCGAATCCTAAAGCAAGCACCATCGTTGAAAACACTATCGGTCTGCCTACTGTCATATATGTCTTTTTCAGGGCATCTTCATAGCCGCTACCCATATCAAATTCACGTTTAAAACGGGTAAAAAAATGTATGGTATCATCAACCGCAACACCTATTATCACAGGAGCAAAGCTCATGAGTATTACATCAACATAAGCACCTGCAAGCCCCAACAGACCAAGGGATATCATTACCGGAAACACATTAGGTACAAGGCTGATAATCCCAAGCAGAGGTGAACGCATCAGCAGAAGCATTATGATGCCCACTGCTATCATCGCAGCGATAAAACTGTTCCTTTGCCCCTCACCCAGAATATCGTTCAGACGAATGTACCTGTACATACTCCCGGAGGTCAGTACACTTACTTCATCTCCGAAAATCTCTTCCGCTCTCATTTCTGCATATTCTTTTATCTTTTTAAGCTCGTAGGTTGAAAGGGATTTTGTTTTGACAGTGACTCTTGCTTTATCTGATAAAAACGTGACCATTTTATCCATCTCATCTCCACCTGATGTTTCATACATAAACAGGTACTGAGATACTGCGGAATCTGCACCTGGGATCTCATAATAGTCCATATTGTTATTGTGAAGAGCCTTGCGCATTTTCTTGATCACACTGGTAATACTGGAGACTTTTGTAACGTCCCCGTATGACTCAACATCCATATGAAATCTGTCCAGCTTCTTCATAAAATCGGATGTTTTTATACCGTTATCACGACCGGTATCCAGCATAAACTCTAGTGAGAGAACACCGCCCATGTTAGCATCTATATAGTCCAGGCTGTCACGAAACGGATTGCCCTGCTTGATAAGCTTCATTGTGTTTGATTCGACTTTAACAAGAGTCAGACCATACACAGACATACCTACCAGAAAAACAAACACAACAACAATCTTCCATGGATGCCCCGTTGTTATTTTGAATATGCGGTAAAGTATTTTGTCAAAGATATCGTTCCGGTGCTCCGTTCCCCCTCCTGTGACGATGCCTTCTCTGCCGAATGAAAATATCGAAGGAACCAGCATAACAGTTGCCACCATTGCAAAAAAGACACCAAGGGCAACATAAAGCCCCATCTCTCTGAAAGGCTGAACATGGGTTGTCAGAAATGACAGGAAACCAACCATTGTCGTAATTGTCGTGAGCAGTATTGCCCTTCCTGTTATGCCTAAACCTCTCTTCAGGCTTTCACGTCTGCCAAACCCGCTATCTGTGTAATCATGAAATGCAGAGATATAGTGCATAGAGTCAGCTATGCCGACGCATATCAGTATTGTGGGCAATGCCATTGTCAGAAAATTCACCTTGAACCCCATCAGGGGTATCGCACCCATTGTCCAGAACACCGGCAGGACAACAACGACCAGAGGGAGGATAACACCTCTGAACCCTCTGCCGACCCATGCCAATAAAGCAAACATTACTATCACGGTCATCATAAAAAACTTTTTGCCGTCCTGAGCAACAAGCTTGTCGTACTTATAAGACATAGCCGGACCGCCAGCCGCCAAAATATCAAGATCAGCATATCTGTCCGACTCCAACAGCTGATAAAGGGGCTCTGCCACTGAATATCTTGGGTTTCTGTCTTCACTGTCCAGCCCATAGTGGTAAAGCTCTATATGCATCGCAAGAAGGTTTTTACCCCTGTTCAGAAAAGCATTAACGTAGGACGGCTCGGTAAGAGCCATGTCGAGAAACGCGTTAATCCTATCCTGAGAATCTGGGATTGGATCCATGAAACCACCGACATCCAGACCTTCTGAAGTTGATTCTATCCATTCAACATTCCCAAGCCATGTTACCTTTTTAACATAAGGGACTTCAGTCTCGATTTCATACATCAAATCCTGATATTTCCTAAGCATCTCAGGGGTAAATCTGCCGTTAGCATCAGCCTTAAGGAAAAGACTGAGGAACTCATCGTTACCAAATGCCTCCTCGAACTGCTCCATAATGACAACGGATTCATCACCTTCTACAAACCAGATATCTGAGGAATTATCAAAAGTCAGATTTTTCATACCAGACACGAATAATAGGGTTATAAATACAACTGCTGCCAGTACAAACCAGCGAAATCTTACAACCAGTCCCGCAAGACCGCTGAACCACTCAGAAATTTTTATATAGTTCAGTTTCATAGAGAAACTCCTTATTCATTGCTGTTTAACTATTTAGAACTTTTAATGAAAGGTTTCTGCCCGATAATGGATAATAAATACCCGTTTTTTGTAATCAGTGACGTTATCTATTCTATTTTTGCTTGCCAAACCCTCTGTCAGTCAATATAATGATACTGAAAATCATTATCGAACAATCAGACTATTTATCTGACGCTTTGTAATTAAGTGCCTTTGAGCGTCGCAAAGCAAAGCCAAAACTGTACTTTCAAAAACGGAGATGAGTCATGAGCAAACCAAAAGCTCCAATCAGAATGTCTATGGATAAAGACTTTGCAACATATAAAATTAAGAATAGCGACGGATCTTATACCGAGACAACCATAGGATGCCCGAAACAGGAAATGGATGTTATGAGCCGCTACACAGAAAGCATTGAAATACAAACAGGGCTTGTCCTAAACATAATTGATATCCCCGCCGATGTCGAACTCAGCACCGAATTTGAATATCTGGAGAGCCCCTTATATATTGGATGTTCATTACAGTGTGATTATGAAATGGATTTTTTCAAAGATGGAGAACTCCTGCGGAAGGAATACACCAAGGGAGCAAAATTCTTCATCTCCAAAACATCCAACATCAGCGGACATGTTATAAAAAAGTCAACAACAAATGTTCAGGGGCTCAGCCTGTCATTTGACAACCGTTTAGCAAAATTGCTTTTCGGCAGCAGCCTGCTCTACCTTAAGGATAAATATAGACCTTACTTCGAACAGAACTCTGATTTCCTTCTGGATATAACAGAAGTGTCACCTCTTTTGAAAGCTGTGGCAAAATCTATTATATTTTGCCAGTATTCCGAGCCCCGCAGAAGCTTATTTATTAAAGCAAAGGCTTACGAGATTTTAAACTATGCGTTCTCTGAGCACCTTATGGCAAACATCTCATCAAACAAATCTGTCTTACAGCCGAATGAAATAAAAAAAATGATGGATATCCGGCAGTATATCTCCAGCCACATAGAAACTCCGCCAAGTCTGCATGAATTATCACGCTTTTCCGGAATCAACGACTTTAAGCTCAAAGCTGGTTTTAAAGAGATGTTCGGCACAACAATATATGGCTATATACAGTCTGAAAAAATGTCAAAAGCAAAACAGATGCTTGAAACAGGTAATTACAGTGTCAGCGAGGTTGCATGGGACATAGGCTATACAAACGTAAGTCATTTTATCACTGCATTTAAAAAGAATTACAAAGTAACACCGGGACAACTGCTCTCGCATATCAAAAGCAATATCACACAATTTAAAACGATACAGTAAACTTAACCTGTACTCTGCGACTCTAAAATAAGGCTTTTCATGTTATTCTTATATTTTAGGATCCCCTCTGGAATAGTAGCCTCTTTTACGTTATAAAAAAGTAACTGCTGAAAAGGCTTAAGGGGGCTTAATTGCCATATCAATACCATTTAGACTTTTCAGAAATGAATAAGGTGACATATGCAAACAAAAGAGCGCAAAAAACTCTGTATCGCAATGATGGGCTTACCCGCCAGAGGCAAATCCACCCACGCCAAGAAAATCCTTGAGAATCTCTCTAAAGAAAACCTTAATGTCAGAATTTTCAACAACGGTGACTTGCGGCGTAAGTATATAAAGGAAAATACAGCTTCTTTTGAGTTCTATAATCCGGATAACCATAAGGCAGTTAAGATCAGAGAAAATATTGCTTTAGTAAATATCCGTGACGCCAGAGATTTTCTTAACGGCATAGGGCATATAGCTATTATTGACGCTGCTAATGTCACGAGCAACAGAAGGCAGACTATCATTGAGGAAATGTCCGACTACAACATTCTTTTTATTGAGTGTGTTAACGAACAGGAAGACTTTCTGAAAATCTGCATCGACACCAAAACAGAACTTCTGGAATTCAGCCATTTACCCAAAGAAGAAGCTACACAAAACTTTCTGAAACGTATCGAATATTATAAGTCCAGATATGATAATCTCACCGATGAGCCCAATTATATTGTAATCGATTCACTTAACAACAAAATTATCAGAGAAAAAGATGCGGGCATCCCCTATTATCACCTTATCAGAGACATTCTGGTTTCAGGCTGGATCCATAATCTTTATCTGGTTCGTCACGGGCAAACTTATTTCAACCTTGATAACCGCATCGGTGGTGATTCAGAGCTCACTGAACGTGGGATAAGACAAGGTGCGGATCTTGCAAAACATTTCAGAAACACTGATATCCACTATATTTTTACCAGCACTAAAAAGCGGACAATGGCGATTGCCTATGAGATAAAAAAGGAAATTCCGGATGTTGAAATCGTCCCGTTTGAAGAGTTTGACGAAATTAATACAGGTGATTGTGACTCCATAACTTATGACGAACTCAGATTGAATTTTCCTGAACTGTATGAAGCCAGATCAAAAGATAAATATAACTTCACCTACCCTAATGGTGAAAGTTACAGAACAATGAGGGAGAGGGTTCAGTTTGGGCTTAAAAAAGCACTGTTTCTCAGTGGCGGTGCAGAGAATATTGTAATTATAGGTCATCGCGGCGTTAACCGGATTATCCTATCTCTGTTCGAGTTCAGAGATGTGGAGGATGTTCCATATATCTATATCCCGCAGGATAAATATTTCCAGATCACAGCAACACAATATAAAAAGCTGATCGAAATGAAGAAATTTACTGAATTCGATTAATACTTCTGTAAATTGCCATGTGCCCTAACGAAAAAAGGGCATCAATCGATGAAGATTAATGCCCATTCTGTATCGGGATGCCCCATACCTTGCAAGGCATAAGCAGTATGCATGAGCCTGTCATATTAACTGTGTAAAGTCGTAATTCTGTCTTCATAGTTGATATATAGCTGTGAGTATATTACACCCCAATCCCTGATTGGCATAGTCCATTTCTTTTCGATACCTAAAATAGCTAAATATAAGAGCTTTACAAGGGAGTCTTCCGTCGGGAAGGCTCCCTTTCCTTTAGTCGATTTCCTGATGGCAGAATGGAAGCTCTCAACCGGATTCGTGGTATAAATCAGTTTCCTGAGCTCCTTGGAATATTTGAAATACGTAGAAAGCTCAGTCCAGTTGTTCCGCCATGATTTCGAGATGTTAGGATATTTGCTGTCCCACTTCTCAGCAAAGGCATCCAGCTCAGCTCTGGCTTGTTCCTCGGTCGCTGCGGCATAGATTTTCTTGAGGTCAGCAGCCACAGTCTTACGCTCCTTCCAGGGCACAAAGCGGAGAGAGTTGCGTATCTGATGGACTACGCATTTCTGAATCTCAGACTGTGGAAAAGCGGCTGTTATAGCTTCTGAGATGCCCTTGAGGTTGTCTACGGCAAAGATAAGAATATCCTGTACTCCACGGTTCTTTAGCTCGTTCATAACTGTCAGCCAGTATTTAGCGGATTCTGTCTCGGCAAGATATAGCCCCAGACAGGATTTATGACCTTCCATGCTGATGCCGATCACAAAGTAGATAGTGACGTTGCGAACAGCTCCGTCCACACGCATCTTTAAAACCATGCCGTCCATAAAGACGATGGCGTATATCTCTTCCAAGGCTCTGTTCTGCCATTCTTTAGCCTGTGGGAGAATCTTGTCTGTAATAACGCTGACTGTCTCCGGCGATAGCTCATGACCGTAGATATCAAAGATGTGCTCTTTGATGTCACGGTTACTCATACCCTTGGCATACATGGAAATTACTTTAGCTTCAATGCCTGATATATCTGTCTGGCGTTTCTTGACTATTTCAGGCGAAAAGGTTGATAGGCGATCACGGGGTACTTCGAGTTCCATTTCGCCCATTTGTGATTGTACTTTCTTGGAAGAACGACCGTTACGGCTGTTGCCGTCACTTACGTTCGGTTCATGTTTCTTATAGCCTAAATGGGCTTCAAGCTCACCTTCGTAGAGCGTTTCTATGACTTCTTTCATCATGTCACGCATAAACACCTGAAGGTCTTCTGTGGTTTTTACATCGCTTTCAGCAAGCAGTTCTTTCAGTTTGTCCTTGTCTAATTTCATCATAAACCTCGCATGTTAGTTTAACACATACGACGTTTACACACTTTTATTTACACGCTCGTATGCCATGAAGTCAGACTTTATGTTCCTGACATATCTGAATGAACCGTTTTGCCAGATTCAAAATATTTTAAAAACAATTGAATTGCACAAATTGAGGTATTAAACATTTATGCAGATTCTTCTCGCCATTTATAATACACTTTTAATTTCTTAGTAAGCACATGTTGATAAGGTAACAATTCTTTCTTTTGTAACCTTCCCAAGACTATTCCTGGAGCAACACCAACTTTGCTGGCAAAATCAACGATACTCTTTTGATCAAATCTACCTACATATTCAAATCTATCCCAATTTGATTTTGATATTAAAGTATTTGAAGCAAAATCATCTGCTTCTTGTTCTTTGACTACATCGCGACTATTTTTATCTTCGATAAAAGTATCTTTTTTGCCATGTAATAAAATATGACCAAACTCATGGAAGAAAGAAAACCAAAAATGATCATTGGTTTTATGTCTTAAGCTTAACAACAACATAACCTTATCTGAATTAAGCCATTTCGTTGCTCCAGAAGCGGTGCATCCTTGAATAGAAGGAATCAAAACTACAGCTATACCGACAGAACAACAAAGCTCAAGAAGTTTAGGAATAAATATTTCTGGATTTGGTTCCATCGTTAGCTTTTTAATTTCAGGAATAATATTCTTTGCTTTTTGCTTATCGAATAGTTCGCAAGCAATATTCTCTGCTTGTATAATACCTTGTCTAAGCCACATAGAAGCCGCAAAAGGATTGTTCTCATAGGCAGGACTCTTCCTGTACGCAACAGAAGGGTTCAACCACATTTCTTTCCATTGCTCAACAGAAGAGACCTTAAAGTATTTTAAAAAGTTATCATAAAGTTCATAAGGATCTCTTGTTTTAAAGGGAACCACGAAATTGAACTTGAACGCTTTAGCAAAAGGAAATTGTTTTAAAAATTGAAATTGTTTTTCAGCTTCATGTCTCTTTTTTGCCTCTGAAATATAATCCATATAACGATTAGACTTATCCATCCAGAAATTAGCAGACAATCCGAATATTGGCTCAAATTTATCAGCAGTTTCTCTACTTGGCAAAGCCTTCCCTTTTACAATCTCATTAATTGCTTTTGGAGAAAGCCCTGTTCTTAGTGCAAGCTCCTTTTGAGACATTTCTCTCTCATCCAAAAGTTCAGCAAGTGTCTCTCCTGGGTGAGGTAAATAGTCTGGATAATACTTATTTCTTGTTTTTGCCATCATGGGTATCTTTCACTCCTTGTATCTCAACGATTGTGATGCTGGAGTATACAAACCCTCCATCCTCTTTTCTCTCATACGGTTCGCTAGGCTTATATAAAAGACGACTAGGATGTTCTAAATCTATCGAAAACTGCCCCTTTTTATCTCCAGTCAAGGGATGATGTCTTCCTGGCAGATCCCTAACTTCATCCATACTTTCTACAGATCTCATATCGTCCAATCTACGATTTATAAGCTTTGCGTTCTTATCCCCATACTTCTTGACGAGTTTTTTGAAATTATTACACTCATCCTCCAATTTCTTGGTCTTATACTCGATATCCAAATCGACCTCCTAATTTACTATCAACGTCAAGAAGTTAAACTCAATATACATCATATTCGGCCATAACTCAAGTTTTAATTAACCTTAGAGGTTAATTAAAATAATTTTATCGATTTTGGTTTTACAAAATTGTTAGAGATAAAATTTATTCTGATTGAAACATTATGGATTCTACATAAGAAAATACTAAAAACTGTGACAAATAAAAAAGCCAGCCTATAAGTGACTGGTTTAAAAGGATTTAAAAACAGGAATGACTGGATTGAAGCCGAAACAAGTTCGCCTAATCTCGCCATGTGCCTTAACGAAAAAAAGGGCATCAATCGATGAAGATTAATGCCCATTCTGTATCGGGATGACTGGATTTGAACCAGCGACCTCTCGCACCCCAAGCGAACACGCTACCAAGCTGCGCTACACCCCGAAATATCCATCTGATGCGGAATAACGTTATAACAAAGACTTCCGGCAAAATCAATAATTTTCTAACTCTAAAAATAACTCAACACTACTTATTTGCTGCCGTAAAGAACAGCCGGTATGATATTGTAAAGTTATTACCAGAAAGCGAAACGGATATTTATACTAAAGTTATCAACGTTAATACCGCCTCAGACTGTCTGCTCCGGAATCATGCCACGACACTTTGATGTACAACTTCACTTAAATAAAGTTAATAGATAAAAAAAGGCGGAAGCTATTGCCCCCGCCTTTTAGCAGATATAGGTAGTTGGTTTGGTATGCTTATTTTGCAGGTTTTTCAGTTGGGACTGGTTTCTCTACTGGCTTATCAGTAGTTGTAGTATCTGTCTGTGCTGTATTTGGAGCGACAGTAGTTTTATCTGTCATTTCCCCTGCCATAGCAGAAACAGATGCGAGTACGAACATTCCAGCCATTGCGATAGTCATAATTTTTCTCATGAATTACTCCTGTGTTTTTTCTTAAATTTATATAAAGCACAAGCTGTGCCAAAACATTAAAAAACTATAAGATACTGATAAATAACATTTCATCAAAAAACACAGCTATTCATGCAAAACATCAAACTGCATGGATTTCCATACAAATAAAACCAATTCTTTTATTATAAACGACTTAAACTGTATGAAATTTCCTGCACCCATAAACAATTGATGAGTCAGAGAAATAATCTTAAATTTCAGCATTTATTTATGCTGTTGGCTGTTGTATAGAACTGCTTAAAATGCTAAACTTCTTTCATGAAACGGACTGGAGTTTTCGGAAGACTTATAGTTGCAAATCTTATTTTACTGATTTTTCTTTCTATCTTCATAACCTATATCTTTAACAAAACTCAGAAACTCAACTCTCTGCTGCGCCAGATAACTTCTATAGAACTCCCCATAATAGAAAATACCGATAAACTCAGGAATACAGTATCAGGGCTGGCAGGGTTCAGAGAAAAGTACCTGATATCTATGGACAGCGACTTTCTCAGCAGATACACAGACTACACAGAGGCATCCGACAGACTCGTTAACGATATCAGAACACTGATAAATGATAACACTAAACTAAAAGCCTTTGAGAGTCTCCAGACTGCTTACACTGAATACATTACTGACAGCGAATTCTATCTTCTGAACAGGAGCAAGGAGACTATTCAGCCGGATATACAGCCTGTTGCCGACGCCATCGCAGGGCTCAGGGACATTGCAATGAAAGAGAGGAGCAACAGCCTGAAAATCTCAGGAATACTATCTGAACAGGTGAAGGTTGCGGCATTCATATTTATATTCTCAGGCTTCATATTAATTGTGCTTCTCGCTTTTCTGAATACCAGAAATATTGTTATTCCGATAAAGAAACTCAGGGGGAACACGCACCTTGTAGCAAAAGGGAGCTACCCCGACAATATAAACTCTGATGGTCCATACGAAATAAGCCAGCTCGCAGAGGACTTCAGCGTAATGGTGCACAGACTGAAGGAAAACGATGAACTACGGTCAGAATTCATCGGAAACGTATCACATGAACTGCGCACACCACTGACATCTATCCGTGAAGCTTCCGAAATGCTGAAAGAAGAGTATTTCAGAGGCGATAAAGAAACGTCAAACAATCTACTGAATATCATAAGCAGCGAAAGCGACAGAATGATAAATTCTGTCAACAACATACTTGAGATAACAAGACTTGACATGGCAAAAGAGTACTATGACTTTGAACAGACAGACATAGGAAAAATAGCTCATTCAGCAATAGAAAAAACTGCTCCTATAGCCGAGAGAAGGAATATAACTGTAACGTCACTCATAAGCAAAGGTGAAGTCCAAGCGCTTGTGGACGTTGAAAAGATAGCTGTAGTTTTTGTAAATCTTCTGGGCAATGCACTTAAATACTCAGACCAAAACACACATGTGACCATCTCTGCTGATAGATGCGGCGAATTCCTGTGTGTCTGTGTAAAAGACGAAGGGATAGGGATATCTCAGGATGAACTTTCAAAAATATTCGAGCGCTACAGGCTTGGAAGCAACAGATCTACTGAATACAAAGGCACAGGGCTGGGACTTGCTATATGCAAAAAAATAATAGAAAGACACGGAGGAGAGATATGGGCAGAAAGCTCCAAAGGGGAAGGAACCCGATTCTACTTTACTCTGCGCTATGCCTGATATTTTTATCCGGCGGGTGCGCACTGCTTCCGGACAAATCAGACAAAATATTCAGAACCTACATGAACAGAGGAAATTACAAACAGGCATATGCTACCCTCGAACAATCTCATAAACAGCAGGAGGACAAACGGATGTTCGGATATATCCTTTTGTTTGCAGACCCCCAAAGCCCGTACTTCAGCAAAGAGAAAGCAATCTTTACCTCAGACAGGCTTTTAGAAAAATATCCCGAAAGTGCTTTTGCCGTATATGCTGAAAAGATAAAAAGGCTTGTGGAACGCATAATATGCTCTGAAATGCTGAATGCAGAACTAAGTGAAAAGCTGGAAGAATCTGCGGATATGCTTAAAAATCAGAATGAAATACGTGAATATATGGAAACCCACGAAGAGCTGAACAAAAAACTAATTGCAGAGAATAAAGAACTTTATAGAAAAAACAGACTCCTTAATAAAGAAAACAATGAAATCAAAAGACAGCTTGAAATGATGAAAGAAGTCGATCTCAACGCTGATGATAACATAATTAGGTAACCTAAATGACAAAAGTCTTATTAGTAGATGACGACAACAGCCTTCTGGAAATTTTGCGGCTCAGGTTTCAAAGTTGCGGATACACCCCGTTTGCAGCAGACAACAGCCAAAAAGCTGTTTCACTGATAAAGAGTGATGTTTTTGATGCGGCAGTTTTCGACATGAGGCTTGACGACGGCAAAACCGGACTGGAGCTTCTGCGGGAGATAAAAGAGATCGACAGCGAACTGCCCGTAATATTTCTAACCGCCTACGGAACCATAGACGACGCTGTACAGAGCATGAAAGAAGGCGCATTCAGCTATCTGACAAAACCGTTCGACTATAAAGAACTTATTGCTAAGGTTGAAAAAGCAGTTCAGCAGTGCAGTTTCTCAAGACAGCTACTCCGCATTAACGCAGAAGAGAGCGACTCCCCTATTTCTAAAACTATCATAGGCAAATCTTCGAAAACGAAAATGATCAGAGAAAGAATAGCTATCGCCGCAAAAAGTGACGCAAATGTTTTTATTTACGGAGAGAGCGGCACAGGGAAAGAGCTGGTGGCAAGGATGCTGCATCAGTCAAGCCTTCGCAGTGACAAACCATTCGTAGCGTTTAACTCCTCTGCCATACCTGAAACACTTATGGAAAGTGAACTATTCGGTTACGAGAAGGGTGCATTCACAGGAGCGGATAAAAAGAAAAAAGGATTCTTTGAACAGGCACAGGGCGGAACAGTCTTCATAGACGAAATATCTGAAATGCCTGTTTCCATGCAGACCAAACTTCTGCGGGTTCTTGAAAACAGAGAAGTATCGCCACTTGGCAGTGAAAAGACTATCAAGCTTGATATCAGGCTTGTCACAGCGTCAAACAAAAACCTGAAAGACAAGATAGAGAATGACGAGTTCCGGGCAGACCTGTTTTACCGTATACATGTTATAGAGATAGAGGTTCCCGCCCTCCGAGACAGAAGGGAAGATATCCCTTTGCTCTGCGGTCACTTTCTTAAAAAATACACTGACAGATACTCTCTCGGCACAAAATCCTTTTCCGGAGATGCCATAGATAAAATGGTAAACTATGACTGGCCGGGAAACATACGTGAGCTTCAGAATGTAATAGAATGCGCAGTGGTGCTTACGTCTGTCGGTACAATCAAAGGTGACAATATCAAGCTTGCTCATGAATCTGAAACCTATACTCAGGTTTACAGAGAGGCTAAAAAAGAATTTGAAGCATCCTTTCTAAAACAGCTGATGGAAAGAGCAGAAGGCAACATAAGCAAAGCATCAAGGATATCAGACATATACAGAGCTGACCTATATGACCTTCTCAAAAAACACTCCATTGACCCTGCTGACTTCAGATAGCTGATGCTATAAAGATAAAGGGGAGCGAACAGCCCCCCTGTGAAAATATCAGTTAAGGTTAAACATGACAGTTTTAAGCTCTGTCATCTCTTCCACTGCAAACTTCGGACCCTCACGCCCTGTGCCGGAGAGCTTCAGTCCGCCGTAAGGCATCTGGTCAACACGGAAGGTGGGCATATCATTCACCATAACACCGCCAACCTCCAGCTCATCTATAGCCTGAAAAGCGTTCTGGATATTATTAGTGAATATCCCCGCCTGAAGTCCGAACTGGGAATCATTAACACGCTCGATAACTTCATCAAGAGTTTTATATTTCATGATGCACACGATAGGGGCAAAAACCTCTTCCCGCACAACAGTCATTTTCTCGTTAGTATTTTCAAGTACAGTCGGCTCAAGCATTGTTCCTGTTCTGCTGCCGCCTGCGGCAAGCACTGCACCATCCGCCACTGCTTCTTTTATCCACCCCTCGGCTCTAATCGCTTCTTTCTCATCAATCATAGGTCCTACGAGTGTTTTCTCGCTGTTAGGGTCGCCAAATGTGCTTGCTTTCACAGCATCAACAAACATGTCACGGAACTCATCATATCTGTTCTCATGAATGTATATGCGCTGTATGGAGATGCAAACCTGACCGGAGTTGGCAAAAGCACCTACGACACATTTTGGTACAGCATATTTTATGTCAGAATCTTCGTGTATTATCGCAGCGGAATTAGAGCCAAGCTCAAGTGTAACTTTTTTGATTCCTGCTTTCGCTTTAATGCTTAGCCCCACACCCGGTGAACCGGTAAATGTCAGCATATTAATTTTGTCAGATTCAACCATCGCATTCCCCACAACAGAACCGGCACCAACGACAAGGTTTATCCCCTCTTTCGGAAGTCCCGCCTCAAGGAGAAGCTCAACAACCTTCACAGCGGTGAGCGGTGTGCTCGATGCAGGTTTCAGTATTATAGAGTTGCCCGCGGCTATTGCAGGTCCTACTTTATGCGCTACCAGGTTCAGAGGGAAATTAAAAGGGGTGATAGCCCCCACAACACCGATAGGGTATCGTTTAAAGTATCCGAATCTATTCGCTCCGCTGCCAGACGCATCATATGGAACAAGTTCACCGCCCAGTCTGCGTGCTTCGTCCGCAGCGAATTTGAAATTCTCGCCTGTTCTGCCTGCTTCCCCTCTGGAGAACATCAGCCCCTTCCCCGCTTCAGCGGTTATAATCCGGGCGATCTCTTCCTGATCACGTTCTATCAGAGCACACATGTTGTCCAGTATTTTTCCGCGTTCAGCAGCTGTAAGCTTCTTCATGACAGCTTTCGCTCTGAAGGCAGCATCTATTGCTTTTTCTGTCTCTTCAATTCCAGCCTCGCAGATGGTGTCCACAACAGACCCGTCAAAAGGGCTTAAAACTTCGATAGTCTTTCCCGTATCGACCCATGCGCCGTCGATAAACAGTTTCTTCATCTAAAGCCTCCCTGAGTATATAGTTTCCTGTTAATGCAGATATGTCACATATACTGCCTTTCTACTTTACACCATTACACTATAAACAGTGAACATCTTTTTAACGTGTGTAATGAACATCTGCTTACTAATTTGCTCATCCATTAAGCTCATATCCCTTGTGTTGGAAGCTTCCGGAGCAAATTGATGCGGTACGCTCCATGCGAACCAAACCGTAATTTTCAGAACTGAACCGACACGCTCAGAGCACCGAAGTCATGGCTTGTGCTGTCCTGATCAGCAAATTCTTTTGAGCGTAGTACATTAGTATAGCTGAAACGATAATTACCTTTTGTAACTGCAAGTCCGTACTGAAAATCAGCTACAAAAGGTTCTTTGTCGACACTGCGGCTGTCTGCAAAGGTATTCCCATCTAGAAAAATATTTCTTAAAACCGCTCTCCCCTCTAACCCTGCAAACAGGTACCATCCGAATTTTTCCTGTGGGACAAAAAAACCTGATCCCGGCAGGTTCGGCTGGATACGAGGAGGACCATAATCCTGCGGGAGCCTCATGCCGTAGCGTATAACAAAGCCTGTGCTGGCATAGGTAAATACATTACCAAGGGCAACGCCCGCATGGGGAGTTATGTCGTAAGGAACACCAAGCATTGACTTTGATACATAGCTTCTCCAGCTCCTTTGGTAAGTTAAAACAAACCCGGGTTCATTCTTAAGCTGATGATCCCACCCTTCCGGTCTGGGGGAATCTATCATCCTGTGCACTGTCTTTTGTGTCTGCTCAGCCAGAGACGCCGGACCAACAACACCGACAGTAAGCTCAAGCTGGTCGAGCCTCTTACCTGTTTCAGCAATAAGCCCTACGGAACCGTAAAGCCAGCCGGCATACGGACGGTCATTCTTGGGCGGATTTTCTATTTTTATATCTGTGGGGGTATACATGTTCTGTCCAAAAGAATATGTTGTACGCACAGACGAACCGGCAGGGAAGAAAGGAACATATCCCGCAGCACGAAGAGCCAGTAAGGATATTTTATCCGGTTCTGAAAGCCATGAAGCACGAACGCCGTTCGTATAATATTTATCACTGTGAAATATGTCATTTTCATAAACCAGACTGAGAGTACCATTTTCAACATTCTCTCCGGCAACAGCACTGACAGGCAAAATCAACAGCACTGCACATATGAACATCATAACCAGCAACTTTGACAGTATTTTCATCCAGTCCTCACTAACACAGCAATACTAACCTGCCGTGTAGAAAAATGATTTAAAATATCTACATAGAAAGTGGCTACACCATAAGAGCAGCCACTTGGTGATTATATCAAATTTTGATTGTAATGTGCAGTCCTTATCAGAGTTACAGTATTAACTTCTTTTTTTTTAATTGACTGAAACCTGAAAAATCAATCAGTTGAGCATTCCTCTAAAGCTCTGATTTCCTCATCAGTTGCATCAAATGTGAACTCTCGGCTTCCATCCGTACTTCTGCCGAAATTCTCTACTGCATATTTTATCAGCACAGGCATTACCTCAGCCAAAGTCATATTTTCGTCAGTGCTGACAATCTTCCCCTGCCATAAAGGTGTTGAATCTGTCCTGTCTTTTTCAAAAAGTTTTACATCCAGAAACTTAACGTACTCTTTCCCTCCGGAAGAACCCGATGAGGATCCCAGAAATGTTCCCAGAGAGATTCCTGACCCCATGCTCCCGCCAAAAAATCCTATCCCGCCGCCAACACGGGCTTTCGGTTCGTCGCTCTTCTCTGCCCCTGTGACACCAAATGCCAGAGCAATCACGTATTCAGATGATTTACTGTTTCTTATCCAATTGATACACTTAAGCTGATTTTCCATGGATGCAACATACCCCATTGCCTCCAGATCAGTTCTGATATTATCTGTAATGATAAAATCGTATGTCATGTCCCCATACGTACCCTGTCCTCCATAGCCTGTTACAGACCCTTTATAAGTCGTGGCACAGCCGAATATAAACATCAGCATAAAGCTGTAAAATACTATTTTTTTCATATCTGTTTCTCCTTAAGGTTTAATCATACCAAAACCTTCTTATTATTAATCTATGTTAATAAAAGATATTTTCAACCGAACACTATAGCAATTGGTAATAATAACAATAATATCCTGCAATAGGTCCCTACGTGTAAACCCGTGGTTCTATTGCTTCGCACGTGCTTAACACGCGAATTTACAACTTCGTTGTCACAGCTAAAGCATATGTAAAATACGTCACTGCGAAGCCCGCAGGACTGTGGCAGTCTCCGGGCTCGTTAGTTAATCCTGAGATTGCTTCGTCGTGACATTCCTCACAATGACTTATAAGCTCTATAGCTGTGATTAGCTCATTCATACAAGCATAAATGCGTGGTGTTCTGTCTTCGGCCGCATAAACACCAACCTCGACTTCCAGCGGACAGAGTTGTTAAAATTATGTCTGATACCGGCCGACATCCTCTGAACATTTCTCAAACATAAACATATAATAAACTGAGAGTTTTACGGATTGTTTCAGGTTTTATCAAACTCTGACATCGATTTGACAAGTATTTTACAAAAATAGAGTAAACCTTTTTTAGCGGACAAGAAATCAAAACCCTTTCAGGAGGATATGTAAATGAAAAAGTTTCTCACACTCGCACTTGTTGCTGCTTTCATGACAATGTCAACAGTAGCAGCTCACGCAAGAGACCAGATCCGGATCGTAGGTTCCAGTACAGTTTACCCTTTTGCCTCTTATGTAGCTGAAGAATTTGGAGCTACAACAGGCAACCCTACCCCAATCATCGAATCAACAGGTTCAGGCGGTGGTCATAAACTCTTCTCAGCAGGAGTAGACATGAACACACCCGACATAACAAACTCTTCAAGAAGAATGAAAACTTCTGAATTCGACAAAAACATGGCTGCAGGCGTTAAGAACATCACAGAAATCGTTATCGGTTATGATGGTATCGCTATTGCATTCAACAAAACCAACCCCGACATCAACTTTACAAGAAAAGACCTTACACTTGCTGTTGCTGCTGAGGTTCCTGTTAACGGCAAGCTGGTAGCAAACCCATACAAAAAATGGAATGAAATAAACCCTGCTCTCCCTGCTAAACCAATTCTTGTTTACGGCCCCCCTACATCATCCGGGACAAGAGACGCTTTCGAAGAGCTGGTTATGGAAAAAGTTACAAAGAAAATGGCTGAATATGGTAACAAAGGTTACGGCAAAATCCGTCAGGACGGGATATATGTCCCCGCAGGTGAAAACGACAACCTTATTGTTCAGAAACTCTCTAAAGATAAAGACGCTTTCGGGATCTTCGGTTACTCTTTCCTTGAAGAAAACGCAGACAGAATCAAAGGTGCTTCCGTTGACGGTGTAGACCCTGTTCCTGCGAACATCTCCAGCGGTAAATACCCGGTTTCCAGATCTCTTTTCTTCTACGTAAAACTTGCTCACCTCGACAAAGTTCCGGGTCTTGAAAAATTCGTAGATATGTTCCTCTCAGAGCAGATGATAGGCACAAACGGTCTCCTTAAGACTATAGGTCTTATCCCGCTCCCTGATGCAGACAGAGACGCTGTGAGAGCCAGATGGTCAAAACGCCAGAACCTCACAAAAGCTGACCTTGCACATTAATTGACACACTAACAACCTGCCGACCTGTATTCAATACAGGTCGGTTTTTCCTTATCAACCGGAGTGTTAAATGCTTAAAGTTCTTTTATATTTTGTGATCGGTGTTCTGCCTTTATGCTATATGGCATTTTATCTAGGCAGAAAAAAAGCACGAACAGGTGAAATGAAAATCGGTCAAAGATTTCACTCCAGACCAGGTCATTACGGCTGGTATACTGTTATATGGATGGCACTTCCATCTATGGCGGTATCTCTCCTTTTCAGCATCCTCGGCTCATCACGCATATTTGCTGTGCCAGTTAGTATGCACATTGTTACGATACTTCTTATCGCTGCCGGCGGTCTGTGGTTTGCTCTGCGTACCATAGAGGAAAACCTCCGTGCACGAAACTTTATAGAGAATACAATCAAGCTTTTCCTCATACTGGCATCGCTTGTTTCAATAATAACAACAATAGGTATAGTCATATCTATCCTGTTTGAGTCGATGAAATTTTTCTCACATGTAAACTTCTTCGACTTCATCACCGGTACTAAATGGAGCCCTGACACTGCATTCCTTGAGGGAGCAGGCAGAGACGGCGCTTCCGCTGCTAAACCGGAGTTCGGCTCTGTGCCCATCTTTGCCGGTACTTTCATGATAACATTCATAGCTTTGTCTGTGGCTGTTCCGGTCGGGCTTCTCTCAGCTATATATATGAGTGAGTACGCCACCCCTAAAGTCAGGGGCACAGCAAAGCCTATCCTTGAGATACTTGCAGGTATTCCCACAGTTGTTTACGGTTTCTTTGCTGCAATAACCGTCAGCCCGCTGGTTGTAAAATCAGCCGAAGCGCTCGGTCTGAATGCTGACTACACCAACGCACTCACACCTGGGCTAGTAATGGGGATTATGATAATACCTTTTGTCTCCTCTCTTTCTGACGACGTGATAAACGCTATCCCGCAGAACCTTCGTGAAGGCTCACTTGCACTGGGAACAACAAGGTCGGAGACGATGAAACACGTCATGCTTCCAGCAGCGCTGCCCGGGATAATTTCCGCTGTTCTGCTGGCTCTTTCCAGAGCAATAGGCGAAACAATGATTGTTGTGATGGCGGCTGGGCTTCGTCCAAACCTGACATGGAACCCTCTGGAGGGTATGACAACAGTTACAGTACGGATAGTTGATGCGCTTACCGGAGATCAGGCTTTTGACAGTCTTGAGACTCTTTCGGCATTCGGGCTTGGCTTTGTTCTGCTGATAGTGACACTCTTCCTTAATATAATTTCGAGTGTGATCATCAGAAAATTCCGCAAACAATACGATTAATTAACGGTGTGAATAAACATGGATAAAGAAAAAAGAAGACTAAGACTCATTAAACGAAGATACAGACAGGAAAAGCTTTTCCGCTTTTTGGCTATGTTTGCCATAATACTTGCAACATCGTTCCTCGTCTTCTTTCTGGCTGACATAACGAGAACAGGCTACTCAGCTTTTCAGCAGACAGAAATACAAGTTGATGTGACATATAACGCTGAAACAAGCAAATTCACACATCTCGCTGTTCCCAAAGATTATCAAAGACTCATAAGCCGCGGCTTTCTAAGGCTTATTCCGTTGGAGATCAAGGCTAATCCGGAGCTTATGAACACAACTGTCAAACGCTGGATAATAGCAACAGCGGAAGTTGACCAGTATATGAAAGATAAGGTAAACAGACTAAAACCTGACCAGAAAGCATTTGTGGAAAGCCTGAAAGCTAATGGAGATGTCAGGATGTCCTTCAACACAGGCTTCTTCACTAACGGGGACTCTAAGCTTCCTGAGATAGCGGGTATATTTTCTGCTGTGATAGGGTCTGTCTATGTTCTGCTGCTTACCATGCTCTTCTCTGTTCCTGTGGGAGTCATGACAGCTATCTATCTTGAGGAATTCGCACCAGACAACTGGTTCACCAGAACTATAGAGGTTAACATCAATAACCTTGCAGCCATTCCGTCTATTATTTTTGGTTTACTTGGTCTGGCTATTTTTATAAACTTTTTTGGAGTACCCAGATCTTCTGCACTTGCAGGGGGTCTTACTCTCGCACTTATGACACTGCCTGTGATAATCATAAGCACAAGAGCCGCTCTCCGCTCTGTTCCCGACAACATCCGTCAGGGTGCACAGGGGGTGGGTGCTTCCGGCTGGCAGGTAGTCTGGCACCATGTGCTTCCGCTCTCTCTGCCCGGCATACTGACAGGCTCTATCATCGGGCTTGCACAGGCGATGGGCGAGACAGCACCGCTTCTGATAATAGGTATGCTCGCATACATTCCGGAAGCTCCGGGCGGTATAACAGAAGCTGCGACAGTTCTTCCGGCGCAGATTTATACATGGTCAGGAACATCACTGCGGGCGTATACTGAAAGAACAGCTCTCGGCATTATGGTTCTGCTGTCAGTGCTTCTGGTGCTTAACGCATGTGCTGTGTGGATAAGAAATCGATTTGAGCGTAAATGGTAATGAAAAGAATATTCAGCCTCTATGGAGTAGAGATATAATGGAAAAAAACATTAAGATGAAATCTGAAAACCTGAACTTCTACTACGGGAGCTTTCATGCCTTGAAGGACATAAACCTTGTCTTCCCTGAAAAGCATGTGACAGCCCTCATCGGCCCTTCCGGCTGCGGTAAGTCAACTTACCTGAGGTCTTTTAACAGGATGAACGACTTGATAAAAGACATCAGAGTAGAAGGAGGAATTTATCTTGATCAGCAGGAGATCCATGACCCGAAGCTGGATGTCGTTGAGCTGAGAAGAAGGGTCGGTATGGTTTTCCAGAAGCCCAACCCCTTTCCGAAGACAATATATGAAAACATAGCCTATGCACCCAGGATACACGGTCTAGTTTCCAAAGGAAGCGAGATGGATGATCTGGTTGAAGGTTCTCTCATAAAAGCTGGACTTTGGGAAGAGGTTAAAGACAGGCTCAAGTCTCAGGCGACAGCTCTTTCCGGCGGACAGCAGCAGAGACTCTGCATAGCAAGGGCACTCGCTATGGAGCCGGAAGTTCTGCTTATGGATGAGCCGGCATCAGCCCTTGACCCCATAGCAACACAAAAGATAGAGGAACTCATTTACGAGCTTAAAGAGAGGCTCACTGTTATAATAGTTACGCATAATATGCAGCAGGCTGCCAGAGTGTCAGATTTTACAGCTTTCTTTTATATGGGGGAGCTCATAGAAGTTGGCGACACAAGTACTATTTTTACAAACCCCACTGTCAAAAAGACAGAAGATTATATTACCGGACGTTTCGGTTAAAATACCTACAGGTGGCGGCTGTTATGCCGCCTTTTTTTCTCTACAAACATTTAAAAACAATCTTACAAATATCTGACATCACGCACATATCATCTGTATAAAATAATATTCCAGTGTGCGGTGGTAAATGAATATCAAAGATATGCAGATCAAGACCAAAGCCCTTATACTTTTTATAACATTCATCATTATAAGCATGGCTATTACTGTCGTTTTTGTTATCAAGATAGCTGAACATCACTTTTCCAAACAGGTTGAAGCGCTTCTTGTTTCTGAAGCAGAATCTATAAATGATAAACTGAATAGCTTTGATATGGTCTCAAAAGAGCTGAATAAATATATATCCAACGACATAAACAGACTGCTCACGAATGAAATCGATGCAATGATTGACACATCAGAACGGGTGGCATCAGCATATATGATCTCCGGTGAAGGTGAGATGGCGATACAATTCCGTGTGATGGATATCATAGATAAAAAAACAGTGGGCAAATCAGGGTTTGCTTTTGCTCTGGAACCTGACGGCACAATGTCTGTCATGCCTGACAAGAAATTTGCAAAAGGCTCAGACAATCTTCTGAAAAAGCTGGCAACCGAAGAAAACATAACATTAACGATACCATTTCAAAGAAGAGGCTCTGCAATAGTTTCATGTAAACCCAGCGAACGTTTTAAGCTGATAATTTGCGCTGCAATACCGGAAAGTGAAACATCAGCCAGCTCAGACTTTATTGATAAATACGCGAAAAGCAGCTTTGAAGATTTTGTTCAAAACAAAAAAATAGCCCAAACAGGTTACTACTACCTTATAGATCAGTCAGGAAAACTCCTTATCCACCCTGACAAAGAACTTATCGGAACCAGCCTTGCAGATAAAAACTTTATTCGGGAAATCCTCAAAGAAAAGACAGGAACAATTAAATACAGATGGGACGGAATCAAGAAACTCGCCGGATTCGCCTATATCAAACAGATGGACGCGGTACTCGTAGGCGGTGCTCAGATAGATGAATTTTTGGGCAGTATGAAAAGGGACATAATCATGCGCCCTTTCCTTATAGGTCTTTTTGTTATCGTGATAGCTTCACTTCTGGTAAATACGCTTTTTAACAGAACGATAGTAGCCCCTATCAAACACCTCGGTGAGTACATCGAAAAAATATCAGAGGGAGACCTGACGGCACAATGCAGACTTATTCACCATGACGAAATAGGAAACATAGGCAGATATCTTAACAGCATGACGGATCACATACACGACACTCTGAGCAACGTTAAGCACTCTGCTGCAAATGTAAAAGAGCATTCATCCAACCTCTCAGAATCAGGAATACAGCTTTCAGAGGCAATCAAAGCTCAGTCAGAGAGAACAACTAGTGTGGAGCGTTCCATACAGGAGATTCTCTCCTCCTTTGACGAAGTCTCCGGAAATATTCATGAGATCAGTACTGAAATCAACACAATACGCAACAGTGCCCAGGTAGGACACACAGTCCTCCGCAACACTGTAAAGGGGATAAGAAATCTTGCAGACACAGTTATAAACACATCGGGAACAATAAACAGCCTCGGTGATTCATCCAATCAGATAATAGAAATAGTCAAGGTCATATCAGACATTGCAGACCAGACAAACCTCCTTGCTCTAAACGCTGCCATAGAAGCGGCAAGAGCTGGCGAACACGGTCGGGGCTTCGCTGTAGTTGCAGACGAAGTGCGTAAGCTTGCCGAAAGAACTGTTATAGCCACAGCGGAAATAAATGAGATGACTGTCGGCATAAGCGGAAATGTCAATAAATCCGTTAAAGATATGCAAACGGGCGCAACACTTGCCAAAGAGGGCGAAGTGCTCGCCGAAGAACTCCAGCACAGCCTCGAGGGGATAGTTACCGGTGTTATCGAAGCTGCGGAAAAAGTTGAGTCTGTGTCTGTTGCAATAAAACAACAGAACGAATCCAGCCGTAAAATATCTGAGGATTCCTCAACCATCGCCGGATTCTCTCAGAATAACGCAGAAATAGCAGCAAGTAACAGACAGCAGGCTGAAATGCTGAATGAACTTGCCAAAGGGCTTCAGGAGGCTGTCGGGAAATTCCGCTTGAACAGTTGATAGGTTTGGGATAAAGTCGTTTCCTGTCCAACAATAGATAAGGAAACGATCTTGAAAAACGGAAAACTGCTCGAGTACACCGCTGACGCATCTATCATTCTCATATCTCTCATATGGGGAAGCACATTCATTATCATTAAGAAAGGTGTGGACACTTTCGAACCCATAACTTATCTCTTCCTGCGCTTTATGGTGGCATCTGTTTTCCTGTTCATCATTACACTCCCTCTGATGAAGAAGATCAACAGAAAACTGCTGAAAGACGGTATTATACTCGGCTCTGTGCTATTTATCGTTTTTCTCTTTCAGACTCTGGCTCTCAAACTTGCAACAGCTACTGAGGTTGGATTTCTTACAGGTCTTTATGTGCTTTTCGTACCCGTTTTCTCCGCACTCATACTTAAAAAATACCCGCACATGTTTTCTGTTCTTGGTGTTCTGCTCTCCGCAGCCGGAATGATGATGGTCACTCTCGAATCCAGCATAGGGCTTTCTACCGGACAGATTTTCGGTATTATAAACGCTCTTTTTCTGGGACTTTACATTATACTCATTGACGTATATTCAAGACGGCATCATGTAGTCCTGCTTACAACTGTACAGATACTGACAGCGACAGTTCTTGCGGGGGTCTACTCATGGCTTTTCGAGGAGCAGAACTATTCCGCTGCGCTTGACCCGTATATGCTGTATACAATTCTCTTCACAGGGCTGATAGCAACTGTTTTCTGCTTTTTCGTACAAACAGCAATGCAGAAGCACACAACTCCCACAAAAGCAGCAATCATGTTTACTCTGGAGCCGATATCCTCCGCTTTTTTCAGCTTCTTCATAGGGGGCGAAATTTTAAACAGCAGACAGTATTTCGGCGCTGCATTGATTGTCATTGCCATACTCGTGGCGGAAGCCGGAACAGCAATGCGTTACTCTGTAAAAAAACTACACCGTTAAAGAACATTAGTGCCCGATCATCACTTCCGTGAAAGAACAACCGGGCACCTATTAAATTATTGATATTGTCTTCTGATCTCTTTAACAGCCTGAACCATGTTATGCAATGATTCCATAACCTCACGCCATTCTCTGGTTTTTAATCCGCAATCAGGGTTGATCCATAACCTTTCCGCAGGTATTTTCTCAAGAGCACTGCTTATAAGTCCTTTGATCTCTTCTACTGATGGGACTCGCGGACTGTGGATATCATATACCCCTGGACCGATATCTCTTGGATATTCAAAGTCATTAAAAGCATCCAGAAGAACCATTCCGCTCCTGCTTGACTCAATGCTTATAACATCGGCATCCATGTCTGCAATAGCCTCTATAATCTCATTAAACTCGCTGTAGCACATATGTGTGTGTATCTGGGTTTTATCCTGCACACCAGAAGAAGCAAGCCTGAAGGCGTCTGTTGCCCACCTGAAGTATCCATTTCTATCCTTATGCTTAACAGGCATACCTTCGCTGAATGCTGCTTCATCTATCTGAATAATATTGATTCCGGCTTTTTCCAGACTCATAACTTCTTCTCTGACAGCAAGAGCTATCTGCCTGCAAACTTCAGCTTTTTCTATATCATCCCTGACAAAGCTCCAGCAAAGTATTGTAACAGGTCCTGTCAGCATCCCCTTAACCGGCTTCCCTGTGAGTGACTGCGCATAGGTTATCCAGTCTACTGTCATATCCCCCCTGCGGAAGACATCCCCATAGATTACAGGAGGCTTAACACAACGGCTGCCGTAACTCTGCACCCATCCGTTCTGTGTGAAGCAGAAGCCGTGCATCTTCTGCCCGAAATATTCGACCATATCGTTTCTTTCGGGTTCACCATGTACAAGCACGTCAAGATTCAGCTCTTCCTGCTTTCTTATGATCTTTTTTATCTCGTTTCTGATAAAGAAATCATAATCCTCTATGAACACTTCGCCGTTTCTGAATTTTCTGCGCTGATTTCTTATCTCATCAGTCTGCGGAAACGAACCTATTGTAGTGGTAGGGAAGAGCGGAAGGTTAAGCCAGCCCTGCTCTTTCTTCCTTTTGCTATATGGGCTTTTACGTTTAAGCATGCTGCTGTCGATACATTCAGTAAGTTCTTTAACTTTTGCACTGTGAACCTTGCTGCTCTCGTTTCTGCTGCGAATTATCTCCTGATTATGTTCGATCTCTCTGCTGTATTCACCGCCCGACATAACCGCCCCCAGCAGTGCTGTCTCTCTGCACTTCTGCACAGCAAAGGACATCCATGTTTTCAGCTCTGAATCTATTCCAGCTTCTGATGTTATATCCACAGGGGAATGCAGCAGAGAACAGCTTGAGCCTATCATAAGCCTTTCATGGGGCACTTTCTCTTTTATGTTTTCAAGCTGTTTTCGGGCTTTGACAAGGTCTGTTGTCCAGATATTCCGTCCATCCACAACACCTACGGACAAAGTCATAAAATCAGGAAGATTATTCACTATGTGCTCCGCAGCACCCCCACCCCGTATCAGGTCAATATGTAGCCCTGTGCATCCTGAATTAAGCGCAAGGTCAGCATTATCATCAAGGTTATCAAAATATGTGGTAAGTAGAATTGATCCGCTGTCCGGTGAACTGTTTAATTTTTTATAAATTTTCTTAAAAGCCTCCGCTGCTTCCAGCTCCATATCTGCACAGAGAATAGGTTCATCTACCTGAACCCAGCGGCACATACTGCTTAGCTCTGCTATAACCTGCACATAAATATCACCAAGTTTATCAGCGAGAAGCCACTTGTCAAACCCGTCAACAGATTTGCTCAGTGAAAGATAAGTGACAGGACCAAGTAAAACGGGCTTAGCGTCATATCCTGCATCAACAGCCTCACATGTCTGATCAATAATATCTCTCCCTGAAAATTTCAAAACTGTCGAATCTGACAACTCCGGAACAATATAGTGATAATTTGTATCAAACCATTTAGTCATTTCCATAGCAGAAACCTGAGAAAAAGCATCTCCTCTTGCCATTTTGAAATATACATCAAGGTCAGATTCGCCGGCGGATATTTTGAAGCGTTCGGGCACAGCACCAATCATCATTGAAACATCAAGAACATGGTCATAGAATGAAAAATCTCCGGTTGTCACATATGACAAACCTGAGTCTTTCTGAATTTTCCAATGCTGTTTTCTGAGTTCCGATCCGGTCTGCTGAAGGTTCTGAAGAGTGATTTCCTTTTTCCAATAGAGTTCAAGGGCTTTTTTGAGCTCCCTGTTCTTCCCGATACGGGGGAAACCTAAGATGTGTGTTTGCATTTGTTACTCCTTTTTAAATAGTGAAAGGAGCAACGACAACTCGCAGTTTGGGTAGATAATAAGGTTAACTGCGCCATACGAAAGCACAGTTCTATTAACACCAGTCCGTCTAGTCGCGAGACAGTCGTGCTCATACGCAGCAGGACGTCTCCTGACTTCTGACCTCTATGTGTCAGTTACAGTGGCGCGTCCGTGATGGATTTTCACCATCTTCCGTTTCCTGTGCGCTAAAATGTAAACTAAAGTAGAACAAATATTCTATTATGGCAAGCTAAAAACCAGTCCGTCTAGACTCCCACGGGTAAACCCGTGGTTCTATTGCTTCGCACGTGCTCAACACACGCAGTTACAACTTCGTTGTAACTGCCAGAGCATATGCAAAGTACGTCACTGCGAAGCCAGCAGGGCTGTGGCAGTCTCTGAATTCGTTAGTTAATCCTGAGATTGCTTCGTCATTACATTTCTCGCAATGACTTATAAGCTCTAAAGCTGTGATTAGCTCATTCATACAAGCATAAAACCACTATAAGCACAGAGTATGCTTCTTATAATGGAGATACAGCTTCAGCAATGATACAGAATAACTATATCTGAAAGATTAGTCTTCTATAACAACGCCTCTTGATGTGAAAGATATCCCCTGTGACGATCTGGTTCCTATCATTACAGATTCAATAACGGGGGGGTGGACTTCCTTATCGGCGTGCCATTTAACAAGGAAATTTGCACCTGAACCGCCGGTTTTGTCATACTCGCTGACTTTGTAGCTGACAGTAGCAAAAGGCTTCAGGATAATTGTTTTATCAATGAATTGTTTGATAAGCTTTCCGTCGCTGTTGTAGTAATCCGCAACAGATACGCTGATGGGTTCTGCGGCGTTAGTATTGCGTATGCTGAGAGTAACGGAAAGTTCGAAAGGTGACACTTTCGGACCGACATATATATGAGAATAAGCGGGGACATAGACCGTCTGTTTTTTATGCTTAGACACCTGAGCAAATGCAAACTGTACAAGCAGCAGAGCTATTATAACTGTAAACGAAATTTTTTTCATATTTTCTCCATCATGTTGTATTATATACGATTCCTAACCTGCCCTCAATAGAGATATTAAATGTATAGAGAATGTAAAAAAAGATAGGTTCACAGGATTATTTTTTATTGATAAACATCAACTCAGGCAGTAGCATACTGGTGCATTAAGTTCGTTTTCAGGAGTCACATATTATGGACAACCTCATTTCGCAGACACCTTCTGCATATCCTTTTCCAATGCTAATCAAAAACCTTATACAAACACCGCTGGTGCGAAACAGCAAAAACGAAATTACCTATCGCGGTGAAATGAGATACACGTATGCCGACCTTTATAAGCGCGTATGCAAGCTGGCTAATGCTCTGACAGATATAGGCGTTAAACAGGGGGACACTGTTGCCGTAATGGACTATGACAGCACAAGATATCTGGAATTCTACTTTGCTGTTCCGATGATAGGAGCGGTGCTTCATACTGTAAATATCAGGCTTTCACCGGAACAGATATTCTTCACTATTGACCATGCTGAGGATGATATTATATTTGTTCATGAGGATCTTGTCAGCCTGATAGAGTCTGTCAAAGGACGTATCGCCACTGTTAAAGATTACTATCTATTATGCGAAACTGAAAAAATACCTGAAACAAACCTCGGGTTCGCCGGAGAGTATGAATCTCTTATCGCAGACAAACCCGACACATACGACTTTCCTGACTTTGACGAAAACACAAGAGCAACAACATTTTACACTACAGGCACAACTGGTATGCCCAAAGGGGTTTATTTCAGCCACAGACAGCTTGTTATGCATACACTCGCTCTATCTTCCACATTCGGCAGCATAAACACACACGGAACTTTCCGCCGTGATGATGTTTATATGCCTATCACCCCCATGTTTCATGTGCACGCATGGGGATTCCCGTATGTTGCAACATACACAGGGGTAAAGCAGGTCTACCCGGGCAGATACGCTCCAGACACACTTTTAAAATTGATTATAAGCGAAAAAGTAACTTTTTCTCACTGCGTGCCTACAATACTACACATGCTTCTCAGCTCGCCGCTGGCAGAAAAAAGTGACCTGAGCAAATGGAAAGTTATCATCGGCGGAGCTGCCCTTTCAAAAACACTGTGTCTCAGAGCAATTGAAAAAGGGATAGACATCTTCGGCGGATACGGGCTCAGCGAAACATGCCCCGTATTAAGTCTTGCTCACCTCACCGAAGACATGCTTGAGCTGGACAATGAAAAGCAGGCTGAAATCAGAACTTACACAGGCACCCCTATGAGCTTTGTTGATATACAAATCGCTGATGAAGACATGAATTTTCTCCCCTGGGACGGTGAATCCACAGGAGAAATAGTTGTCCGTGCCCCATGGCTGACACAGGGATATTTCAAAGATGTAAAAAGCTCTGAAAACCTATGGCGAGGCGGGTACATGCACACAGGTGACGTGGCATTCGGTACACCTGACGGCTATCTGCGAATAACAGACAGGGCGAAAGATGTTATCAAAATAGGCGGCGAATGGGTATCATCCCTTGAGCTTGAAGACATCTTCAACCACCATTCAGATGTTGCTGAAGTTGCTGTTATAGGTGTTCAGGACAATAAATGGGGGGAGCGTCCCCTTGCTCTGATAGTCCTTAAGCCTGAAAAAATAGTTACAGAAAAAGAGCTACTGAACCACGCAAAAGACTACATCAAAAAAGGCGTACTGGGCAGAGAAGGAATGCTCGTAAAAGTACGCATTATAGAATCCATAGATAAAACCAGTGTTGGCAAAATTGATAAAAAGCTCCTTCGCCTCAAATACACCTGACAGGCTTCTTTTGATACATTTCGAGCAAGTGTTCAGTATACAGCAGTAATTACCGGCACGCCGTTATACCTTATACTATATAACGCTTGACACTAAGCCCTGTTGCGTTATATATAACAAAACATAACGAATTCGGAGGAATATTAATGAGGAAACTATTACTGCTCATAATGTGTACTACAGCTTTCATGACAGCCAATGCGGAAAAACTGACTATTTATGCTGCCGCGTCCACTACAAACGCTGTAAACGAGATCATAGCCAACTACGAAGCTGAAACCGGAAACGAAGTTACAAGTTCATACGCATCTTCCGGCACACTCGCAAAACAGATAGACAACAGTGCTCCTGCTGACATATTCATCTCTGCCAATGTCAAATGGATGACATGGCTTGAGGGAAAAGGAAAAGTCGACAAAACCACTGTTGCACCTCTCCTTGCAAACAGGCTTGCACTCATTGCACCATCAAAATCTGAGATCAAAGCCAGTGAGACACTGGATAACGACACAGCAGTAAAACTGCTCACAACATCAGGCAGAATAGCAATAGGCGACCCTGCACACGTGCCCGCCGGTATTTATGCCCAAAAAGCTATGGAAAGTCTCGGTGTATGGGAAGAAGTTTCCGGTACAGTTGCAAGAATGCAGAACGTACGTGTTGCTCTCGCCACTGTTGAAAAGAATGCTGTACCTCTGGGTATAGTTTATTCCAGCGATGCAGCAAGGTCTAAACAAGTGAAAATTGTCGGTCTCTTTGACGAAGAACTTCACGGAGCCATAAGATATCCTGTAGCTGTCGTTGCGGGGAAAGCAAATGACACAGTAATGAGTTTTTATAACTACCTTAAAACAGAAAAGTCTGCTAAGATTTTCGAAAAATATGGATTTAAAGCAGTAAAATAAATGTTTGAACTGACCAGTTTTGAAACTGAAGCACTTTACCTGAGCCTGAAGATATCCTTATGGGCTGTCGCAGCAGGACTCATACCCGGTATAGGGATCGCTTACCTCCTCGCCAGAAAAAGCTTCCCGGGAAAACTTCTTCTAGACGGGCTAGTTCACATACCCCTGGTTATCCCTCCAGTAGTTACAGGCTATATATTGCTTATAGTTTTTAATGACAACGGTCCGGGAGGGAAACTCCTTACAAGTATATTCGGAACCGGCATAGCCTTCTCATGGAGAGGTGCTGTGCTGGCTTCCGCAGTTATGGCCTTTCCGCTTCTGGTCAGAAGTGTAAGGTTGTCTATAGAATCCGTTGACAAAGGGCTGGAGGAAGCATCAAGAACACTTGGTGCAGGGCGTTTACGTGTGTTTTTCACGATCACCCTTCCTCTATCTGTCCCCGGAGTAATAACCGGAACAGTGCTTGCATTTGCAAGGTCTCTCGGCGAATTTGGCGCAACGATAACTTTTGTGTCTAACATACCAGGAGAAACCAGCACTCTGCCTCTGGCACTATTTAACCTCACCCAAACCCCCGGAACAGAATATGAAGCAATGAAACTCTGCATCATATCAATCCTCCTTGCACTGATCGCCATAGCAGCTTCCGAATTTTTCAGCAGACGCGCGGCAAGCAGACTGAGAGGTGACAATGCTTGAGTTCAGAGCAATCAAGAAACACATCGGATTCACTCTGGACGCTTCTTTTGTATGCGACAGCGGGATGGTTACAACACTCTTCGGAAAATCGGGCTCAGGCAAGACCAGCATTATAAATATGATTGCAGGTCTCCAGACCCCTGATGAAGGCAGAATATCAGTAGGGAGCAAACTTCTCTTTGACAGCTATCAGCGGATCAACATCCCTACCCCGAAAAGACATGCCGGATACATCTTTCAGGACGGCAGACTATTCCCTCACATGACAGTGAAATCGAACCTCCGGTATGGACTGCGTAACGAAAGCACATCAACGGAAGAGTTCACACAGATTATAGACCTGCTCGGCATTTCTGAACTGCTCGAAAGGCGCCCGCACAAGCTCTCCGGTGGAGAAAAGCAGCGTGTCGCTATCGGACGGGCACTTCTCTCTTCACCTGATTTCATGCTTATGGATGAGCCGCTATCAGCTCTGGACACAGCGAGAAAGCAGGAACTGATCCCATTTATAGGACGCATGGTTGAAAAATTTCATATGCCTGTTGTATACGTTACACACAGTCTCGACGAACTCCTTGCACTGGGGGATAATGTTGTTCTGATGGATGATGGAAACTGCGTCGATTCAGGCAGTGTAGAGGATGTTGTCTCAAAGCCGGAGAACATGTCTACCCTCGGGCTGACAGGCAGAGTAACAGTGCTGAGAGCAGAAGCAGTGGGTGCACACGAAACTTCCAGCATAATCAGGCTTGAAAATAAAAAACTGCTCATCCCTACATCGCAATATAAAAAAGGGACAAAACTCCGTGTAACACTCCACTCAGAAGATGTAACTCTAAGCGTTCAAAAACCCACAGGACTGAGCTCCAGAAACATAATAAAGGGAACAATTCAGGAAATATCAGTTACTCCGGACGGTGCAATGAGCGTTAAAATAGATATAGGTGTAACAATATACGCGACTGTAACTCAGGAAGCCGTTAACGAACTAGCCCTTTCAGCCGGAACGCCAGTATATATCATAGTCAAAACCATAGCTATGTCACGCCAGAGCACAGCAACTATTAGACAGTAGTAAAGCTTCTTTAAATCATTCCTCAGCGATATTTATCCACCGTAAGAAAATGATTCGGTGGTATAGTCCGTATCCGCAGTTTTGACATAATCATTGTTAAAATTTGTGCTGGTCTGAAGCATGTAGAATCCGAGCTCACGACGATAAAATGACTCCTCTGACATGCCTTCTTCTAAGTCTGGCTTGCCAGAACTTCCTCATCCTCTATTCCAATGGTATTACCAAGACGCACTATAACTCCCCACTGAACATCATTTATCTCTTCATTCGTTTTAGGCTTCTCATATCCGTTTTTAGTAAGTGTGTTGACCAGCCCGTCGATATTCTCATCAGATGGCATTATTAGTTCATAAAGACCTGTATTCTCTTCAAGTTCTAAAACGTTTTTGATATCTTGAACTTTTTTGTGATTTTGCAGTTCAATTGACCCCCCTGGCGGCAAATATTTGCAGCTGAATTGACCCCCCATATTTGCAATTCAATTGACCCCTCTGTGGTGTCAGCTTTTGTAAAAAGTTTTGTAAAAATCTCTCCTTTGTATAATGCCTCCATAGAAAATAACTATGGAGAAATTGAATGCGAAAGGAGTACCACATGCACGACATCCTGGATATTCTACGACGCAGAAAGCATGGCGACGGCTTTAAGACGATCGCCAAGGCTCGCAAGATGTCTAGAAACACCATCAGGAAATACATAGAACTGGCTGTCACTTTGGGTTTCGAAAGTGACAGTGAGCCACCACTGGAGGAGATCGCATACGGTGTCTACCGCAAAGTATACGGAGACGGTTCTCGCCCAGTCAGTGAGTGCCGTAAAGTTCTTATTCCATACAAAGAGAAACTGGAACACTGGCTGAGTGAAGAGCGCCTCACTATGACCAAGATTCATTCTCTTCTTAAGCGTCATGGTGTTTCTGTAAGCTATGACACACTGCGCCGCTACCTTCATGAAGATCTTGGTTTCTTTAAGCACAACACAGTCCGCATGCCTGAAACTGCTCCAGGCGAATACGCAGAGGTTGATTTCGGTCGTCTGGGGCTTTTATATGACCCTGAGACAGACAGAAGGCGTGTGGTCCATGCATTGATAGTGACTTTGCCTTACAGCCGCTATCAGTATGTTCACCTTTGCCATAGCATGAAATTCCAGGAAGTAATCACCGGTCTGGAATCAGCCTGGGAATTCTTCGGCGGTGTTCCTGCGAAAGTGATTGTCGACAACATGAAGACAGCCATAGATAAGGCAGACCGTTATGATGCGCAGTTCAACCGCTACTTTTATGAGTATGCTTGTTACCGTGGATTTATCATAGACCCTGCAAGGGCAGTGCTCCGAAAGACAAGCCTAAAGTTGAAAGAAATGTATCATATGTCAGAGATAACTTCTTTAAAGGAGAGACATTCAGGAGCCTTTCCCATGCACAGGAAGCAGCAGATGCCTGGTGCAGAACTGTCTCCGGCATGCGTATACATGGCACAACTAAAAAGCATCCCCGCATTGTATTTGATATGGAAGAGCAGGCGAATCTGCTCCCTCTGGAACAGGAGCGTTACGATGTACCTTTCTGGGGAACCTGCAAAGTGCATCCAGACCATCATATCCGTATTCAAAGCGCTCTTTATTCTGTCCCCACTGTATACATAGGCAAAGAGGTTTCTGTAAGGCTGGACAGCAAGCTGGTTCGCATTTACCACAAAGAGCAGCAGATAAAGGTGCATAGTCGTATGAAAAAAGGTAAACGCTCAACAGACACCAGTGACTATCCTGAAGAGAAACGTGGATACACCATGAAGAGCTGTGAATATCATATTTATAAGGCTAAAGAAGTAGGTTTCTACTGCGGAGAATTTATGGAGCGTCTGCTATCCGGTGACTTCCCATGGCAGAATCTAAGGCAGGCTCAGAAACTCATCCGGGATGCTGATAAATATGGTCATGGTCGTATGGAGCAGGCATGTCAGCGGGCAGTAAGCTTCGACCTCATCAATGTGTACAGAGTAGTAAATATAATTGAGCTCTCTATGCAGAATAATGAGGTAGAAAAATCTTCCTGTAAAGTGCTGAAACCCGCTAAATTTACACGCAATAAAAACTATTTCTACGAAGGAGGTCACGATGACACTATCAAATGAACTGAAACAGACAGTAAAAAAACTAAGGCTGTCGGGAATACTGGCTACTTTACCGGAACGGATGGCTTATGCCAAACAGCAGCACCTGACATATGCAGAGTTTCTTGAGTTGGTAATGCAGGATGAAGTGGACAGGCGTCTTCATAACCAGGTGGATAATCAAATGAAAAAAGCTGGTATTAACCCCTTTGAGACACTGGAGAGATATGACTTCGACGCTCCGGTGCAGGTAGACAGAGAAATGATCAAAGGACTGTTCGGTCTGAATTTTATTGAGGAAAAAGATAACGTGATGCTGTGCGGACCTGTCGGTGTTGGTAAAACATATCTGGCAAATGCATTGGCCCACGCTGCTGTGCGAAGAGGTAAAAAAGTCCTGATGGTCAGAGCAGAGAAACTTTTTAAAAGACTGCAGCAGTCCAGAGCTGACTACTCCTATGAGAAGGCTCTGCTTGGATTTATTACTCCCGATATGCTTATTATAGATGACTTCGGACTGAAGGCATTGAATGAACAACAGTCTACTGACTTCTATGAGATTGTTGTGGAAAGGTACGGGAGAGCATCTACTGTGATCACAAGCAACAGGGATACGGATGAATGGCTGGAACTATTCCATGACCCGATTCTCGCAAACTCGGCACTCGACAGGTTGGTGCATAATGCATACAGAGTTGTCATTGAGGGTGAGAGCTATAGAAAAATTAAATCCAGAAAAAAGTTGATTTAAAAAGGAAGATGACGTAAACAAAAATTAAGGAGAGAGGGGGTCAATTAACCTGCAAATCAGAGGGGTCAATTGAACTGCAAAATGACATTTTCCACTGAGTCTGAGTTTCGTAGTTTACGCAGAGTGTTGTCCAGTTTTTTAGCGATGGAAGATAGATTTACTTTGTCATTCTGGGATACATTATTTTCGTTCTTATCCTGTTGGTCTGATACACCTTTAATAGAGATGTTTTCAGTAGAGAAAATATTTTCAAACGGATTATTAAAGCTTATGTTTATAATGAACCCCTTCGACAAAACAATATGTTAATATAGTTATCGGAGGGTTTTGGGATTTCTTTAATTAATTCCCGGATTAAAAAATCATCATTTATGTTTTGGGTGTGACTCATAAATTATGAAAAATAACAAATTGCAAAAGAAGAGATTCTAGGTATCTCAAGTTTCGCACCTTTGAAACATCAGATTCTGTATTGAAAGCCTTACCATTTCCTGTATTCCAGCCAATTTATTCATAAAAACTGTAAATGTTTCCTTTGCTCCATCAATTATTGATAATAATCGGTTTATGAATTTTTCCATAAACGCCAGAATATTCAGTTCTTCGACCTCATAACGCAGACCCTCATACAGACTGCCTTTGTGACGGAAATCACCATTTATCCGTTCCATATAGCTCAGGATGATAAACCTAACGAGCGATAGTGTTAGGAAGCAAATAGTAGCCTCAAAGGTTCTGGATTGATTTTTCCCAAAGAAAAGCTTGCTCTTGGCATCTTTAAACAACACTTCTACTGCCCAACGCTGACCATAGGTTTCAATTATTTTTGCCGATGTCAAAGATGTATCCGTAGACAGTAGAATAATAGGCTTCTTTGATTTACTTTTCTCAGATGGCTGACAGAAGACCAGCTTAACCAGAGTTGAACCGAAAAAAGCATTGATGGAAGATACAGACACCCGATCTTTGCCAATTGTTACTGTTGCCTTAATCAAATCTGGAACAACACATTCCCATAAGCGTTTGGTTGAGTATACCTTGCCATTTACAGCAACAGTCAATGTCGGTGTAGTTTTAAGCATGGCAATCACGTCATAGCCTATCTCATTATAAATTGACGACACCAGCCTCGGCATACAGTACCAGCTGTCAAACAGAACAGCCCCAGCATCCAGACCCTTCTGTTTCGCCCGTTTAAGCATTTCCTTTACCAGTGTTGGTTTGTCTTTTACTGCTTCCTGTCGACGATGCCACGCCAGCATCCGCTTATCCATTTCAATTTCTGTCGATTGTTTGAATACTTTTCTGCTGCTTCGCTGCAAAGCAAAATCTACAGGGACAAATGACGCACGATCACTCCAGCCAAGCACAACAGCACTGAAGCCTTTCACGCTTTTACCTTTGCTATGGTCAAACACCCATGATACTTCTTCTATCTTTTTGCCGGCTTTCTGAATTACTGTGTCATCAATTACAAGAACACGCTGCTGCCAGCTGCTGAATGATTTGAAATATCTGATCACATTAAGCGATATATCCATCATAAAACGCCGCCAATTGATACTTGTACGTGTACTTAAACGATAAAAAACATCTTTACCGCCTAAATCAAATAGACTGTTCCGGCAATGGGAAACAAAATGGTGAACGCTCTTACCGAGAAAAGTCAGAAAAACTAAAGCCACAAGAATCGAAAACGGCTCGACGCCCTGATTCTTTGAAATACCGCACCTATAGGCAATTGTACGCAGTTGCAAAGCCTTCATTACTCGGAATATCTCAAATTCTTTCCACAATGCCGCTTGTATTTCAGACTGCCATGATTTATTCTCAAGCATAGAAAAAGTCTCCTTGATGTAATTGTTATTGGAAAATCAATATACCATCTATGTGAGACTTTTTCTATTGTTATCCTAGCTATAACAACAAGTTATCGCACTATATCAAGATGCGAAACTTGAGTAGGTATTAGTTTAAAACTATCCACAGCGGTTATCAGACAGAAACTTATCCTTTAACACTAGTCTTTTAACTCGTAATTAACTATATTGCGATATTGTTATTTTTCACAAAGTTATGAACGTATTTTCATTGACCGACCACATTTTAAGCGGTAATTTTAAGTAGGTGATGTATTAGAAATTAATAACCCCAGTAAAAAAAAGCGGGTAAATGGAGATGAAAATGAAATTGTTTAAAATCCTTGTCCTGCTGCTTTCAATAACAGCACTGGCAGCCTGTGGCGGAGGCAGTGGAAGCTCATCAGACGCAGCAAAATCTGATGTAGTCGTCAAAACCCAGATAGACTTCGGAACAGCAGCAATAACTAATTCCCAAGGCTATGTCACAACAAAAGCAACTACTGCCATAGTTGTAACTCTCACTATGGAAGACGGAACAAGTTATCAGATGACGGATAACGGCAACGGAGATTATTCCTGTACCGTATCAAACTACTCATCAGGCGCTGCCGGATATATCGAAGCTCATGCCGGTGATGTTGTTCTCAAAAACTTTTTCGACGGTCTCACAGACGATAACGGAGAAGCAGATATAGGTGCAACAGACCCCGACACAACTCTTTTTGTTGATGTACTTTCAACTTTCGCAGCGGCACTCACAGAAAATGAAAACATCGTCACTGCAAGCAAACTCCTTGAAATGTACAGTAATGCTGCACTTGATATAGACGTTGTTGAGCTCAAAGAGCAGGTTGCAAACGAAGGGACATACGAATCCCTGAGACACACCTATAACGCCCAACTGACATGGGAAAAAGCTGAATCAGGCGAAGGTGTTTCGGCTGCACTGGCATCTGCGCTCACTGAATCAACTGTTTATAAAGAGATACACACGGGCGGCATCACTCCACCGCCAGGAGCAACAACTAACGACATTAAAGCAGTGATAACAACTATTTATTCTGCATATGCAACAGGAGATGTGTCAGAACTCGCAAAAGCAATTGATTCATCTAAATTCCTCATGGATGGCTATGATACAGAGCACTGGCTTGCCGATATCGAAGAGGAAATTATAGAAGCCGAAGAGGAAGGACTCACCAGAGAAGTTGTAACCCTCGATGTCTCCGGAACCAAAATAGACTCCACAAACCAGTACAAAGTATTTATCGTTACACACGAAAGAATCAAAAATGCTAACGGTGATATTATAGAAGAATACAGAGACAATGACCACGCAAGCAACTCTTACAAAGCTTCCCCTACTTTAGTTGAAAATAATGGCGGCACATGGACTCTGATAGGGAATCAGAAAAAATCTGAAACATGGCTCAGCATGAATTTTCATAAAAACGGCAGCAGTGATGTCAGTAAATCTTTCTGGGCTGAAGTCACAGCAACTGAATCGTATCCGGTTTCTGCTGTAACCATGACATCAGATGCTTTCAGCGGCACAAAAACCCTCACCGTGCAGGATACCGACGACAATGATGAATATATCCTCTCCATGACAACAGGTGACGACTTACTTATATCAGACCTTTGTAACAATGAGAGTTTTGTATTTAACGTTGAATACACGGATGGTACAAACGAAGTCACTACTATAAAGCTTCCCTCATGTCCTACAAGCGCTGAGATAGAGGCAAATACACCAGAAATAAATGATATTGTGGTTAACTCCGATAATTCTCTGACTGTAAGTTTCGATAAAGGTGCTCTTTCAGACAAACTTAGCTGGCTGTATCTGGAAGTTCTCGACAGCAACGGTTACGATATAGAAGAAGAGGATGACATACCTTTTGAAGCAACATCAGTAAAAATTGAAGCCGATGATCTTATTAATAACAACATTTATACAATAAGACTCACCGCAAGCGACACCGCAGGCAGATCATTTTCAACAGAAACGACTTATCCTTACAACATGGAATGATCTTTACAGGCAGGGTGTAACAGCCCTGCCTTTTTTTAAAACGTAAAACTGGCAAACATCCCCCCCTCGCCTTTTATCTGAGAAACCGCATTCAGTTTTTCAGCCATACTGGAAACCAGCATAAGCCCATAGGAGTCAGGTTTTTTTGATGCCGTATCAAAATCAAAACCGACACCGTTATCTCTATAGGTAAACTCTGTCTTGCCGTCGACACGTTTAAAGGTCACAAATATCTTCGGGGCTACGACACTGTCCTTAAATGCATGTTTAAACGAATTTGTAAGAAGCTCGTTTAGTATGAGTCCGCAGGAGAGAGCATGAACGCCGGACAAAGTAAAAGAGTCAACGTCACTGATAAATTCCACATCACTGTTTCTCCCGAGCGAATGTGTCTGACAGAAACTTTTATATATTTTTGAAATATATTTTTCCGAATCAATCCCTGTGGAACTGCCAGAAGCAAACATGCTGTGCATATGCGCCATTGATATCATACGATCCTGTATATCCTGCAAAACTTCATTTTTATCATGAGTACAGCTTTTTTCCATATGGACATCTATTATGCTTGAAATAATCTGAAGGTTATTTTTGATTCTGTGATTGAATTCCTGCATGAGGATATCTTTTTCGTTATTCAGGTTTTCTTCTTTTCGCATCATTGCTGTCATCTTAAGATAAGCATAAAAGAGAACAGCTATACCAAAAAACCATATAAGAAAGCTGACAATCATATGAGATGCAGACTTGTTCATAAAAGCATCCAGATAACCTTTTAAAGGGATCGCTACGCTTATACCGCCACGGATATCACCAACCTCGTACCCCTGAAAAGCGTGACACTTAAGGCAGCCCTCCTCTGTAATAAAAGGTTTCATAAAACGCAGGTACTGGACACCGTCGACAACATCTATCCCAGAATAAACCGACAGCCCGCTTTTAATCTTTGCAAATGCCTCCTGCTCCCATTTATCAGGTTTGTTGGCAGGATTGAGAACAATGTCACTGATGAGATGCCCCTGTGGAACTTTACTGTCTGCTAATTCAAAAACCTGCCTTGTCATAAAAGCAGGATTAACAAGGGTCAGCTTCTTGCCGTTTTCGGTTATAATATCCCTGTTGTCGATGTTTTCCAGATAAGGGTTAGGCTGCATATCTTCCGTTACAAAAACGTATACGCCACCATGAGAGGCAGACCATCTGCGATATAGGGAATCTTTGAGAAAGGTAAGATCCGCTTCTTTGACTGCAATATGCATAGCAGCATTTTTATATTCGATATGCTGGAGGAACACATGTGCCAAAACAAGCAATGTCCACGTAATGATAAGAGCAACAAAATAGAGTAGAAATTTTCTTGTATTTGTTGACATATACTCACCCTCAAACAAAGGATATCATACTTTTATATGCACTACGCGTTGAATTATCGTCAGCATACTGTAATAATAGTTTATACAAAAAGAACAATTGCAGTAATTAGGTTTGATGACAGTAAACCAGTATTAATAAGGTATTAATAAACAAAACATTTAACTCACATGCCCTTATCATTCAGGCTATTCATTAACGAATAGCAAAAAAAGAATTATATGTTTGATTTTCTATTATATTAATACTTAACTGTATGTAATTAATTATTTTAATGCAAAACGTAAGGAGCTGATTATGTCTTTAAAAATTAAGTTAATTCTGCTGGTTTCTCTGTCAGTATTAACAGCATGCGGGGTCATAGCCGGAATATCTGTTTACCAATTAAAAAAACTGGGACATGAAGAAACAGCCAGATTCAGAGCAAACATGATGGATGCCAAAAGAGCTGAAGTTAAAAATTATATGGATGTTGCACTCACTTCAATTAAAAGAGTATATGACGACCCCGTAATAAGTGAGCAAGAAAAAAAAGAGAGGGTCAGCACGATTATACGTGATCTGAGATATGGTTCTGACGGGTATTATTTCATGTATACATATGAAGGAAAAAATATCGTTCTAGGCCCCAAACCGGAGCTCGAAGGTAAAAGCCTCTGGGACATGAAAGATGCTAACGGAGATTATCTCATCAGGGCAATGTCCAAAGTTGCCAGAGAAGGTGGCGGATTTCACCAGTACCCGTGGGACAAACCTTCTAAAAACGCTGTTGTCGATAAACTTGGATATGTAGTACCGTTAAAGGGATGGGAGTGGTTTATAGGAACAGGTTTTTATATTGACGACATCGACGATCAAGTGACCATCATGCAGGATGAAACCAATGAGAAAATTACTCAGCTCTTTATATTGATATTTCTCTCTGCCGTCATAGTAACTATTGCCTTTGCCTTTGTTACTGTAATATTAAGTAAAATCCTGATGAAGAACCTTCTTATCACTGCTGATGTGCTGAAAGATATCTCAGAAGGAGAAGGAGACCTTACCATATCCCTTGATGACTCCAGCAGGGATGAAGTGGGTATAGTAGCTCATAATTTCAACACATTTCTGGAAAAACTCCGCAGTATCATTATAGCTGTGAAAGAAAGCGCAGGGAGTGTGGCATCGGGCGCAACTCAGTTAGCTTCTACTACAGAGGAAATTTCGTCAACTTTTCACGAACAGTCAGCGCAGGTATCAAGTGTTGCATCAGCTACAGAAGAACTGTCTGCTTCATCCAGTGAAGTGCTGGAACTGCTAAACGAAGGCATTGAACGTACAAAGGACGCTGCTAAATTTACAGAAAACGGACAAACAACCCTCTCTAATGCTATGACACAGATAGACGGGATAAAATCAAGGGTGGACGATCTTGATAAATCAATAAATTCCCTCTCTGAATCCAGCGGTGACATTAGCAATATCATAAACGTGATTAACGATATTGCCGATCAGACTAACCTTCTTGCATTAAATGCTGCGATAGAAGCGGCAAGAGCCGGAGAAGCCGGACGTGGATTTGCAGTTGTTGCAGACGAGGTTAGGAAACTAGCCGAAAGAACTCAGGGAGCCACAAGTGAAGTCGGTTCAATAATAAGCAACCTTGTGACAGAAACCAAAGCAGCCTCAGGAAATATGGAAAAAGCAAGAAGTCAGGTCGGACTCGGCGTACAGGCAATGACAGACACAAGCTCTGCATTCAGAAATATTGTTAACTCTATGAGTGAAGTTGAAAGAGTAAATGATACAATCAGCAATGCAGTACATGAGCAGACCACTACTGTTCACAGCATAAATGACAACACTCAGTCTATAAGCTCCGGCTTGGAGGAAAGCTCTGTCGCCATGAGCGAAATAACACAGACTATCAGCGACTTACAAATGCAGGCAAGTGAACTGGAGCTTCTGGTTTCAAAATTTAAAACAAACTGATACGTACTACTAATGATATCCGGCAGGAGCTGATTCACAAGGCTCCTGTCGGCTTCAAATACATTTAAGTTATAAAAGTATCTATTTTAAAAATAAAAAAAAAGATAATGACTCTAGAAAATGCTTTTGAAAATAACAGCGGGTGATATATTGTGTTCAAAAGTAATTTTGAGAGATGACCTATGAGAATTCTTCTTGTTGAAGATGATTTCGATTTATCAGAAAACATTATAGACTTCCTTACAGACTGTGGGTACGACTGCGATTTTGCGTATAACGGTATCGTTGCAGTAGACCTCATCAAACAGAATCCCTACGACCTTATAATTCTGGATATAGGCCTCCCCGGGATAAACGGCTTTGAAGTATGCAGGATAGTCAGACAGGATCTTAAACTGAATACTCCTGTGATTATGCTGACTGCACTAATATCTCTGGATGATAAACTATCCGGCTTTCAGGCGGGCACAGATGACTATCTGCCCAAACCGTTCGACATGCCGGAACTTCAGGCAAGGATAGAAGCTCTGGCAAAAAGAACAAGACCTGTACAAAACCATGTACTCACAGTGGGCAGTCTCGTATACGACGTTGAACAGGGTATCCTGACAAGGAACAACATAGAACTTCAGCTGCCTCCGGTATGTATGCATATATTGCGTATACTCATGGAAGCATCTCCTAACCTTGTTTCCAAAAGCGAACTGGAATATGCTATATGGGGACATACTCCGCCGGAAACCGATGCCCTTAAAGCACATCTCTATACGCTGAGGAACATAATAGACAAACCTTTTAGTAAAAACATGCTCGTTACTGTCAGAGGACAGGGATATAAAGTTGTGGCATCCGAATGATGAAAGCTGTCAAGTCTCTACGGATAAAGATAATCATGGTATTTGCCGGATTCAGCTTTCTGCTCGGTTTCGCGCTTCTAATGGTAATCCTGATTGCAACTCAATACACTGAAGAATACACTCTGAAAAAACGTCTGCACCTTGAAACAGAAAGATATGTTAAATCAATAGTAAGCTCCCCCGTATCACCCGGAGCAGTTAGCTATGAAGCACCAGTTCCGAAATCGTCACTTCTAACCAGCTACATAGGTGATGAGCTTTTACCCGAATGGGCATACAAGGAATTATCCTCACTCCCCGAAGGTGAATACAAAAAACAACACGACAATCAGATTTATTATATCACCATAAGCAATCTGGCGAACCATCAGCGTTTCTATCTTATATATAACGTCACAACTATGCTTTCGGGGCATGAAAACATTGCTATAACAAGAAAATACTTCATGCTTACACTGTTTCCAACTTTCTTTATAGGGCTTCTGTTGGGCATCATTACAGCTTACAAAGCGGTCTCCCCTGTTATCAGGCTTTCCAGTATCATCAAAAAAGCTGAGCAGAACAACACTACGCCTGAAAACTTCTCAGCGGATTTTGGTGATGATGAAACCGGTTTTCTTGCTAGAACTCTCGAACATTCTATAAAAGGAATGCAGTCTTCAATAGACAGAGAAAAAGCTTTTGCAAGGGATGCAAGCCATGAACTGAGAACACCTGTAGCAATCATAAACGGTGCCGCAAGCCTTCTGCAAAAAGAGCTGGACGAATCAGATGAAAAAAAACTGGGACTACTTGCAAGAATCAACCGCGCAAACAAAACCATGGAACATCTGATAAACTCTTTTTTGTGGCTGTCCAGACAAGAAAAATACCATGCTGTTGGAGCAAGTAAAACATCTGTCGTTGTTAAAGAAGTTGTAGAAAACATGAACTATCTTGTACAAAACAAACCGATAGAAATTATTGTAGAAGAACTCGAAGAGTCTATATTACCTGTTACCCCCCCTATCCTTTCAATATTAGTGGGAAACCTGCTGAGAAACGCAATTTCCTATACTGTTGAAGGGAGCGTGGTTATAAGTATATATGAAAAATGTATCGCTGTTAAAGATACAGGACCAGGGATACCTAAAGACATACTGAATAATCTTAATATAGCCAACGGTGTACCTCAGGCAGACGGGTTCGGTTTTGGTCTGTCTATTGTTCATCGCATATGTTCGCATATAGGCTGGAAGCTAATGATCGACTCAGAAGAGATGAAAGGGTCAACAGTTGTTTTGTGCTCAAGAACTCCAAACAAAAAGACCTGTCTAACCCCCTGTAAAAAAGGGCAAAAAGATAATACCTTTACCTGATCTTTACTTTCAGGCAACTATAAGATGTAAGAATGGCAGTTTTGTGGCTGTGAATACCCAAGGAGAGTTTACCAGATGACAATAAACCGCAGATCATTTATCAAAATGGCAAGTGCAGCTATGGCTTCCCTTGCATACACACCAGATATTTTTGCATCAGGCGATGAAACACAGATAATAACTCACGCGACACATATGGGCCCCCTGAAAGGGTATGTCAAAAATGGTAAACTGGAAAAAATACTCGCATCAGAACACGATTTTGACCCTGTAGACCTGATGTTCAGCCTGAAAGAAGCAACGTACTCCCCTACACGAATTAAGCAGCCCTGCGTGCGTAAAAGCTACCTCGACGGTTCTGACAAAAGGAACCTGCGCGGTGCTGAAGAATTTATTCAGGTGAGCTGGGAAAAAGCTTTGGATCTCACAGCTAAGGCTCTTCAGGATGTTAAAAGGATTTATGGTAATGAGTCTATATTCCGTACCTCATATGCAAGATGGTCTCACCCTGGACATATACAGCAGCCGGCAAATCTTCTCGGGCGCACACTGGGGCTTTTCGGCGGGTTTACGGATGTTGTCGGAGACTACTCAGCCGGTGCATCTGTTCAGGTTCTACCATATATTGTAGGGGACTCTGAGGTCTACAGCATGCAGACATCCAGAGAAGTGGTGCTGGAGAACGTAGAGCTTATCATGATGTGGGGGCTGGATCCTTTTAAAACAAGTAAAATAGACTACAATGTGCCAGACCACAGTACAAAAGACTGGTTCCTGCAAATGAAACAGAAAGGGGTGCAGTTTATCACAATTGACCCTACAAAAAATCTGACAACAAGAAAGCTGGACTCAGAATGGGTTCCTATTAAAGCCGCTACCGACGTAGCTATGATAATAGGCATGTGCCATACATTATATACTGAGAACTTGTATGACAAAGAGTTTATAGCGAAATATACTGTTGGGTTTACTGCTTTCAGCAAGTATCTAACCGGAGAACACGACGGCATAGAAAAAACTGCTGAGTGGGCAGAAAGCATCTGTGGAGTACCTGCCGAAAAGATTAAGCAGCTTGCAAGACTTGCTATGACGAAACGAACCACGATTACAGGGAGCTGGGCTCCACAGCGTATCCACCACGGCGAACAATTTCACTGGAGTCTTGTCGCTCTCGCCAGCATGATAGGTCAGATAGGATTGCCAGGTGGAGGCTTCTCTTTCAACATGCACTTTTGCGGTGCCGGCACATCCTACAGCGGAGCTAAAAGACCACTGCTTATCCCGCAGGGACGTAACCCGGTAAACACACTCATACCTGCATCCAGAATGGGCGACACGTTTTTGAACCCAGGCAAAACAATAGACTATAACGGAAGTAAACTCACTTACCCTAATATTAAACTACTCTACTCCGCCGGACTGAACCCTATCGGTCTACAGCCTGATTTAAATAAGTTAATTGAGGGCTGCAAAAGAATTGAACATATCATCACCAATGAACCATGGTGGACGCCAACAGCAAAATTTTCAGATATTGTTCTGCCCGTCACTACGAGTTTCGAAAGAGATGATATCGCATTCGGCAGTTCATACGGAGTTGAGCACTTATGGGCTATGAAACAGCTGATATCACCATTGTTTGAAGCAAAAGATGACTTCTGGGTATTTCGGGAGATATCAAAGAGGCTAGGGTTCGAAAATGAATTTACAGATGGAAAGACCATAGAGGAATGGATCAGATGGAGTTTTGAGATGAGCCAGCCGTCTGTTGACTTTGAAACTTTCTGGGAAAAAGGCTTCGTTTATAACATGACTCCGGAAGAGAATAAAAAATATATAAGACACTCGGAATTCAGAGCAAATCCGCAAAAAAACCGCCTGAGTACTCCTTCCGGACGCATTGAGCTTTTCTCTGAAAAGATAGCCTCCTTCGGATATGAAGACTGCCCCGGATTTCCTAAATGGATAACTCCGGCAGAAGGAATAAACTCTTATGCAAGCAGAAGATTTCCGTATCACCTCATAACACCGCACCCCATGTACAGACTTCACTCTCAGCTTGATAATACCAGAGTAAGCAGAGATCATAAGTTTGACGACAGGGAACCGATGTACATAAATCCTGAAAACGCAAAACAGCTTGGAATTTCACACGGAGAAATTGTTGAGGTTTACAACAATAGGGGACATATGCTCGCAGGAGCTTTCCTGACAGAAAATATAGTAAAAGACTCAATTGCAATAGATGAAGGTGCGTGGTATGCTCCTGAAAATCCGCGGGAGAAAAACTCAAGATGCCTCTCAGGACAAGCGAACATACTTACGTCAGACAGACCGTCATCTAAACTTGCGCAGGCAACGACTTCAAATTCCTGTATGGTAGGCATAAGAAAAGTTAAAGGGAGAATAAAAAGAAACACGGCTTACGATGAGCCGGACATAAGGAAAGGTGATCTATAAATAAACTAGTTCTTTTATTATTTTTTATTTCATTTGCAGTTTTTGCATATGCCAACACTAAGATGTTTACAAGTTCTCCAATTCAGCTTTCTAACTATAGTGCCGAAGCCATAGTTTATGACGGTACGCTAATCGAAGCTGTAAAAACCGAAAATGGCTTCAATGTTAAGCTGAGTGTCTGGGTGAATGAACAAGGTGAGCTTTACATTGATCCTAAGAATAAACTTCTGGCAGGACACATTCTTTCCGGAGAAAACGTATATAATGCAAAAACAGAATTTGTGGGAACGGTTGATAAAGAATCTCTGACAGCCGACATCAGAAAAGCTCTTGCTCCGGCTGAAAATCTTTATTATGAAAGATGCGGAACTTGTCACCGTGCGTTTGACCCAGTCAAATATACTAACACAAGATGGCTTGCAGTGATGCAATCAATGAAATCACAGGCAGGTCTTTCAGAAGATGAATATAAACAGATAGTAAGATATCAACACATCTTGACATATTATGAAGTCAGCTATTAGCAGACTGAAATAAGCAATGGATTTTAACTGGAATAACAACCGAACAAGCCTGTTATTAAGCCCCGGAAATAACACCGAAGTTTTGATAACAGACTTGTTGTGGTTGCATAAACAGTGTCTGTAGAAAAACCTGCAATTGTGGAATCCTGCCACACAGCAGCTTCAAAACAGGCAATCAGTCGATTATTTTGTGCAGAAAATTCAATACACCCCTGAATTTCCCATACGTTATCTATTGTCCTCTGTTTCCTGATCCATTGTAGTGAACGTATCGCAAAAACTCGACAGTCGTACTGTTTAGCACATTAACGGTAAAGATAAAGTAAAGAATAAGGTATTATAGTTTTTTTTCAATTATGACTGCAAGCAACAAAAAGTATATTTACAAAACACTTAGCATAGATCACTGAAAATCATTAAGGTAAATACGAAAAAATATAAATTCAACTGACCGTTTCCAGAGATGCTTAAGACTCAGACGCTCCTGTCATTATTTCAGACTAACACTCGTCGGTGTCCTTCTTTTTCTTCTCCCTACGAAGATACAAATGCTGTCCGACAATGCTAACCAGCCCCACTGCTATTATAACGAGCCAGAGTGGATTAATACCTGCCTGCCTGATTGCTTCCATAATAAAATCCCCCAACGTTTTGTCTGTATATCTGTTTCAGTACCTTATATCAAATTTTTTATATAAAAGATACTCATCAGACTTTCTAATATAGATTCCCACTGGTAAACCCGTGGTTCTATTGCTTCACACGTGATTAACACACGAATTCACAACTTAGTTGTGACAGTTAGAGCATATGTAAAATACGTCACTGCGAAGCCCGCAGGGCTGTGGCAGTCTCTGAACTCGTTAGTTAATCCTGAGATTGTTTCGTCATTACATTCCTCGCAATGACTTATAGACTCTAAAGCTGTGATTCGATCATTCATACAAGCATAAATGCGTTGTGTTCTGTCTTCAACCGCATAAAAAAGCCCCGCCGCTAAAAAACGACAGGGCTAAACTTGTTTCCATTCTGAACTGTTTCAATAACAGCAGGTCTTTACCTGCCTTGAAACTGAAAGGAGTATGTCAGCAGAATACGTGTATCTGTGAGACCTTCACCGCCATCAACATTCATATCTGCATATCTGTATCTGATACCAAGCCCTTCAAGATATCCGGAAAATGCATACTGTATGTTAAAATCAGTTTCATAAGTATCTCTTACTGTAGCAGTTTCATCTACATCGTAGTATGCATAAAACACATAAGCACTGAGACCTTTCAGACCTAATCCAGAGAAGTCATATGCCACTTTGGCACCCCAGGCATTCTCGTCACCTCTGGTTGCAGATGTCATCACCTGCTGTGCTATGATTTTATCAAACCCCCACGGTGTTATCATGCCGTCATCACCTGTCTTAGCATAAAAACCGGTAACGTCGAATCCGGCAAATTTAACCCCTGCTCTGAACCCTGTCTGGCTTGTGCTCAGGTCTCCGTTAAGCTCGTCCCCCTGAGACTTCTGATAAAGTATCGACGGCTGAAAATACACATTAAACTGACCGATTTCTTTGCTGAGAGATGCTTTCAGGTATGAAATATCAAATACGTCATCCATTGTATAATACCACCCCTCAACTTTTGTCTGTACTTTCTCAACAGGCAGCTTATAGGCAGCACCCAGTATCACCAGATTTTTATCATCATCAATACTGTCTGCCCCGCCCGGTTCATTTGCCACAGCTTCCGCAACTGACACAAAGCTATCATCGTTCCACCCCATAGAGTCAGTTATGTAATAAGCTGAAAGTGTGAGCGAGTCGAAACTGTTATTTACGACAGACAGCCCTTTGTATGTCCGTGGCATCATACGTACATTATCGGTGTTAAGATAAGGAGTGTTAATCTCCTGAGCACCGTACTTTATTACCGTTTTGAACCACTCTCCCTGAATGTAATATTCCTGATTCCTTGTCACGCTTACATGATCACCTTCATCATCAGCTCCAAGCACACTGTACACACTGTCATCGTCATCACTGTTAATATCGTTTGACGTGCCAAATGCCACACCGAAAGAAACCCCGTGAAGCGCTGCGGTTTTGTAATACAGCAGCCCGCCTATAGCAACATCCTTTCTGGTGTTTACTGTGTCAAAGTCTCTGGTAAAGTCTAACACCTTAACCTCGCCTCTGACAGCCCCCTGCACAAACATCTCCTTCAGGTTGTCTGCGGCAAAGACAGTAAGTGAAAAATTAAAAACCATAAAAGAAATTAGAAAAAGAATACGTAACATAATTTAAACCTCCTTTTGTATCAACAAGCTCTGGCTGTGCAGAGCAAGTCCGCTTTTTTATATAGCCATACCGTCAAACAAAAAACTCTGACTCGCCGTGACTGACAATACGGACTATATTGTTTCATTTTCGTAAATATCAGACTGTCTTTTATACATATTGACAGCCGTTACCTTCTGTTCATTTCATCGCACTGTTTCGGAGCGAGGCAAAAAAAGCAGTTAACGCTATTGCGGCAAGCATATAGGACGCCGTACTCCAGCCTGTATGTTCGGCTGTAAAACTGAAAAGAACCGGTCCGATAAACATCCCTATGTACTGCCCGAAAACAACGACAGCCATGCATGCCCCAGCCTTTTCCGGTTTACTGAAAAGCTCTGTTGCAGCGGTAAATATTCCTACAGGCATTGCCCCGCCCGCAACACCTATCAGAACCAAAGAGACTGCTGTCCATACAGGTGGAGCATTAAACATTATGAGGACTGACACTATTGCCAGAACACATCCTGCTATCACCGGTATTTTACGGGAGTGAATTTTATCCGATATTATCCCCGCAACCGGAGCTGTCGCCATAGAGCAAAGCATCATGATAGTTAATATCCCCGAAGCTTTTACGGTGGAAAACCCACGGACACTTTCAAGAAAAACCGGCAGGTATGATTTAATGGAGATAGTAATGACATTAAACAACAAAAATATAGCCGCCAGAGACCACGCTTCACGTACTTTAAATACATCAAGCGAATGTCTGTCCTGAGTCTTTGGAGCTATACCAGTTGTTGAAACAGGCATACTGAAAAACAAAAAGAACATTAAAAGCATAACCGCCGTATAACAAGATGAAAATATCCAGACATTCCTCCAACCGGACATACTAAAAAACGGTGCTGACAAAAATATTACAACATTTCCGGCAGGAACCCATGTTGACCAGACCCCCATCGGGATGCCTCGTTTCTCCGGAGGAAACCATGCAGACAGAGCAGCAGGGGCAGCAACAGAAAATAAGCCCATACCCACACCTTCTACAATCCGGCTGAAAAGGATCAGCGGAACTGAAGAGACTGCCCCGCCGACTGCCGACCCGATCAGCAGAATACTCATAGACAAGAGCCCAAGCCTTCTTACTCCCATTTTCTGCAGTAATACTCCGGAAGGCAAAGCGCAAACAAAGCCTGCCAGAGCAAAGGAAGACATCAGCCACCCTGAAGCAGTCAGGCTTATATCCAGCTCAGATATAAGCCGCTGCATCATCGGAGGAACTTTAAACTGGTTAACAGGTGCAGCAATACCGGTCAGATACACCAGCGCCAGCATGAAGTAGCTTTTTTTCATGGTTAAATGCGGGTGCTTAAAAACACCCGCAGACATTGTCATTTGCCAAGATAGTAAAGGGATGGATTAGTCTTTGCCTCTGGCTTAAGCTGATATGCTTTGCCGGAAGCTACCAATTTTGCCACTTTACTACTTCTGTCGTTAAGATCTCCGAAAATCCTAGCCTGAACAGGACAGGACTGGACACAGAACGGTTCTTCATCCCTGTCTACCCTGTCAAAGCACAGGTTACACTTGTTTGACTGTCCAAGGTCTTCATCCATAACAGGCACACTGTAAGGGCATACCTCACTGCATGTTCCACAGCCGATACATGCACTGTAGTTAACGAAAACAATGCCGTCTTCCCTCTTTTGCATTGCTTTTGTAGGGCAGCTTGCAACACACATAGGTTTTTCACAGTGGTTGCATGAAAGTGTGCGAGAACGCATCTTAACATTCGGGTACTTACCCACAGGCTGATACACATTCGGACTGCCAACAGTTTCAAGCTTACCCCAATAGATTTCGTTCGGCAGATCGTGGTCCACATGGCAGCCAACTATGCAGGTCTGACAGCCAATACATCTATTCGTATCTACTACAACTCCATAACGCTTCATAATACCCTCCTTATGCTTTTACGATTTCTACAAGGTTGTCATATGCGGCAAAGTTCGTTTCATCCACTAGTGTCTCCACCGGATTAATAGTCAGGTGAGTTAGTGTCTGATAATGCCCGTCGCTGAAAAACTCAGGAGTCCACCCCTGCGGTATGGCAACAACATTCGGCATAATACCTTCTGTAACAAAAGCTTTTACGACACAGTGACCACGGTCGTTATAGATTTTTACATTGTCACCATGCTTAATATTACGTTTGGCTGCATCTACCGGATTTATCTCCAGCATTGGTTCTTTGAAGATACCGTTAATGGCAGGTATTCCTATATGCTGGGTATGCACATTTGTCCTGTCGTGATACTGAATGAACATCAGAGGGTATTTCTTACCCAGTGGTCCTTTCGGGTCTTCGAGCATAGGTGTGTAAACAGGCAGTTCGTGCCCGACAGGTTTCAGACGTTCTGAATAGAACTCAAACCTGCCTGTCTGGGTTTTATATTTCTGATCCATGAAAGCATTGACGATATCAAACCGTCCGTCTTTCCTGACAAACATTCCTTCTTCAACAAACTTTTTCCAGTTGAACCCTGCCATAGCCGGGTGTTTAGACCCTTCCAGATAGACACGGATCCAATCTTCATCTGTTCTGTTCCAGTATTTACCTTTTCCAAGTCTTTCAGCCACAGCGGAAAATATTTGTATATCAGATTTGCTCTCTCCATAAGGTTTAAGCATAGGCTGCTGAAGCATGATCCACGGTGTTTTATCAAATATGTCCCAGTTTTCGAACATATTTGTTGTAGGCAGCACAAGGTCAGCATATTTAGCTGTGTATGTCCAGTAAGGGTCGGAATGAACAATAAAAGATAACTTAGGAAGAACTTCATTAATAACACGGTTGGTGTCGGGACTTTGATTAAGAAAATTACTGGAAGCTATCCACAGAAAATCAATCTGATAAGGATCTGCCTTTGATATCATGTCGTAAATCTGGATGCCGTGCATTTTGCTTGCATCCGTACCGCCTGTATCTGCCCATGGGGAACTGTTGAAAACAGGAACGTTGATACCGGGGATAGGGTTAACACCGGAAGTACCGCCGGCATGGGACGCTCCGCCACCGTTGACTCCTATGTAACCACATACAGCCGCAAGTGTCGCCACTGTACGGAAAGGAGAATGTGAGTTATAAACTCTCTGCATCCCCTGCCCCATACGGATAGCGGAAGGGCTTTGCAGATAATCGCTGATAAGCTCTTTGATAACATCTTCACTGATGTTAGTTGCCTCAGCTGTCCACTTCAGCGTGTATTGTTTCAGACTATCCTGAAACAGCGCAAAAGAGGTTGAACACTTTTCACCCTGATAGCTTACAGAGCTGCTGAGCTGTGCTTTAACCCCTGGAGTGTCAGAAGCTACGACCTTACCCTTCTCATCAACAACGCAGAACTTATCGCCCATTTTCAGATATTGCCCGTCACTTTTCTTAACAAGCAAAGGACCGCAGCTGTTCTGAGTCAGCCACTCTTTATCATGAAGATCTTTGCTGATGATATAGCTCATCATCCCAAGAGCAAGAGCCGTGTCTCCACCGGGTTTTATCGGAATCCATTGATCGGCGATAGCAGCAGTGGAGCTGAATCTCGGGTCGATAACGATAACTTTTGTTCCATTCTGTTTTGCGTTAAGATAAAAACGGGCTTCACTGGTGTGAGTGTCTACTAAGTTACGCCCCCACACAATGAGTGTTTTAGAGTTCATATAGTCTCTGGAGTCGTGCGAACCGCGTTTCTGACCATAAACAAGATCCATCCCCATACTTGCGCCGTGGTCACTCATGATGCCTTCAGGTGTGAACGAAGTCCCTTCTATCGTTCTGGCGAAACGAAATGGTGAATCCCATGCAAATTTAGCAAGGTTCCCTGTCATTACGAAAAGACCTACGGACTGTTTTCCGTATCTCTCCTGACTCTCTTTGATCTTTTCTGTGATCAGATCAAAAGCTTCATCCCATGAAATACGCTTAAACTTCCCCTCGCCTCTCTCTCCGACACGAAGCATAGGATATTTCACCCTCTCCTCTGAGACTGTTCTCAGTGGGAGCGCCATCCCTCTCAGGCAGGCATTGGAATAGTCCGGTCTACCCGGCAGAACTGAAGGAGTTACACTTTGGATACTTCCATCCTGAACATGACAATTCAGGTTGCAGCGTGATGTGCAGTTAACAGTACAAACTGTGCGGAATGTTTTACCAAGCCTGTCGGCTTCCGGCGATGATGCGGAATACATCTGCGCCATAACATTCTCGGACAGCATACCGTAAGTTGCAACTGCCATACTGCCTTTGATAAACGTACGCCTTGTCAATTTACTCATACTTTCTATCCTCCTATAAGATAAGCATAAGCAAAACATAGGCTTTCATTACGATGTTTTAAAGACCAGTTGGAATGAAAAAAAAGAGTCAGTTTAGAAAGAATAAAGTGTCAGACAATTGTTTTAAGCTGCTTTCTTGCCTCACGGGCAATAATCCTGACCGCCTCTTCGAAGTTTTCTATTGAATCGGCAAATGGGGCAAGGTGTAAGCTGTGTGAGTCTGTATTGTCAAAGAAATAACCGGGGAGGAACATTATCTCTTTGCAGTCGTCATATATTTTGACTACATCAATCTGTTCGCTGAATACAACCCAGATGTAATAGCCATAAACCTTATTCAGAGGCTTTATAAGGTCTTTCAGATATCTCTCTATAATCTCATAAGCACTTTCTAATATTTTCAAAAACAGTGGACGGGACTCTTCTATAAACTCGTCATAGTGCCCGCTTTTAAAAAGTTCGTCAGCTGTTATCTGAAGAAGCGTGTTGGTGTTAATATCATATTGAGTTTTAACATCACTCAGTCTGGAGATGATATTGCCCGGAGCGACAATCCACGAAAGCTTAAAACCTATGTTTACGCCTATAGTACATCCGATATAAATAACAAGCCCGCCTTTATCAAAGGCTTTCATCGGCAGCGGATTAGGTTTGTCCAGCCAGAATTCACGCAGCATATCGTTTTCAAGCACAGGAACTCTTGAATAAGTACACATTGACAATATCTTATCCCGTCTGGTTTTAGACAATGAGACGCCGCTTGGGTATTGGTTTGTGGGATTAATATATAATATACAGCGTGAAGTGTTCTTAAAGACCTTGCTGAGCGGCTCAGTCTTCATACCGTAGTTGTCCAGCGGAATACGTACAATATTAGCCCCGGACGACCGGATAAGCTGCATTGAATTAAGCACGGATGGAGTATCATGGATAAAAGTCATACTGGAGCACAAAAAAGACCATGATATTATCGCTAAAGATTCTGCAACACCAGTTGTTATCATAACCTCATCAGGAGTCGCTTCTATGCCGTATTTTTTCAAACGTTCACAAAGAGTTACTCTTAAAGAATAAATACCTTTTATATTAATCTCATTAAGGTCATTTGTTGTTTCCAGTCTCTTCATCACACGGGGCATAACTTTACTTAGTGTTAAAGCGTAACCCAGATCCTGACCAATCCTCGGTCCCGAAACATGAATTTTCCGGCCGCTCGAAAGGTCGTTGATCATATGAAAAATCCGCTCTTTACTGGGGATCTGTCTCCCCCTCTCAATATAATTTTTCCAGTCGGGAGAACACCCCGCAGCAAGAAGAAGCCATGCGTTATTAGAAACCACAGTCCCTGAACGTGGCTTGGAACTCACAAGCCCCTCTGCCTCTAAGAGCATTAAAGCGTCATATGCTGTCTTCTTGCTGACATCAAACTGCTTTGCAATGATGCGCTGAGAGAGCTTTGTGCATGGTTTAAGTTCGCCGCTTACTATTGACCTGCGTAAACAATCTGCGATTTGTATATATAGTGATTTCCCGCTCATGTTCATTACCCCATTACGAGTTTTACAGTCACATCCAGATCGTTGATAACTACTTATGTATATTAAATTTTTTGACCACAATTAATTTTATGAGCTGAAGTGCCAGCAGGTAAACTCCATAATTTGTAAATAAGTGATGTAAATATTTGTTTATAATAAAATCCATGTCCATTATAATTGTTTCTGTAAATACTACAAGCAGAATCGCAGCTACAAGGCACACATATGCCACAATTCAACTCATAATACACTTATAACACACAATTTATTAAACCAAAACCATATAGGCAAACACTATAATGTATTCAAACTAACCAACATATAATACGACATTCCGAAAATCCAGTTAAATTAGTTTATTACTAAAAAGAGTGTACCACCAAGTATTATCTATGTATTTCAAGATTCGTGTCAGGGGACACATTTAATCTTATTTTGATTTTTTTCTCTCTGAGTGGTATGTGAAAACAGTGAAACCTAGGACTGGTAAATGTTTGGGCGACATAGACAAGTTATGGACACGCTCATCTCATTTTTGGGCATAAAAAAAGCCTGGCTATTCACCAGGCTTCGATTTTGCCTGAATTATCGGGTGTTTGGTAATAGGAACGGGCGGTTTCGAACCGCCGACCCTTGCCACGTCAAGGCAATGCTCTCCCACTGAGCTACGCTCCTGCAAAGTAGAAAGATAATACATATCTCACAGCTGTTTTTCAAGATTTTTTTTACATACGTTTTAAATAAAATATGATATTTTCTAATTATGAGTGGATTTATATCGTTTAAAAAACTACCGCAAAAGGTTCTTATCGTTGAAGATGAAATAATTACAAGAACATCTCTGGTACAGATTCTTGACAGTTATTTTGCGACGATACACTGCGCTGACGACGGCGACACAGGTCTGGACATGTATTACCGCATTAAGCCTGATATAATTTTCTCTGATATAGTCATGCCCTCGATGAATGGTATAGAGATGCTGCGTCATATAAAAGAATGTGAAGACAATACGCCTCTCATTATAATATTTTCGGCATTTGATACAACAATCAACGATAGAGACCTTGAAGAAATAGGCGTCTTTCGCAAAATGATAAAACCATTTAACATGAAAGCATTAGAAAATCTTATTGAAGAGATAAAACAATACTTTATGCCTTGATCCCTGATAACTCTATACTTTTATAGCATCGCCCGATTACCCCCAGCTAAGTTTCCCCCCATGAAACCCAACAACAGCCAGCACAGGAATGTTTGCAAATATCATAAAATTAAAAAGTATTCCACCCCACCCCGCAACAGAAGAAATGTCTGGCAGGAAAAAACGAACGGATATTTCTATGATACCCATCACCAAAAGGATAAAAGAAAAACTTATTTTATAGATAAAGATTTTATTGACTGCCAGTTCATAGTTTACCCACCAGCTCACCATACCGGAGAAAATAGTGGGAAATGTAAAAACGACAGCAGTAACCAGAGAGTAAAATGCAGAAAGCTCAAAAGACGCTTTCCGTGTATAAAGAAACAATGCCTGCATGATAACGGTAAAAACCAGCAGCCCCATGGGAAAATGGATCAGCATTGGGTGCGGATGAAAGATCCGGTAGAGCTTCTTAATTATCTCTTTCTTGCCCCGAACCTGGTCTTTCTGAACTCTGAACCCATCAAGAGCATCAATATTCTCGAACCTTTCCAGAACCTCGACACCATGAGGCGCAGATTCCATTGCTTCGGTCAGATCCATTCCCGCCCCATGTTTATTTACATGTTTACCATTTTTCCAGAGACGGCTGTCAGTAACATCATAAACTCTCCCTTTATATGAAACGTAAGCTTTTGCACCGTCTTTTCCGTTAAAATGCTCTAATTCATCCTTCTTCACATGGCTCTCCATTGATATTATATAAATACAGTATACAAGCACAGTTGTTCCAAAACAATTGAATATTATGTTTAATATTACCAGAAAATTGGCTATATTACACTTATGAAGTATCTTAAAATAATATTATTGTGCCTGAGTCTGGTTTTTACTGTGTCCTGCGCATCCAGAACCTACGACACAAGCAGCTCGTACAAATATAGCGCAGCAAAGAAATATTCATCACCCCGCACCCTTTCATCTATGCAGTACACCATACAGGTGGGGGCTTTCCGGATGTTGTCAAATGCCGTACGTCTTGAAGCAAAACTTGACCGGGACGGTCTTGAGTCATACTATTTTCTCGACACAGACGGTCTTTACAAAGTTCGCTTCGGCAATTTCTCGAGCAAAGCTGATGCTCAGAAAACTGCCAAAAGATTCAAAAACAGAGGCTACATAGATGTCTATTATATAGTCTCGCCAGATCAATACATGGCTGCAAAGCCTGAGTACCGCAACAACGCAACCGGTCTTCGCGGACAGATAGTTAAAACAGCCAAAAGTTATATCGGAACTCCTTACCGCTGGGGCGGAACAACCACAAGCGGTTTCGACTGCAGCGGACTGACCATGGTAACATATAGGGTAAACGGACTAAATCTCCCCCGTGTCTCCCGTTCGCAATATCGTGCCGGCAAGTTCATCAGTAAAAAAAATCTCAAGCCCGGCGACCTTGTTTTTTTCGCGACAGGCACCCCTAACAGAGTCTCCCACGTCGGCATATATATAGGCTCCGGCAAATTTATTCATGCACCGAGCAGAGGGAAAAAGGTACGCATAGAAAACTTAGAAAACCCTTTTTTCAGAAGAACATATATGGGCGGCAGAAGTTATATATGATTTATCTTAAGGTATGGAGAAACTGTACGATACTATTATGTAGTCATGATAGATGCTATACTGACCGGAATGACCGGAAGAATAACAACTTTGAACAAGGTCGAACCTGTTCGTCCAGCCAAGCTGGAAACCGCACAGGAGAAGGCGCCCAAATCTGTTGACAGTGTTAGTCTGTCCGCAGAAGCTGTTGAGCTCTATAACAGTGAGAATGTCAGTAAAATTACTGAATCAGAAAACTATACCGAAAATGAAACAAATCCTGCTGAACTCACAAAAAGAGAGCAGCAGGAGATCTCAGTCAGAAAACAAAAGGACACCGGAAATACTATCCAGTATGGCATTAAAACATATATGCAGTCCGCAGCACCCGCAATAGGTTCCGCTGTTAACTTCGTTTCCTAATCATTCTGCTTTTTTCAAAATGAATTCAGTCTTTTGGCGAGTCTATAAGTTCTAAAAGCCCCATAACACTTTTTCTGTCAATTTCTAGAAATGTGCCCAAAGCTTTTACTGAAACCATCGCCTCAGTAACTGACTGATTCAACTCAACTATATCTTCAACCAGTGAGCCAGTGTAGCTCTCTGACGCTTCTGCCAGATTGATATTTGTATTTGTCAGATTATCTATACGGGCGTTGAGAGTTGATATTGAGGCCCCTGTCTCTGCTCTTTTCCCTACTACAGAAGAGATAGCACTGTCTATCGCCGACAAAGTCCCATCTGAGCCGAAATCAAGTCCATCAAGCCCCAAAGACGACAAACCGACATCACCTATTATCTGGTGAGAATTAAACTCAGACGACGAGGCAAAAGACTCTATCCCCTGCATGATGCTGTTTGCCTGACCAGCAATAAGCTCTTTATCTGATTCATTAAGTATAGGATTCCCCATACTCACAGCAAGATCCCTTAAATCCTGTAACATCCCGTTAACAGAGCTCAGTGCTCCGTCTCTGGTCTGCATATAACTTATCGAATCCTGTGCGTTTCTTGCCTGTTGGTAATTTTCATTATAAGCAGTGTTCAGCCTCACGAGCACAGCATTATCAACGGCATTGGATGTTGTCCCCGCTATTTTATCGGTGACTTTCTCCAGCGCATTTGCAGCTTTTTTCGTCGCTCTGTCCACACCAACAGACAGGGAGGTGTTTATTCTGTCTATCATAATTCAGTTCCGTTTTATTATATAAAGCGTTCTTGTGACCTCATTCTGACCACCAGAGGTACTGTCGTCGCTTATTACTATTTTAACACGATAAGAATTTTTTGCCAGTGTTGAAGAGCTGTTATGAAACCAAAGATACTCCCCCCGCTCTTTATCCCCTTCTGCATCAAGACCGAGACCGCCCGGCTCAACAGTTATTCTTATATCTGTATCCAGAAAGCCGTCAGCATCAGAAAGGAGCTTGAACTCATACTCAGGGACATCATCCGCCCCGAACTGCACAAAAGGCACTCCGCCTTTGCCGTAAATAGTATAATCGTATTCTTCGCCCTCTTCCACATCCGGCATATTCGTGTCGAGAAAATCAAGCTTTTCCGGTTCACAGCCGGCTTTTGTCCGAAGCTCAGGAAGTGTCATCCAGTCAACTATATCGTCATACTTCTCAACTCTGCTAAAATCTTCTGCGTAGTTGTCAACTTCGGCACCTTGCGGATAAACCTTTACTTCACCGGTATCTTCGTCCAGTGCTGTCTGTATATTCTTATTCAGCGAACCGCTGATGATCACAAAGGCAATATCATTAACAACAGTTCCACCGGAAACGCAGTCATCATCATCACAGAGACGAAGCTTATATTCGGTTCCCTTTGTCCCGCACACAGGACTATAGTCATTTATAATCCCCTTCTTTGCTTCAGGAATCCCCAGAGACGGGGCAGTGAGAAGCAGAAACTTCTTACTGTAGGCATCATTCGGATATGTAAGCTTGTTCTTAAGCTTGCTGTCACTGTCTCTGTTCGAATCACTGAAATCAAGCAGATACCCGTCCGATGCTGCCACACTTACAAGAACATTTCTGTTGGCTTCAATCATCTTCCGGGTTCTTTCAGCCCCGCCCTTATTAACAAACAACGTCAATATAGAAGATGCCGAAGCCAGCACCAGACCAAATATAATCAGAACAATTGCCATTTCCACAAGGGAAAAACCTTTAACCCCTTTAAACATGCAAAAGCTTACTATATTTCACACTTATAAAAAAGCGGAAAACTCTGTATACTCTGGCAGTACTATAAATACTTTTAACCACCTTACTGCCTGGATTAAAATGACATATACGAGGATTAGATTGAAGAGTGGATTCACAATCATCGAGCTGGCAATTGTCCTTCTTATCACAGGGGTACTGACTGCCGGCGGAATACGGATGATAAATGCAGGTCTTAACGTCAGCCGTTTCACTGCGACTAAAAATCAGGTCGAAGCTGTCATTAAAGAGATCAGCGAAAATGCCGCAACAGCGCACAAAATTCCGGCAAACATCACCGAACTTTCTGAAATAGTCTCTCCGATAACAGACGACTTCGGAAACAGCCTAATTTACATAGCAGATGATACATTATCATCAGACAGCATCTGCAATGCAGACAAAACTAATCTGCAAGTCAAAATATGCAGCGACCACCCATGCACATCATCCGAAATAATTGACAACGTGGCTTTCTTCGTAGCCAGTAACTCGCTAAACGGCTTAAAACAGATTGATGATTCAGCCAATATTATAAATTTATACAATGACTCCGTTACAGTAAACGGAAAAAGATATGACGACATTACAGGCTGGCTTACACTTGATTCTCTAAAAGGATTTGCAGCATGTGACAGCAGAAACTTAAGCATAATAGAAGACAAGCTTCCGCAGGTTCATACTATGTCAGATTATAATTACACCCTGCACCCAAAAGGTGGAAAGTCGCCGTATTTGTGGTGTGCCGAATCAACAGACGAAAGCATCCGTAAAAACTTTACCTTTGCAGGAGCAGACATCTATGATGCCGGAGAATGTGCCGGTAAACCCTACTCTGAAACCAGCATTCCGGAAATACGATCGTCCTACAACACAGACGAATATAGCGAAAGTATCTTCCCTGCCGGAACGAAACTGCAAGTCTACCTGAAAGACAACAGCGGAACAAAAACGGATAAGCTTTATGTACTCAGGATAGCAGAGGATTACCGTAAGCAGGAATATCTGCCCGGCGGTATGGAAGTTGTTCAGGGGGGAGAAATCAACGGGTTCGAAAGCTTTATGGATGAGCCGGACAAAAACGGAAACGGCAGCGATGACGATAAAACTGATTATTATATTGACCACGTTGAAAACGAGCTTAAACTTCTGCAAAACCACGACACAAACGCAGTAACAGCCTTTTACGGGTGCGGTTCAGATGATCATCCTGCTGTTGCATGTCCGAAGTTCGGCAACAACGGTCTTCTCAGTACATATTTCACTGTGGAATACAGCAAAAAGACTAATTCATGGCGCATTCCTATGGGGTTCACATTCGCAGTTATCCGCAGCAGATACGAACGTGAAAACGGCACATCATTCACCACCGAACGCGCAGCAGGGCAAACCCGAAGCGGACTGGGATACGGAGGAAGATGCCAAAGCTATGCAGACGGGATCCCTGGGGGAAACAGCTTTGCAGTGGAGTTTGACCTATATATGGACCGCTGTGAAAACGACATAAACAACAACCATATAGCCATAGACTCTTACGCTAAAATAAAAGACGACAACGGCAAATATTCCAGCTACGGAAATGTCGTTCATAAAACTTCTCACTCAGAAACACTGGACATATTTAATCAAGCATGTGTTAACTCAGGCTTAAGAGGTGCAGGGTGCTTTTATGACAAAAGCAAAGATGCAATACCGAATAATTACGGCACTAATGACGCAAACCTCTTCGGTGTGCGCATTGAAGCTGTTTCAGGGTGTAATGAGGACGGAACAGAGTGTAACCAAAAAACCGGTACAGAAAATCATATTTGTGTCTATATGTGGAAAGAGATGGTCGCCGATATGCGCCTTACCCCATCGCTGGAGGCAAGCATGACAGACGTAAGCAAATATTACGCCTATGATAAAGCAGTAAACGGTATTGAATACCCGATGGGAGAACCTGTCGTAATGGATTGTATAGAAGATGATACAACCAGCAGAAACACTCTTGATTACATCAGGTTCGGCTTCACAACCGGAACACTGCAAAAAGGGAATAACGACTTCTTCTTTAAATTCTCCGACTTCAAGGCAGTAATCAGCGAATATAATTAATCTTCAGCCGGCATTTCCTCTTCAGCAACATCATCAGCAGGCTCTTCAGGAGCTGCTTCTGCCACAGGTTTTCTTGTAACTTTACGGGCTTTGACTAAGAATGCGCTGTGGTTATATGTCCACATCTCCGGTCTGACAGAACGCCCGTCTATCTTCCATGGACGCTTGGTAAACTCAAATGTCTCTATCTCTTCAAATATACCGGAAGATTTAAGGTTTTCAACAAAAGTAACAGCCTGAAGTATCGTCGGCAGATAGCCAACTATTATCCCGCCGTTGCGGAGACCGGTCTCGCAGTGTGTCACAACATGCCATGGCTCCGGCAGGTCGAGTATTATACGGTCAAACTCACCGTCTATACCTTCGTAGACACTTCTGACCTCTATCTTATGGTTTTCAGCTTCTCCATAGAACTCCTGAATGAAGTCCGCAGCCTGTACCGCAAAGTCCTCTCTTATCTCATAGCTTATCAGCTCGCCTTTTCCGCCCATGGTGTTAAGTATCGCCATAGACATTGCACCCTGCCCCACACCGGACTCGAGCACACGCTGCCCTCCGCGGATATCACCCCACATAAGGATAGCGGCACTGTCTTTAGGATATATAATCTGTGCTTTGCGCTTGATGTTCATTACATAATCAGAATATGTTGGATAAAAAAACCTGTATCCAGGTCCTTTGGACGCATTAATGAAACATCCGTCCCCGCCCTCAACAATTGCACTGTGGTCAACATAACCGTACATGGCGGTAAACCTGCCCCCCTCTTTAAGCCTCAGAAGATGCCTCTTACCTTTCAATTCATCTACAGCAATACACAGCGAGCCGTATTCAAGTTTACTCATTTCATTTTCTCCAGCATTTTGCAGAATGAACAGGTTTCGAGAAAACTCTCCATACCACAGACTGCGCAATTGTACATTTCTGTTTTTTCTTCACTGTCCGCACGGAACCTGTCGGCAACTGTGCGGAAAAACTCATTATAAAAATAATGTTTTGTCCCCGGCATATCTGATTCCAGACTGTTAAGGACACCTTTATAAAGCATAGATGTCGCACCCACACTTTTAGGGCACTCATCTGTTATATAGTCTATTCCGTTCATAAAGGCAAAGGCGCCTACTTCCAGCTCTGTGAGCCTTATCAGCGGTTTCACCTTCCTTTTGATATAGTCCCCTTCCTCCGGAAGATTAGGATCCATCTTGCTCAGGTATGCGGGGTCCCACTTAAGTACATTACCCAGAAGTCTGGCAGACTCATCGTCAAGGTTATGCCCTGTGGCAACAACATCAAAATTATTCTCGTATGCCACTTTATTGAAATAATACCGCTTTGCAATACCGCATATAGAACAGGCATGACGCTTTACACTTTTCTCAAGCAGCGGTATAGGGTGCCCCAGCTCTGTCAGGTTGACAATAACAGCTTTCAGCCCGAACTTCTCTGTAAATGCTTCAACTTTTCTAAGAGATTTCTCAGAATATTCGCCAATGCCGAGATTTATATACATTCCGGTTGTTTCATAGCCCATCTTGTGGAGCAGATACCAGAGGACGAGACTATCCTTACCGCCGGAGATACAGACCATTATTTTATCAGAGAAATCAAACATCTTATATTCTTTGATGCCTTTCTCTACCTGCTTTATAAAAAACTCGTTGAAATGTTCCTTACAAAATGATGCATTATGTCTCCGGAGAGTAATCAGAGCCTTTTCACTGCATTTTCTGCACTTCATCCGCCGCTCACCACTGAAATGATGCGGATTTCGTCACCGTCATCTATTGTTATATCGGGAGTAAGGAGTTCATCCCCTTTCGCAACCAGAACCGCATTTTCGTTCAGTCCCAGTTCCTTAAGTATGTCTTTAACGCGTCTGCGCTTGCACTCTTTCACCTTTCCGTCAGGCATGTTGACAATAATCATTTTTATATACGCTCTTTCCCCATGAACATTTGTTTCGTGATAATTACTAGATGAATAAGGTGAGTTTGTCAATTTATTTAGAAATATCAGATATTCTTATGAGTGCCATCAGAAAACTTATCAGCATAGTAAAACTATATCCTTCACTATCAATCAAAATGAGTTAAACAGTTCATTCTTACCAGCAAATCGAAATCTAACCATTCGAAAGGTAAATACCTGATAAATTAATATAAAAAAACACTAAGATCCTTTCTTTATAGGGATATAAAATACCACATATTAACTTTATCCTTTATCAGCATTTTTCTCGCTTTTTTCTTCTTTTCTAATTTTTTACTTAACAAAAATCTTATAAAGTTATGCATCATGCCAGCATCAGCCTTATAAAACAACAATTGACATTTATCACTTTATATCTTATAAGAAAAAAGTTGGAGGTGGATTATGTGCCGAATAGGAGCTATCAAATCTAAAAATTACATTCACCCGTCCAAGGCCCTGACTCTCATGAGATCCATGCAGAAAGGACATGACAACTCCGGATTTGCAATGGTGATGCAGGACCTTGGAGGAAGATTTGCGAACTACAAAGAGCTGCCGATACTTTCAATGGCATGCACTGACCAGGGGACAAAAATCGCAGAAGACATCCTGCACGATGCCGGTTTCTCCCGTATCATGCAATGGAACCCGGACATTAACCCAGAGGAAGACCTCGATATTGAGCCGATGCCTGTGTATATCTTTCAGGTTTTACATTACCCTAAAAGCTATAAATACGCGCCGGCTGAAGAGAAAGAAGAGCTCCTCGTTGAAACAAGACTGAAAATAAGAAAAGCTCTTGAAGAGACTGGTGACGGATATGTCTATTCTTTCTGGCCTGATGTGCTCACTCTGAAAGAGATAGGCGACCCCACAGATATCGGAACTTATTTCAACCTGTGGCAGGAAGATGAAGACTTCACAGCAAAAATCATCACCGCCCAGTGCCGTCAAAACACAAACTACGACATCGTACGCTACGCTGCTCACCCGTTCTTCCTTCAGGGGTATACCGCCCTCGCAAACGGAGAGAACACCTTCTATGAAAAGAATAAAAATATACAGAAAAGCCTCTACAGCGGGTATATAGGGTTCGAATCCGACTCCCAGTGTTTTCTCTACACCCTGCACTATATCCACAAAAAGCTTAAATGGCCGCTCAGCTATTATAAGCACACCATAACCCCCCTGCCATTCGACGAAGCAGAGCAAAGGGAAGACAAAGAGATACTTAAAAGTATCCGTGCCGCTCTAGGCAACCTTGAGATCAACGGACCGAACACCATCATCGGTGTTCTCCCCGACGGAACACTTTTCAACACCTGCGACGCTAAGAAACTGCGTCCTGTTGTTATCGGGTGTACCGAAGACACTGCCGTTATTGCGTCAGAGGTAACAGGTCTGAACGAGATTCTGCCTGACAGAGACTGGTCAACAGACATATACACCAATGAACGTGAAACAGTAGTTATCACAAACGATCTGGAGGTGCAGAGATGGCAACAATGAAGGTAAACAAAATCTCCAGAGATGATCTGGACTGGAAGATATCATACAGACCTGACAGGTGTACACTGTGCGGCAAATGCGTTGCTGCCTGCCCTTTCAAAGCTATCGAAGCGGGCGTTGAAAAACGTAGAAAGGTAGTTAGCGACCACCTAACACCTGAACCTAAAGTCGAGTTTAAGACTATCCCTGTCATAAGACAGGTTGTTAACGAATATGAATTCTGCCGCGGATGCGGTATATGCGAAAGGGTCTGCCCGAATGAAGCGATAAACCCCGAGCGCAATCCTGACTCACGTTTCGGCGCAAAATACCGTGCTACAGTAGCAGATCCATACAAAAGAGGCGGACGGGCAAACCTTGAAACAAGTGTTCGCACACTGGACAAGATCAGAGTTGGACGAATCTCTCAGATGACAGACCCGTCACTGGACGCACTGCGCCACACATTCGACATGCTTGCCCCCTTCGGACGTGTACTCCCCGCAGGGGAAATGCCTTTCGAAATACAAAACGGCAAGCTCGTAATGAACGATGCCACACCAAAGGTAAACTGGATATACCCCATAGTCATAGGAGACATGTCGATAGGTGCTCTTTCATGGCGGATGTGGGAGGCTATGGCGATAGCTGTAGCGTATCTGAACGAAGAGTGCGGTATACCAATCCGCATGTGTTCAGGCGAAGGCGGTGTACCTTCCCGACTGCTGAAATCAAAATACCTTAAATACACTATCCTTCAGGTGGCTTCCGGTCACTTCGGATGGAACCGTATCATAAACGCTATGCCCGAAATGCAGGAACTTCCGGCCGGTGTACTCATAAAAATCGGTCAGGGTGCAAAACCGGGCGACGGCGGTCTTCTCCCTGCTAAAAAGGTTGCTCCGCACATTTCAGAAATCAGAGGCGTGCCGAAGGCTGACCTGCTTTCACCTCCTAACCATCAGGGGCTTTACTCCATCGAAGAAAGTGTTCAAAAGATGTTCCTCTCTTTCAATGCAGCGTTTAAATTCGAGGTTCCCGTGTCTATCAAGGTAGCCGCAAGCTCAACCTCTGTATCAGTTTATAACAACCTGCTCCGTGACCCTTACAATATCGTCGGCGGTTTCTTCCTTGACGGTATCAACGGCGGTACGGGCGCAGCAAATGAGATATCCCTCGACCACACAGGTCACCCTATCGTTTCCAAACTGCGTGACTGCTATAATGCGGCCGTTCATCAGGGGAAACAAGGTCAGATACCGCTTTGGGCGGCAGGTGGTCTTGGTCAGAACTGGAACCTCGCAGCGGACGCCTTTAAGATGATCGCACTCGGTGCGAACGGCGTCTTCACAGGTAAACTGATGCTTCAGCTTGCAGGCTGTGTAGGCAACGACCACGGGAAATGCAACGCATGCAACACCGGGCTCTGTCCTGTGGGCATATGCACACAAAACCCTTCTCTTGTTAAAAGGCTGGATATTGACAAAGTTGCTGAAGCGATAGTCAACTATTTCATCGCCACTGACTACGAGCTTAAAAAGATGCTCGCTCCTATCGGCAACAGCTCACTACCTGTGGGGCGTTCAGACTGCCTCATAGCAGAAGACAAGGCAGTTGCAGACAGACTGAACATCCAGTACAGCTGTTAAGGAGGGGAAAGATATGGCTAATAAAACAGTAAAAATAGACGGTATTATAGACGGAAAAAGGATCTCCACTCAAAAGCTCCTTCATAACATATACGACAAGCTGGACGAAGGGGTTACAGAGTTTGATGTAATCGCATCTGGTCAGCACAATATCGGCGGCTCACTCTGGAACGCTGATGGAAAGACACTTAAATTTAAAGTGAAAAATCCTGGTCAGCGTGTGGGCTCTATGGGTATGCACGGCACAGAAATAGAGATCGAAGGCTCCGCCCCTGCGGATGTGGGCTGGCTTAACGCTGGTGCAAACATCGTGCTCAAAGGTGACGGCGGCGACACAACTGCACACTGCGCGGCAACAGGCAATATTTATGTCGCAGGGCGCACGGGAACACGTTCCGGTGCGCTGATGAAAGACGATCCTAAATTCCCTGCCCCAGAGTTCTGGGTGCTGAAAAGTACAGGATCATTCAGCTTTGAATTTATGGGCGGAGGCATAGGCATAATCTGCGGTCTCGGCTGCGAAGAGCTTGATTCTGTCATGGGAGACAGAAGCTGCGTCGGCATGGTGGGCGGTACAGTTTACTTCAGAGGTAAAGCAAAAGGGCTCTCAAAAGATGTATGGGTTATGGATCTTGACGCCAGTGATAAAGAATTTCTCACTCAGGGTCTGCCTGTATTCCTTGAAAAGATAGATAAGAAAGACGCTCTTAAAACACTCGCAGACATGAGCCAGTGGAAAAAAGTTGTCGCCAAGACATACGAAGAGCGCAAGATGAAGTCCCTGATGTCCATCAATGATTTCCGCATGGAAAGATGGGTCGAGGGGGGGATATTCGGTGACCTGATAGAGGAAGATTATTATGTTGCCGAATATGTCGAGACAGATAAACTCAGGCTGAAATACCCGGAATGGCAAAATGCACACTATTCTGCACCGTGTGAGTTCAACTGCCCTATATTTATCCCCACACAAAAACGTATCGCACTGCTTCGGCAGAACAAGTTGCAGGAAGCACTTGAGCTTGTTTTAGACTACAGCCCTTTCCCTGCTTCTGTCTGCGGTCAGGTCTGCCCTAATCTTTGTCAGGATATATGTTCACGTAAGCATATAGATATCCCTGTGAAGATAAAAGAACTTGGTCAGCTCTCCAAACAGGTTATAGCTAAAGGCTTTGATGTTAAACAGAAAAAAGAGAAAATAGCAATCATAGGTTCCGGCGGTGCAGGTCTTACTGCCGCATGGCATCTGCGTAAAATGGGTTATCAGGTGGAGGTATTCGAGCAGGACAGCGTCATAGGCGGCAAACTGAAACAGGTTATACCAACAGAGCGTCTTGCTGCTGATATACTCAAAACTGAGATAAAAAGGATACTGGACACTGGTGTTGAAGTGCATACAGAAACACTTGTCGACAAAAATAAATTTAAAGAGATAACTGCAAGCTTCGACGCTGTTGTTGTCGCTGTGGGTGCACACGTTCCGGTTGTAATTCCATTTGAAGGGCATGAAAAACTGGTCAAAGGACTCGACTTCCTCAAAGAAGTAAACAAGGGACTCAAACCAGAAGTCGGCGAAAAAGTTGTAGTTATAGGTGCGGGTAACGCCGCAATGGATGTTGTTATCGGTGCTTACGAAATGGGCGCCAAAGAAGTTACAGCTATAGACATCCAGAAACCGGCAGCCTTTGAAAATGAAATAGAACACGCTAAAAAACTTGGCGCAAAAATACTCTGGCCACGCTATACGGAAAAAGTCACTGACGAAGGTGTTCTGCTTAAAGACGGCACAATGATCGAAGCTGATACTGTTATCATCTCTATCGGTGACAGACCTAACTTCGAGTTTCTCGACCGGAACTGGCTAAACGAAAAGGGACTTGTGAAGATGAACGAGTATCTCCAGTGCGAAGGCGACGAAAAAGTTTTCATCACTGGCGACGCTATCAAGCAAGGACTTTTCACACACGCTCTCGGTGACGGACGCAAAGCGGCTATCAACATAGACAGAATGATCTCAGGACGTAAACTAGACAACTTCGAGAAAGCTCCTGTCATCCCGCAGGACAAAATAAAAGATGAATATTATCACCCCCTGAACGCCACCCGTGTGGCTGAGATGGAAGCAGGCGATGAGACCACACGCTGCATGAGCTGCGGTTTCTGCCGTGACTGTTCCTTCTGCCTGGAAGTCTGCCCGGAACAGGCAATCACCAGAACAGAAAATCCAGACGGTACTTTCGAATATCTGTCCAACCCGTCAAAATGTATCGGGTGCGGAATATGCGCCGGTGTCTGCCCTTGCGGAGTATGGACAATGCACGAAATGGTTGACAAGCTTATGGAGTCCTAACGGGACGGCAGCAACACAGTGAAAGTCGTTTGTTAATCTTTCTGGCTCCACAAACCGCTTTTCTCTTCATCACGGGAAGCGAAGTAGCCATGACTTTTTTACAAATCAATAGCTAGATAATAAGCCCGCTCATCTGAGTGGGCTTTTGCTTTAATGGTTCTGTCACTCAAAATCTGCTGTTTATTCCAGCAAAGCACCTATTAATCCACAATGAAAACACATTTAAAGTTTAATTTTAAAATCATCTGGTAGAATTAATATATAAACAATCATTGAAATGAGGTTACTATTATGAGATCTTTAAGCCTAAAATTCAAAATCAGCTTCATTGCTGCTTTGGTTTTCGCATTCACTCTTATTGTTGTTATTTCATCAAGTTATTTTGGTTCTAAAAAAATCGTACAAAGGGGTGTTCAGAACCAATTTACAGCATATGCCGACGAAACAAGAAATTTCATCGACAGCTGGCTTGAAAGTAAAATACACGAAATGAACGTATCCGCTAATACAATTTTAGATAATATCTCTGATGAAGATAAGCTGATAAAACAGATGAAGCTAATCTCTGATGTCGGAAATTACGATTTGATATACCTTGGGATTGAAGCTGACGGGAAGTTTTTAGCAAGCACCCCTACCAGCCTGCCGGATAATTTTGACCCTAGAACCAGACCGTGGTATCAATCAGCAGTTGCTTCAGAAGATGTAATAATCACAAAACCTTATATAAATGCAAGTGACGGGGCAATGGTGATATCCTTTGCCAAAGCTGTCAAACAAGATGGTAACGTACTTGGGGTTGTTGCATGCGATCTGAATATTGAAAATCTTCGTAAAAACATACTCAATAAAATATACGGTGAAACAGGGTATACATTTATCACCAACAAATCAGGGCTTATTATCATACACCCTGATGAACAATTTATCCTGAAAAAGAATAAAAGAATATAAATGAACTGAACAATAATAACGATAAAATAACATCTTCATGGGAAAGCAGCAACCATGGTTCTCTCGCCTTTGGAGATGGTCAGGTGATTTATTACAGCAAGCTAACGAATAATGACTGGGTAATTAATGTCGCTTTTAATAACAATGAAGTATTTAAAGACATCAATGCCCTCCTGTGGCAGATGACACTTATAGCTGCCATATTCCTTTCTGTTGGAGTGACAGTTCTTGTAATTGTAATCAGAACATCTCTTAGACCGCTTGATAAACTTCTGGTAAGACTCAACGAAATAGCCCATGGAGAGGGCGACCTCACAAAAGAACTTGAGATAAACAGGACTGATGAGCTGGGGCAAGTCGCAGAACTTTTCAACACTTTCATCAGAAGCATTAAAAATGTACTGATAGAAGTCAGCAACTCTGCCAACAGTGTTTGCAGTTCGAGTGAAAACCTTACAAACAATGTGGATTCCATAGCAAGAGGTCTGGATGAACAGACTAATGAAACAGTCGATCTGGCATCGGCAGTGGAAGAAATGAATACAACAGTATCCCAGATCGCTCAGAACTCTGTAGAAACATCAACTCAGGCTAAAAACACAATGGTTAAGGCTAATGAAGGTTACAGCTCAGTTACCGAAACTATCAAAACTATGAACAGTATAGCCGATAGAGTCAAGCACTCCGCAAGCGTCATCGACAAGCTTGGAAAATCAACTGAAGATATAGGAGATATCATAAATGTTATCAATGACATAGCTGACCAAACAAACCTTCTTGCACTTAATGCTGCTATCGAAGCTGCAAGAGCCGGGGAAGCCGGAAGAGGATTCGCCGTCGTGGCAGATGAGGTTCGTAAACTTGCAGAAAGAACGCAATCAGCAACCGGAGAGATCGCAGAAATGATTAAAAACCTTCAGCATGAATCCGTCGAAGCAACAAGACAGATCAGCGGGGGTGTCGAAGAAGTTGCCAAAGGCACTAAAGTCGGTGATCAGACAGGAGTTAGACTCAAAGAGATACTTGAGTTTAACAATTTAACAACAGATATGATAAATCAAATTGCCACCGCCGCAGAGCAACAATCTATAGCGACTAATGAGATAAATAACAGTATCAACGAAATAACCAGCATAACTGAGTCCAATAACGACCAGCTTCAAGGTATTAACGAAGCTACTAAAGAGATGAACAAAGTTGCGGAAATTCTTAAAGAAAAAATAAGTCATTTCAAACTTCAGTAACATCAACATAGGTGCTGGAATATCCTTTCAGCACCTTTTTCAACCCTTTAGAATCTAACCACAAACATCTGCACCTCTTTGTCAGCCATCAGCATTAATAGAGATGATAAGTTCCTGCAAAACATCCTCAGCCCTGTCGTTAGGCAGCTGGCATGTCCCGGCATTCTTGTGACCGCCGCCGCCGTAGCGGAGCATCAGTTCACCGATATTAGTGTTAGAAGTTTTATTGAAGATTGATTTACCCGTAGCAAAAACAGTATTCTGCTTCTTCAGCCCCCACAGAACATGTATCGATATATTCTGCTCAGGGAAAAGTGCGTAAATCAAAAATCTGTTACCGGCATAAATAATCTCTTCTTCCCGCAGATCGAGCACAACAAGGTTTTTATGAATAACTGCGCATCTGTTAATTTGAGCAATACATTTCAGCTGCTGGTCATTATAAAGTTCCGTGCGTACTTTCACATCAGGGTCTTCCATGATTTTCTCAACAGGCTGATCTTTACAGAGATCAATAAGTTTCAACATAAGATCATAATTAGAAATACGGAAATCTTTGAACCTGCCAAGCCCTGTTCTGGCATCCATAAGGAAATTCATAAGGTTCCAGCCCGTGGGGTTAAGAACCTGATCCTGAGTAAAGTCAGCAGAATCTCCCCTGTCAACAGCTTGCATCATATCTTTGTTAATTGCGGAAAATCTTTTTTCCCCGCCGTAATAATTATAGACTACTCTTGCAGCAGATGGAGCATCCGGATCTATTATATGGTTTTCACGCTCTTCAACCCGTAAAGTTTCGCTAACGTGGTGGTCGAAGGCAATATGGGCGCTTTCAACATACGGGAGATTGGTTGTTATATCATTGTCTGAAATCTCAATAAGCCCGTCCTGCATATCTTTCGGGTGTACAAATTTAATCTCGTCAATAAGGTCAAGTTCTTTCAACAAAACTGCGCAGACAAGTCCGTCAAAATCGCTTCTGGTAACGAGCCTGAATTTGTTATCAGTCATCTGAAACTCCTGTATATCTTTTTGCCAGCAAATAATCTTCTCTTGTATTAATATTTATAAACGATTTTTTCTCACTTTCCGAGCAGAAAAGATGTTCATTGTTTAAGTATACCACATCCAAATCCTTTAATGCTTTCATAAGGCTGTACTCTTCTGCTGCCAGAGCTTTTTCAAAAGCCGGTATAACGTCTGTGCTGTAGCATGAATAAAGCGGGTGTACTTTACCTTCGATATCAGGGATAGCACAAAAATGCCCTTTAAGAGCCTTAAAAAGCTTTTTAACGTGCTCAGGGTTTGGAAAAGGCACATCGGCAGCAACAGTAAAAACAGGCGCATTAAAGTGCTTTAGAGCTGTCAGAATACCAACCATAGGACACTGAACAAAGTAATCATCTTCCAGACATTTTACTTCGAGAAAAGAATACTTACGGCAATCTTTTGCAACAACAATAATTTTATCTGCAATTTCGGACAATCTGTCCACAGAATGCTGGATGAGAGGCTTTCCATCGAATAATTCCAAAGTTTTATCAGCTTTAAACCGACGGCTCTGACCGCCCGCCATAACTGCGATATTTATGTTCATAATAAATTCCTGCTCAAGACGAACTTGCTTTTTGTAGAGTTTACACATAAATTTGATTTTACACAAACAGTATGGAGCAGATATGAAACCACTTGTATCATTTGTCGGAACTTCCGGCTGTGGAAAAACCACTCTCATTGAAAAAGTTATCACCGAACTCGTAAACAGAGGCTATAAAGTTTCCACCGTAAAACATGATGCCCATGATTTCCAAATGGATAAAGAAGGGAAAGATACATGGCGGCACAAAAATGCCGGAGCATCTGCAATTATCATTTCGAATAAAAACAAATTCGCTCTTATCAGTGATGTTGAAGAGGAAAAATCGATTTTTGAATTGGTAGCCATGCTTCCTGAAAACACAGATATCGTAGTTGCAGAGGGGTTTAAGCAGGAGCTCCAGCACAAAATTGAAGTGTACAGAAACGGGTTCTCTACAAAGCTTCAATGCAGGGATGACAATAAACTGATGGCAATCGCAACTGACTGCCCGAATGATCCAGAAGTTCAGGGTTTCCACCTGCTGGATCTCAACAATACCAATGAAATTGTTGATTTCATAATAAACAAACTAAATATATAATTTATAGATCCCTACAGGTAAACCCGTGTTCCTATTGCTTCGCACATACTTAACACACGAAGTTATAACTTTGTTGTCACAGTTGGAGCATATGCAAAATACGTCGCTGCGAATCCCGCAGGGCTGTGACAGTCTCTGGACTCGTTAGTTAATCCTGAGATTGCTTCGTCATTACATTCCTCGCAATGACTTATAAGCTCGAAAGCTGTGATTAGCTCATTCATCCACGCATAATAAACGGGGAACCAAAGTTCCCCGTTTATTCATCTATATCAGTAGATTACATGCCAATTTTACAAGGCTGTGTATCACAGTTTACACCTGCGTCGAGAAAGTAATATCTATCGATATCAGCAGGTTGACAATCATCAGCAAGGAAGAAGTAAACTTCTCCGGCTCTGCCGCCTGATGCACAATGAAACACAACTCTGCCTTCCTGAGGCATTTTTGAAATGAAAGCGTCACAGCCTTCTGAAACTTCTTTTGAAGAAACCTGAATGCTTCCGGGGATTTTTCCCGCAGCGACTTCATTGTCGTTACGAACGTCCACGATAGTTACATCGGCAGGACGTGTGGCAGGATCAAGAAGCTTTTCTACGAAGAAAGAAGTAATGAGTATCCCAGGCTCTTCGACAGGGAAACCGCTTGCAGAATCAACAGCAACAGGCTTTTTAGCAACAGGAGCGTCACCGCCAGGAGCCATAGGCTGCCCCGCAGCTTTCCACTCAGGAGCCCCGCCAGCATATACAAGTATATTTGTGTATCCCATTTCAAGCATTTTTTCAGCTACGATATGAGATTTCTCACACTTGTATCCGCCACAGAAAGGAACTGACAAGGTATTTTTATCAGCAGGCAGATTGCCTTTAAATTCATCAAATTTTGTATCAGGAACAACAATAGAACCAGCTATTGTAGACTTCTTGAATTTTCTTTCAGGACGGGCATCTATGAATGTTGCACCTTTTGCGTGAAGCTTTTTAGCTCCTTCAAGTGAAACCTCATTGTATGTGCCGTTTTTGTCCCAGTCAGGCTGACCGTCAAGATAAATCTTAACATTTGTATAGCCTTTTTCTTTAAGTTTTTCAGCAACGATAAGTGATTTTTCGCACTTTACACCGCCGCAAAAAGTCACAACATAGTCTTCAGGACTGACTTCTTTAGCAAAAGCAGGAAAGAATTCATCGAACTTTGTGTCAGGGATAAGTTTTGAAGTCGGGATGTGGGCTCCGTCGTACTTTCTTTCAGGACGGGCATCAACGAGTGTGCCTCTGGATTTGTCCCAAACACCGTTTCCGATTATCATTTTAATTTCATCAATTTTCACAAGCTCAAAGTCGGCAGCTTTAGCCTGATCAGCAACACTTGCTTTTGCCTCAGCAACAGGCTTTTTAGCAGCCTGTCCGCAACCAAGCACAATAAGTGCAACCAACAGTGCAATAACAGTAAGCATTCTGCTCATTAAACGCATATACAACCTCCAACGTTTTTAATGATTCGCTCTACTTTTACTCAAAACAATGTTTTAATTAGTTTATATTAATATTAGAATAATAATATATTCAACTATTCATATCTTAATATAAACCTATATAATTGTTTACTTAACAGTTTCTTAGCTCATAGAACATAAGAAGTGTTATTTTCAACAACAGTTTGATTATACATTATATCTTAGGATTCGCAATGTTTATTGTATACAATTTATCAAATTTTCAACAAAAAAAAGGCAGCCCGAAGACTGCCTTATGCTATTGATATAATTAGTTAATTAATCATGTTCAGGAGTTTTAAGATCCATAAACTTCTCAGCTGCGAAATAGAGCACTAATGCGGTGCCTATCCCGAGAAGAAATATGCCCCACTCAGCGGCTGACGGTGAATATACAGCAAGCCCGCTTGCATCAGCGTGAACTCTCGCTCCAGGGTTTGCAGCTCTCATAACAGGAAGCTGTCCCGCAACTATAAAGTTTACTCTGGTAAAGAACAGACCGACCATAAAAACAAGTCCGGCAAGCCCGTACACTTTTGTGTTCCCTTTCGCTAAGAGAAGCAATGCAAGAGGAACTATTATGGCAAGTCCGATCTCGCCAATCCAGAAATGTGGAGCAAGTGGACCGCTTATCAAAGCCATAACAGACTGGTATGCTCCGTCAGGTGAGTTGAAGAGAGATGTAAGTATCTTCCAGAGATACAGAAAAATCATCATCCCTATTCCTCCGCTCATAAGCTTCGAGAGTGATTTCATTGCACCATTAAGCTCAGAAGGGATATTAAACTTATAGACAATATTGTGTACAAGCATAAGAAGTCCCGCACCTGCAGTAATACCTGATATCACAAGGAAAGTGGAGAAGTATATACCGTGAAACCAAGGTCTTGCGTTAAGCGAACCAAATACAAATCCAAGGTTTGATGTTGCAAGTGTACCTACCACAAGAGCGAGGAACCCGAGGATGCCTGCCATTTTGTGATCCTTTGCAGTCGGGTGAGCCTTAAAAACAATAACCAGCTCAAGAGCAAGGATAACAAGCTCGATAGAGTAGAAAACACCCATCCAGAGAATCGGAGCTGCGAGGTTAGGAGAAAGCATCATATAAATGATCATTCTGATCGGATGCCCTATCTCCATAAGGATCTGAGTGAAACCGGCAAGGAGTACAAATGTCGCAAGGACAACTATTCTTCTGCTGATTTTGTTAAATGACTCAAATCCGAAAGCGTGCCCCAGACCGCCGATGAAGGCGAGACCTGTGGATGTGATAACAAAATATGCATATGTACCGATAAGGAGTCCCCAAGGAACCTCTCTGTTAACGGCATACATTTCTTCGTGACCGTTGATGAAAACTATCAGAGCAGTCACAGCGCCTATTCCGGCAAGTACCAGACCGAGAAGTATCAGCGGCATTACGGGAATATCTTTATTATAAGTGATCAGCCCAGCAAGTGGACTTTTCTTTGCTTCTGCGTGTGATGACATTATTAATCCTCCGCCTACTTTATGTAAAAGAGTCTTGGCTTTGTATTTCTGTCTGCCTTAAGCTGGTAAGTAGCATTTTTGCCTTTCAGCTTAGCTGCTTCTGACTCAGGATCATTCAGGTCGCCGAAAACACGTACCTTTGTAGGACATGTTTCAACACAAGCCGGTTCTCTGCCTTCTGCCAGCCTGTGGTAGCAGAAAGTACATTTTTCTATTGCGTGGTGTTTCTCAGACACAAATCTTGCATCATACGGGCAAGCTGTCATACATGCTTTGCAGATGATACATCTTTTATAGTCGATGAGTACAACACCCTCATCTGTTCTGTATGTCGCAGATGTAGGACATACTGTGGCACATGGTGTGTTTTCGCAGTGCTGACACTGTGAAGGTTCAAACTCCATGCTGAGGTTAGGATATGTCCCCTGAACAGGCAGTTCAGCAACCCATATTCTATAAAGCTCATCACCAACTTCAACGCCGTTTTCGAACTTACAGGCAACAGTGCATGCCTTACAGTTCAGGCATTTTTTAGCATCTAATACAATTCCGAGTTTCTTTTCGCTCATTGTTGCCTCCGTTACGCCTTAGTAATTGTTACAAATGTTTCGTGCAGCGCAGCATTACCAGAGATAGGTTCGATATAATCTTCGAGAATCTCTGCCTGTGAGGCACCTTTATTGTAAACGTGGCTAAGCTGCGGTGAGAGACGACCGAAACCGTGAGCATAAAATACGCAGTCAGGGCGAATCTTCTCTGTTACGTATGCCGCAAGCTCCTGCTCTCCAACACTGCTTGTCACCTTCACCCTGTCGCCGTCAACAATGTTAAGCTTTTTCGCCTCAGCACTGTTTAACCACAAAGTGTTCTCTTTCTGAATCTCCCAGAGGAAGCCGTTGTTCTGAGTTCCTGTATGGGTGTTCCACGCGTGACGTCCGAGGATGAAACGATATTTACCCGGCTCAGGCTGGCGGGGTGCTCTATATGTAGGGAGCCCGTCAAGACCTTCCGCAACATATTTAACGTTAAGCAGCTCAATTTTACCTGTTCTGGTTTTGAACCTGTACCCCGGTTTCCTTGTATTTCCGTATGTTGGTTTATCGGAAAGATAGAAAACGCCCTCTTTAAGCATCTGCTCATATGCCCCCGGATGTCCGGAGAGCTGGTATTTAATATAGTCCTGAATAGGTTTATTAAGAATGCCGTCAACAATTTCATCTTTGAAATCATCTACTTCAAATTCGTCAGCATCATCCCAGAGTTCAGGAATTTTAACCATTTCATTAACCACACCCTGAGCTATGTCGAACATTGATTTTGTTTTGAAAACAGGTTCAACAACAGCCTGACGGAATGTTGCAATAGGCCAGATACCGGAAAGTGAGTGAACCACATCCCAGCGTTCAAGGTATGTTGACTCAGGGATAACAAGGTCAGCATAATAGGCAGCTTCTGTCATCTGAATGTCTATAGCACAGATGAATTCCATCTTGTCTATCATCTGCATTGTTTTCTTTCTGTTAGGTACAGCTTCTATAAAGTTTTGCTTATAGATAACCATGGCATCGACCTTATAAGGATCTTCCCTGAGAACTGCATCTCTGAGACGAGTCCATGAACCGTCTTTTTCAGAAAGGTAAGTACATGAATCTTTCGGAAGACCGGAGCTGGATCTTTCATCATCGGGAAGATTATTTGCAAAAGCCCCGTATGAAGCAACATCTATCCTGCTTTCTGCCTGCTCGTAATAAGGGAAAAGTACATCATACTTTTTTATAGGAACAGGAGACTTAGGACATATACCGCCCTCAGTGTCCCAACATCCGCATATGGCTGAAAGTATTGCGCAGGCACGGCGGAAGTAAACATCGTTCACATACCAGCTTGTTCTGCGTCCGGGATATGCTATAGAGCGAGGTGCATATTTGGCAAACTCTCTGGCTGTCCAGTAGATTTCACTCGCAGGGATTTCACATTCATTTTCAGCCCACTCAGGAGTGTATTGTTTAACATGAGCTTTAAGCTCTTCAAAACCATGAGTGTATTCGTTAACAAAAGCTTCATCGTGAAGATTTTCGCTTATGATAACATTAATCAGGGCAAGAACAAAAGCGAGGTCTGTCCCCGGCTTTACAGGATACCACTTATCAGCTTTCGCTGCGGTAGCTGTGTATCTCGGGTCAAGATAAACTATCTGCTGCCCTTTCGGTCTGTTTTTCTGAATATCTATTGAATCAGGTGTGACTATAGCCTCTGCCCTGTTTGAACCAAACATGATAGCAAACATAGCATTGTGCATATCTGCATCAGGGAAAACCCCGAAAACAGAAGACCACCCCTGAATAACAGAAGAAAGGCAAAGGGTTGGGTGCCTTACGGTGTTGAGTGAACCGTATGACTGTACAAGATAATGGAACATGTGCTCCTGAAAGCCCTCAGAAGATGCAAACAGGACAGAAGATCTGTTCTGATTTTTCACTTTATGCTCAGCAAGTTTTTCTGCAAGCATTTTGAAAGCTTCTTCATAGGATATCTTCTTCCACTTCCCCTCACCCCTTTCACCGACTCTGACAAGAGGAGTTGTAAGTCTTTCATGATTGTACGGCTCTTCAGCGCCAGCGTTACCACGAGCACAAAGCATTGCACGGCTTTTGAAAAACTTTGGGTTTGGATTGAGTTTCTTTATTTTCCCGTCTACAACGTGAGCAAAGAAACCACATTTGTTAACACACATCTCACAGCTAGATGCGATGTGTTTTTCGCCTTTTTCACCAGTAGGTGCTGGTGCATCATGACCACTGCTGGCCACTGCTTTAAAGGTAGTTAGGTTAGCAGCAAATACCCCAGCAGCTACTGCACCACCTGATGCCGCAAGAAAACGCCTACGGCTCAGACTCATACCGGAAAGCTTCATATAGGGACCTCCTAGTATTTCAATAACTATCAGTTATTTATAAACTTCACGCCAGTTCATGTTTTGTATACGGTATACAATATACATAGCATAAGATCGTATTGCAAGTGCTTTCTGTACAGTTTTATCAAATTTTATAACCGTGTTTCCTGAACTAAACGAAACGCATAAAGCACTATTACATTTAACAAAAATACATGGTTTATAACTGAATTATATTACTATTAATTCAGTAGGAATACCCATGAGCGAAACGAGTTTGATTTATTAAATAATCAACTCTAACATTACTTTACAAAAACACCTCTTATGTATAAAAATAAGAATGAAAAAATATAAAAATATACAGAAATTACGATTTAACTGTATGCAAACAATCTTATCAGCAACAATTGCGATATATAGTACAGTAAACGACTATAATTAGATTTTATATATATTCATAAAAATTTTGACTAAATATGACAACAGAGCACAAAAAACACATGCTGAACATTTAAACTTTTCAGTGTTATCATATCTATCTTGCTTATATAGATAAGGTCGAGATCATGCAAAGCTCTTAAAAAAACGTAAAAAGGCAGCCCGCACACGCCTTCAGCGGGCTGCCCTATATTTCAGCTTATCACGCAGATATTAGTATCTGTATGTGAAAGAAGCGTAAACTTTATCAACTTTATCTGTAACAGCCATCATAGTATCAAAGGCTGTCGCATCTTCGATCTTTTTAGGAGCGCCAAGGTAAGAACCTGAGCCTGTGTATTCGTAATCAAAGTGCTGGTATCCGATAGTAGCAAAAAGTCTGTCGCCAACGATCGGCTGATGATAGTAGACATCGTAAACCTTACCGCGAACAGCAAGTTTAGACCCTACAAGGTCGTCCTCAGCAGCAGTCATAGATACCCAATATTTACTACCCTGATTGTATTCAAAGCCGAATTTACCACCTGTGAGAGGTATCTCAGGAGTAGCAACACCAACCCAAACACTTGTACCGGTTTTACTATCTTTAGAACCAAGCATCCTGTCCATATCCATAAACTGATACATAGCAGACCTTGATCTGCCGTCAGGATGAGATTTGGACATAGCAAAAGAAGTAAACCATGAAAATCCGAATGTTTCACCCTGAGCAAGAAGTGAGTGCCATTCCATGTCACCAACTTCTGCGGTGGCTTCAAGCCTAGAAGAAGAGCCAGAATAGTTAGGAGTTATCTGGTATTCATCATATGAACCATCCGCACTGAGATCAGTATTCTGACCAACTACGGTAAACGGCATTACTGCTGCACCTGTGAAACCATCTGTCACACCAAAACCTCTTGCAAAGTTGTACCACAGCTTATACTGGTCATCATCGTAAAACTTAACAATAACACCAAGAAACTCAACGTCATCTACTTCAGGTGAAGCGATCAGCCCGTTATTAGCCGCCATAGCATTGCTTGAACCCCAGCCTGACTCAAAGCCTTTACCGTAACAAATCTTAATGAATGATCCTGGCAGAAATTCTAAAAGGTTTTCAAAATCGAACTGAAGTGAAGCACCGTCAAACTGCCACTGAATTATGTGAGAGAGAGGTGAACCGCCGAGAGTTGCGTATTCTGAATTTTCTTTACCGGGACCGAAAGTTGAAGGCCTTCTACCAAATGAGAAGTGCCAGCCAAGATCACCGATTTCATTTTTATAAACAAAATAAGCTCTCTCAACATGCAGTTTGTCATCAGTAGGAACAGAACCTGCATTACCGTCAAGGTACATAGACTTATATGATCCGTCCATCCACTGAACGTCACTTGCGTCAGACCATACTTTGTTCATAACAAGACGACCAGCAAAGGATAGCTTGTCATTGACACGGCTGTTAAGTCTGATTCTGAGCCTGTTAGTAAAAAGTGAACTGTTGTTATGGTCATATTTGCGCGGCTTCATATTAGAAAAAAGAGTTTTCATCATCTGAAGCTGAGTTGCTGAAAGAGTGGTAGATGAGAGCATATCCTGCATATATACCATCATTGCAGCTTCCATCTGAGATGCGCCATAATTGGTCATCATGTTACCAATAGCTGTCTGAACCTCTGCTGTTCCCATCCATGAAGTTATTTCAGGATTAGTCATCATAGCACCTGTCACATCAGGATTAGCAGCTAAATCTGTTATAAACTGATAAAGCTCCTGACCATAGACAGAGTTTGCAGCAAACGGGTCAAATGCGTCATTAAAACCATTATTGTTTGTATCCCATGACTCTGTAGCGTTTGCAGGATTACCATCAGCATCAGTGTTGATCATGTAACCTCTGAGCCACAGCCCCATCATGTCGTTACCCATCGCAGGAAGAGCCCTGACGTCTTTGTAGCTTATGCTGTCAACTCTCGTACGGAGCTCAACACCAATGTCTACTTTGTCTTTAATACGGTGTACTTCGTTTTTGTCCACACGCCTGGACATTTTAAGTACTTCATCCTGAAGCTCTGTAATCTGGGATTTCAGCTCTTCAAGAGTGACATCCGCTGCAAATGCAAAAGATGCAGGGACAAGGACCAGAAGAATCAAAGATATAATTTTCTTCATACAATACTCCCTAGTATTTATATGTGTCAGTCACCGCCTGTATGAACGGCAAGAGACAATAGAGGACCGTTGGGATTTGTCCTCTTCAATCCTTATTAACCATGCAAAAAATCCCCCGCAGAACTTTCAGCAAGGAGTGTCGCAGCAAGCCACTAAACTCTTTATTAAGAATCACTTACTTTCTGTAAAAACATCCTCCATAATCGGGTCAATATCATTTAAAAAGCCCGAAAGTATTACTGAAAAATCACGATAGAACGGCATGTCATCCCTCTTTGCCACCGCCGCGGCAAAGTGATCTGCGAGTACCGGTCCGTAATTCTCTAACACATTGTATAAATTATGCAGAGAACCATACCAGCTTTCCAGATTTTCCGGTTCTGACAGTTTTTTGAACAGCATAGAGATAAACTCGAGAACAATATAAACATGATCCTCAAGCTCGGTCACGTCTTCGCCTAAGACAAAACCTGCCCGTGCCATCCATTCCCGTATTTTAAATGTGCTTTCGCCATAAAGCATCTTATTATCTTCGGTATAAAAAGAGATATAAGGGACTATTTTATTACCGTCCATATCCTGCTCGAACAGTTTGATATAATCGCTCTCCATCTCTGTGTGATCATAAAGTGTTATTTTTGAATCTGAATAGTCTGAAATGAAATCTGCAAACGCTTCCCAGTTATCGTTAAGTGTGTCATAAACATCTTCTTCCGGATACCTGAAAACAAGAGAAAGAAACATAGAAACATTTGAAACAGCCCCAAATGTTTCGGCGTCCAGCTCAGCATCAGAAAGCATAGATTTAGCTTTCTCATAATTGCCTGCTAATACGTACATTTTAAAATCATTATATATAAACATTACAATAAACCTTTCCGCACTAATCTCTTATTTATTAGACTATATTTTTTTTTTAAAGATTTGTAAAGGGATTTTACAAAAGAAATGTATATTGTATACACTTTAAAAATATGGGGAGACAGCGCATCCCCCCATTTACTCTTATATATAAGCATTATAAAAGCATGTCACTCCAAATGCTTGTGGCCCAGTCCCGAGCATGTTTCCCGAAAAGAGCATTTCTTGTGGGGGAAACACCGCCGGAAACAGACATAATTCTGTCAATCTTTTCATCATACCTATACACTGCCGACACAAAAATCCCTTCAGTCTCATTTATCAGTGAATAGCATGTATTAACGTATGTCGGCTCAACAGGATCAAGCCCTTTCAGCTTACGAACCATCTGAACCGCGGCAACTTTAGCCATTGAGTTTGCAACATATCCCGATTTCGGCACGCCGCCAACAGCACCGTTATGGGTTGCATCACCTATAACATGTACACTGTCATATTTATATGACTCAAATGTCTTAGGGTACGCCCTAACCCAGTCATCGCCCTCATTGCTCATAAGCCCAAGATTAAAAGCAGTCTGATTTGCTTTCATTGCAGGTATGATATTCGCAACCTCAGGAACAATATCCCCCTGCTCTGAAACAACTCTACCAGTGGACGCATCAACGGACTTAATGAAATTGTCAGGCACATACTCTATAATGCCCTGATAGTAATCTTCCCATGCCGCCTTGAACAAAGGTCCTTTTGATACAATACCATCGTTGGAATCGAAAACAATGATCTTTGACCCCGGCTTATATTTCTTTATAAAATTTGCAATGAGCGAAATTCTTTCGTAAGGTCCGGGCGGACACCTGTATGGAGTGGGAGGTACGGACAAAAGAACAACTCCGCCAGGCTCCATAGCTTTCAGTCTTTCGGCGAGAAGAACAGTTTCATGCCCTGCCTTCATAGCAGCAGGAAACATCTCAATGGCAGCAGGATTGTTCAATCCTTCAATTGTTTCATATTTATATGATATCCCCGGAGAAACAAGAAGCAGGTCGTACTCAAGGACACCCTTAGTAGTCATAAGCTTTTTATTTACTGCATCCAGATCTTTAGCCTCAGCATGGACAACTTTTACACCATAATTCTTAACAAGCCCGTCATAGCTCTTAGTAATATCCTTCATTGTGCGGAAACCGCCGATAACCCAGTTACTGACCGGACAGGATATAAACTTTTCCTGACGCTCAACCATAACAACCTCGACAGAAGGATCCTCCAGCTTAATGTACTTTGCTGCTGTTGCTCCACCCCAGCCGCCTCCAAGTATAACTATTCTTTTACCTGACTTCGGCATAATAACACCGGAACCTTTGCTTACGCTGTCATTGTGGGAGCATCCGAAAATAGCCGTGCCTGCCGCTGCGGCTGTAGTGTATTTTACAAAATTACGTCGTGATATACTCATAATCTACTCCCCCTGTCTTAAGCCTGACAGATAATTTGCCAGAGCATTTATCTGCTCATCATCAAGGTCTGCAACCATGCCCATCTCTTCCGACTTAATAGCCCCTGAACGGTAGCGCTTAAGAACTTCTTTAAGATAACCGAGGTTTTGTCCGCCAATATGCGGATATTCGTCCAACCCCTCCCCTCTTGCTCCATGGCAGTCCATACAGCCGTTTTCTGCCGCAACCTGCCTGCCCATTTTACTTTTTGCAGAGTCAGTATTATTAGTAGAGTTAACCCACCCCTGAGAGGAATAATACAGAGCTATAGACTCAAGCTGTTCATCCGAATAACCTTTTGCAATAATCGACATCTCAACACTCCCCTCACGCTCCCCTCCAGAGAACTCTTTCAACACTTTTGCCATATAGTCCGGATTTTGCCCGCCTATGGTTGCAATATATTTTCCCGGTGTATTGCCTGATGTTCCATGACAACCCGCGCAGGTTTTACCAAGCCGGGCTCCTTCTGAAACATTTGCTTCTGAAAATCCGGCAACTGGAAGGATCAGAACCATAGCTGTAATTACAAAATTGAAAAGCCATTTTGATTTTTTCATACGCACCTCCGTACTAGTTATTTACAAAAAAAATGCTGTGAACAATTCTACCATATTAAAGAATTATTTCTTATAATACTTTTTTAATCTTATTTTACATCATTGTCAATACGGGCACAATATGAACTGAATATACCTAATAATCAAACATTACTATATGTGAACTATATCACTTTATTCAGCATATTATCAATATAAGCAGAAAATTGTATACAATGTACAAAAACCCCTTGAAATAATATTTCCCCAGTGTTATCTTACGAACAAACAAACACCAATTTATTTGGTTTTAGTAAGGAGAATTCATATGTTCAGAAAAGCTATGCTTGTTGTTCTTGCTGTTGTTTTCATGGCTACTAACGTTTTCGCTATGGATTTCAACGCTGGTGACGGTAGAAAAGGTAAAAGACTTTGGAAAAGATATCACACAAAATGCGCTGACGGTACAAAACTCAGTGCTAAAGCCGGTGCTGCTACACGCACACAGGCTCAGTGGAAAGACGCTTTCCAGAACCCTGCAAAACTTCCTTGCGGCGGTCAGTGGGAAGGAATCAAAACTACTGAAGATATGCAGGACGCTTTCAGATATCTCTACGATCACGCAGCTGACTCTGACCAGCCAGAAACTTGTGGCTAAGATCCGGCTTCTACAGTTATAATAATAAAGGCGTATATTACCTATGAGATATACGCCTTTTTTTATGCTTCAAGTTAAAACTATTAAGATCATTTAGGCTCTGTACTCTCACCTTTGTCATCTTCAACAGCACCAAAGATTGCATTCATTCTCGCCAATATGGTCATAGTAAGCTGTCTGTGCTCTTTAAAAAGCTCCACAAGCCCATCATAACTATCTGCAAGCTGTCTGTTCTGTATACGCAGAGATTCGATCTTGTCTTTAGCAGAGTCAAGCTCTGTCTCCAGCTTTAGTATCCTGTCGGAATTACTCTTTGATGTGACCTCCACAGCCTTATAGGAAGCAATGTCCGGCGCCTGAACATTCTGAGCGGAACCCGACGCACAGGAGATCAAAAAAAGAGGCATGGCAATTAAAATCAAAGGTCTTTTCATTTCGTCCATCCTAGTATATAATTTTCTGAATGTAACACTACAGAGCAGGCATAGCAAGGATATATTAAGTCTATTTATTTGGATTTACACTATTGACATGAATATGTCTTTCTGGTAGTCTCTACTGCTCATAAAAATAAACGAGGTGAAGAAGTGGCTCATACTCTTTCAGCAAATAAGAGAATACGTCAAAGCGAAAAGAAAAAACTCAGGAATAAGGCATACAAGTCTAAAATGAGAACAGTTGTTAAAAAATTCTATACTGCAGCAGACACAAACGATGTTGAAACTGCAGAAAAAGCCTACATGGAAGCTGTAAAAATAGTTTCCAAAGTAGGTCAAAAAGGTGTAATACACGAGTCTCAGGCTTCAAGAAGAGTCTCCAGACTTACACTTAAACTTAACGCTGTAAAATCTGCCTAATAATCCCTGATTAAATATAATAAATAACCGGAGCCTCTTGTGGGTTCCGGTTTTATTAATTTTATACCAGACAATATTGTTTTGTCTAATTTTACCAAACAATACTTAACTTACTAATACTTTGGACAATATATCTTTGTTCAGATTTTACTTGTCTTGTAACGTAATACTTCCGTATACTCTTCCATGCAAAAAAACACAGCAATTATAAGATGTGGCGCCATAGGAGATCTTATCTCCATCTCCTCAGCTGTAAGGAGCTACAAAGAGAATCATCCCGATGAGCACATCACACTCCTTTGCGGAGAGAGCTGCGCAGATGCTCTGCGACGTGCCCCCTATATCGACAACCTGATCACTCTTAACGACACGCACCTATACGAAGGCAACATATTCCAAAAATTCATAACTGCTGTTAAAGCTGCGATGAGCATAAGAAACTGCACGAAGTGCTTTATACTTCATAGTGACTTTCGATGGGAGCTTATAGCAGACCTAGCAGGCATACCGAATAAATATTCACTGCATAATAATGATATAAAAAAAAGCAGATATAAAATATACATGGAAGCCTTAAACGGCTCTGAACGTAATGATAGCAAACCTGTATTCCATTCTGAAAGCTTAACTCTGCCTCTTTATAAAGCTCCATATATATGCATCGCACCCGGCGGTGCAAGAAATGTTAAAAGTGACACCCCGTGCCGCAAATGGAGAGGATTTCAGACACTCATAGAGCTGATAAACATCAATATAAACATACATATTGTTTTACTGGGCAGTGCAGATGACTCAACAGGTATCAATAATGAGAAAATTATTGATATGTGCGGCATGACGTCTCTTTCCGATGCATATCATCTCATAAATGCCTCCGCACTATTCATAGGAAACGACTCAGGACTGCTCCACCTTGCAGCGTGCACCGACACGCCAGCCCTAGGCGTATTCACCGCAACATCCCCGGAAGTCGTTTTGCCTGCCGCAAGCAATGTGACCAGCTTACAATCACCCCTGAGATGTTCACCATGCGAACGTCAGGGTAGCTACAAACTTAACTGCGGGCAAGAGTGTACAGGTTCAATACCCCCTGAGGACGTTTTTAAGAAAGTGCTGAAAATACTAGATATGTAACGCAGGGCTGTGGCAGTCTCTGAGCTCGTTAGTTAATCCTGAGATTGCTTCGTCATTACATTCCCAGCAATGACTTATAAGCTCTAAAGCTGTAATTCGCTCATTCATCCACGTATAAATGTGTGGTGTTCTGTCTTCGACCGCATAATCAACAGTTTTTATCTACAAAAAAAGGGGAGCCTAAGCCCCCCTCATAAATATATGAAAATATATTTTAATTATCGTAGTACATGAAAAATTCGTATGGGTGAGGTCTGGAGTTAAGACCGGAAATCTCATCCCTTTTCCACTCAACCCAGCTTGCGATAACATCTTCAGTGAAAACGTCCCCTTTAAGAAGGAAATCGTGATCTTTCTCAAGAGCATTGATAGCCTGCTCAAGAGAAGACGGCATCTGCGGGATAGATGAAAGTTCAATAGGATCAAGATCATAAAGGTTTTTATCCATAGGCTCGCCCGGATCAATTTTGTTTTGTATCCCGTCAAGACCAGCCATCATCATAACAGTAAAAGCTAAGTATGGGTTAGCCATGGGATCCGGAAACCTTACTTCAACACGCTTAGCCTTTGGTGAAGGACTGTACATAGGGATTCTGAGTGAAGCTGATCTGTTTCTTGAAGAGTAAGCAAGAGAAACAGGAGCCTCAAACCCAGGAACAAGTCTTTTATAAGAGTTTGTTGTTGGGTTTGTGAAAGCGGCAATAGTATGTGCATGCTTAATGATACCACCGATGTAGTATAAAGCCATTTCGCTCATACCTGCATATTCTTCACCAGCAAAGAGAGGCTGACCGTCTTTCCAGAGTGACTGGTGCACGTGCATACCGGAACCGTTGTCCTCGAAAAGCGGCTTAGGCATAAAAGTAGCTGATTTGCCATATTTACAGGCTGTATTTTTAACGATGTATTTAAATGTCTGGAGATCATCAGCCATGCTGATCATATCGTTAAATCTCATATCAATCTCACACTGACCGCCGGAAGCAACTTCATGGTGAGAGTTTTCGATATAAAGCCCCTGCTCTTCCATTGTCATAACCATTTCGTTACGAAGGTTAAAAAGGGAATCAAGCGGTGGAACCGGAAAGTATCCTTCTTTAGGTCTGATCTTATAACCGAGGTTATGTCCCTCAGCACCGGTGTTCCAGTTGCCTTCTTCTGTATCGACTACATAGTATGAAGAGTTTTTTGTAGTATCATACTGAATGTTATCAAATATGAAAAATTCAGCTTCAGGACCAAAAAAAGCAGTATCTGCAATACCTGTTGACTGAAGATATTTGATAGCTTTTGCAGCTATATTTCTAGGATCTTTTGTGTAACGCTCTTTGCTGATAGGGTCAAAGATATTACAGATCATATATGCAGTAGGAATCTCAGTATATGGATCCATTTTTATTGTAGCAGGATCAGGGAGCATGATCATGTCAGAGTTATTAATAGCCTGCCATCCTCTGATGGAAGAACCGTCGAAACCAAGACCATCTTCAAATATGTCTTCTGTTATTTCGTGAGCAGGAACTGTTGTGTGCTGCCACTGTCCGAGAAAGTCTGAAAATCTGAAGTCAACGAGCTTTGCGCCCTTTTCTTCGATAAATTTGATTGCTTCTTTAGCTGTCATGTCGCCTCCTAAAAAATAACATTTTTTTTATCGTAAACTTTTAAAGTGCATTTTCTCCGGTTTCACCAGTTCTGATGCGGATAACCTCGTCTATCGGTATGATAAAGATCTTCCCATCGCCTATTCTTCCTGTTTTAGCTGCTTCTGTTATAACTTCCACAGCCTGAGCGACCATCTCGTCAGAAACGACAACTTCGATTTTGATCTTCGGGATAAAGTCGATCACATACTCAGCTCCTCTATAGAGCTCTGTGTGTCCTTTCTGTCTTCCAAATCCTTTAACTTCACTGATAGTTATCCCTCTGATACCTATTTCTGTGAGTTTTTCTTTCACGTCATCCAGTTTGAAAGGTTTAATAACCGCTTCGATCTTTTTCACCTGAACCTCCAAGCATAATGCATTAGAAAATGAGCAATGTTTATGCCAAATAACAAACTCACTGTTTTAAGACATTACAGTAAACCCTACGGTCTAAACTGATTACTTTTTAAACAATACGCGCTTATTTTTTAGGCAAAACTATTTTAACGAGCTCAATTCTCTTTTTTATATCTTCTGTATTTTGTCCCATTTTTTCTTTGGCAAGCTTAATAATGATGAGATCTCTCAGTATATTAAGACTCCAACCGTTAAATCTGTCTATCACAATTGCAGCCTCTGAGAGTTTTTCAGACTTTGCTGGGTCGGTCACAATATAATCAATAGCGGCTCTTCTCATAAGCCTTGTTCTTGTATAATCCGGAAAGTCACTGTCACCGGAAAGACTAACTATCTTTTCTGTATCTGCTTCTGCGGTATAGTAATAAGGCTCCGGCAAAAGACTTTTCTCATAACTTTTACCCAGCAAGAATTTTATTGTTTCCCCTTCCGCAGTGCATGCTCCAAGTGATGCAAACTCTGAAGCTTTCTCAAGGGCAGCAAGATCTTCTCCCGCTTCGTCAAGAACATACCGTCCTATGTATATCCGTGAAAGGTTGCACATAGCATCCATCCTGAGAAACTGCTCTTCAGCATCATGAAACGCTCTTTCGGCTAGCCTCGCCTTACCCGACAGGTAATAATTTACAAAATTATTATATAATTTGTTTCCATATATGAAGTCCGGAGACTGAGCCGGTTTACTCGCACAAGCCCCCAGCAAAACTGCAAATAAAATCATCACCGTTATTTTTTTCATGGCAGTTTCACCTTCTCTCCTGTCTTCTCGCCTGTTCCATCATTAAACGGCCACTTCTCTTCAAGGTTAAGCAATATCCTGTTTGTAGTATTTAGTATTTCATCTGTCTGTTCACGAAGATCAATCAGGTTGGTTGTGGTCTCCGCAACATCAGCGGTAATTTTATTTGTATTATCAAGTGTAGGCTGAATCTTAGTGACAGATTCATCAATATTTTTCGCAAGATCACCAATTTTCTCTGCCCCCTCTTTGACTGCAATCAACCCTTTATCAAAATTCTGAAGCACGGGCTGGCTTTCATCCACACGATCATTCACAGCGATTGTAATCTTCTCAACATTGTTTTCTATAATCTTAATTTTATCAATAATCTGTTGTATCTCATTTTTCAGGTAATCGGTTCGAGCAAGATATCCCAGAGACCCCTGCTTGTTATTAATGTCTGCCCCCAGAGCTCCCACACCGTCAAGCAGTTCTTCGATTTTAGGTCGTTTTTCAGATATGCTGGTGGTGACACCAGATATATTAGAAAGGATACTGCGTATGTCGTCAATCATAGGTTCGACTTTTACAAGAATGTCTGTAATAGCCTTCTCTCGAGTGAGCTGATAGGTATGCCCATCGTCAATATCAGGATCAGAATATGTACCGCCGGAAAGAACGAGCGCATTAGCCCCTATGACTCCCTGAGCCTGTATCTTTGCTTCTGAGTCAGCCTTTATCCATTTCGTATATTTTTCAGGAATATTAGCCCTCAACTCCACCATACCGTCGTCGCGCAGCTCTATTTTATGAACCTTTGCAAGCTGAAATCCTGAATACATAACAGGCATGCTTTTAGACAGCCCTTCACCTGATGCCGCAATAAACACCACATGCACTTTCCTTGTAAAAACATCCTGAGTTACAAGGAAGCCGACAATCATTACAGCTATCATTATGATAGTCAGAAAGATGAAAAAACCAACTTTTATCTCTAGATTCCTAAATCTTGGGTCACCCATTTATTAAAATCCTTCTCTATATAGTCAGTAGAGTTACTAAAAAGCTGTCTGTTAGACTCGTGCTCGATAATAACCGATTTTTCCAGTTCTTCACAGCGTAAAAATTCATGGAACTGCTCTTCGTACTCTGCAACATACATTCTTCTGGGGCTGAGAAACACGATCCATTCCGGGCAAAGGTAGCGAACCTGAAGGTATTTGACAATTAGTTTTTCAAAATCATCCAGCTGGTTGCTTCTGGAATCAGCATGATGCTCAAGGTGAAAACGCTTCAGATCAGACATAACCAGCTTCATCCCCTCTTTATAAGACATATTATGGTGATAATATGCTGCTATCAGTATATTTTCTGCAACTGAAAGATTCCCTATAATGGGGACCAGATTTGAAACAATTCCTATTTTTGTTTTATCGGCATAATTAAGTAAGATATGAAACCACTCATTTTTTCTTACCGTATTGGGGTAGTATATAAGATAATTATAACTCATATTAATGCCCCTAATACTTCCACAAAGATTAAGGCATAAAAGACCCTAAGCATACCTTTAAGAAGTGCAATAGGTATTTCCGTTACAGAATTATGTACTTGCAGAGCGCTAAAGATGGGAAGTGACATTAAAAAATAACCAAGCAGAACGATCTTCATTAGAAAAACCAATACTATTTTAAAATTAAATGCGTCAAAAATAGTCTGCATTAGAAAACCAAATGATATGTTCAAATTAAAGCTAAGGATCATGTAGCCGCCAAGTAAGGAAATGTAAACAAAAATAGTAGCAAGAGCCCCTGTACATACGATACCAGAGGCTATTCGGGGAATATAAAGGTAAATGAAAGGATTGATCGACAAGGAACGGAGAGTGTCTATCTCATTGTTCATCTTCATCAGGGCAATTTCGGCAGTTACCGCAGTAGAAGACCGAAGCACAAGCAGGATCGCTGCGACCATTGGAGCAAGATGCTTTATTGTCACAAGCACGAGCACATCCCCCACTCTATCCTGCGCTCCGAACTGCACCATAAATTTCGTCAAACCACCAACCAAAGCTAGTCCTATCACAATTGACACCACAGAGAACATAGGTAGTATCTGCACCCCTGTGAAGTATATCTGTCTGAAAAAAACAAGCTTCACGGAGGGGTTCAGAAGATGACGATTAAAACACCCTTTTATAAATTTTCTGGTGAATCCGAGATACCCGTAATAAAATACGGAATTATCTATTGCCCACCTGCCTAGTCTGTGTATTATTTGCTTCATAGCAAAGAGTATATCCTATTTCAATGGCAATTGAAACAAGAAATCATGTTGACTCACTTATTGAAAATATGTATAGTGACAACACGATCAATCAAAAATTAATATACACTAGGTTTAAAACATATTTCTAATCATCAAAAAAGGAGTGATGGTATGTCTCAAAAGAAAAAAGTAATCATTGACGGTAACACCGCCGCCGCACATGTTGCTCACGCGACAAACGAGGTTATAGCAATTTACCCTATTACACCTTCGTCTGTCATGGGTGAAATTTCAGATGAAAAATCTGCCATGGGCGAAAAGAACATATGGGGCTCCGTACCAAAGGTAGTTGAGCTTCAGTCTGAAGGCGGCGCATCCGGTGCTGTCCACGGTGCTCTCTCCGCGGGTGCACTCACGACAACATTTACAGCATCTCAGGGTCTACTTCTTATGATACCCAACATGTACAAGATCGCTGGCGAACTCACACCTACTGTGTTTCACGTCAGTGCACGTGCGGTTGCTACACATGCCCTTTCCATTTTCGGTGATCACTCCGACGTAATGGCATGCCGACAGACAGGCTGGGCTATGCTCGCTTCAAACAATCCTCAGGAGTCAATGGACTTCGCACTTGTATCTCAGGCTGCGTCTCTTGAGGGCAGAATTCCTGTCCTTCACTATTTCGACGGTTTCAGAACTTCTCACGAGCTCCGCTCCACCGTTGCTCTGACTCACGAAGAGATGGCACACATGATAGACGACGACCTTGTCAGAAAACACAGGGCAAGAGCTCTTAACCCTGACTGCCCGACCATCAAAGGCACATCACAAAATCCTGATGTATTTTTTCAGGCAAAAGAAACTGTTAATAAATATTATCAGAACTTCTCTGATATAATGCAGAAACAGATGGATAAGTTCGCAGAACTGACCGGACGCTCTTACAAGCTTGTTGACTATGTCGGTGCTCCTGATGCTGAAAAAGTTATTATAATAATGGGTTCCGGTGCAGATGTTGCAGAGGAAGCCATAAACTATATGAACTCCTGCGGCGAAAAAGTCGGACTGATTAAAATCAGACTTTACAGACCGTTCCCTTTACAGGCATTTATCGATGCTCTGCCTAAAACTGTTAAAAAAATGGCAGTTATGGACAGAACAAAAGAACCCGGCTCACTTGGCGAACCTATGTACCTTGATGTACGTACAGCCATCGGAGAAGCTATGCAGATGAAGATGTTTGACTTCAAAGGATATCCCCTCATCATCGGCGGACGCTACGGGCTTGGTTCCAAAGAGTTTACACCTGCACATGTTAAAGCGGTTTTCGACAATCTTGACGCCGAAAAACCTATATTCGGCTTCACAGTAGGTATCGAAGACGATGTAACTAATCTCAGCCTTAAATACGACCCGAACTGGCTCACTCCGCAGGACGGCGTATATAACGCTATGTTCTTCGGACTCGGCTCAGACGGAACTGTCGGGGCGAATAAAAACTCCGCTAAAATCATAGGCGACCTTACTGATAACACTGTTCAGGCATACTTTGTTTACGACTCCAAGAAAGCCGGTTCCATGACAACATCTCACCTTCGTTTCGGGAAGAAAGACATCAAGTCTTCCTACCTTGTTCAGAAGGCTGACTTCGTGGCATGTCACAACTTCTCTTTCCTCGAAAAATATGACATGCTCAAATATCTCAACCCTGGCGGTACTTTCCTTGTAAACAGCCAGTACACAGCAGAAGAAATCTGGAAACATATACCGGAAGTGGTTCAGAAACAGATCGTTGCAAAACAGGCGAAACTCTACACTATAAACGCTGTAGATATAGCTGAAAAGCTCGGACTGGGACAGAGATATAATGTTGTTCTCCAGACAGCGTTCTTCAAAATCTCTGAGATTATCCCTTTTGATGATGCACTTAAATCTATCAAAGATGCGATAGTCAAATCATACGGCAGATACGGAGAAAAAGTAGTAAAAATGAACTCCGACGCTGCTGATGCCGGAGCAAAAGAACTGCACGAAGTTCACTACCCTGGCGAAGGCGGGAAACCAAGCGATAAAGAAGTTGATTTCCCTCTTGTGGGCAACTGTGTAACAGACCCAAGAGCCGACAGCTTCGTAAAAGAGACCACATCTATGCTTGTTGCCATGAGAGGCGACGAAGTAAAAGTATCTCAACTGCCTGACGATGGTACTTTCCCTCTCTCTACAGCGAAATTTGAAAAACGTAATATCGCAGTAACTATCCCTGAGTGGGAATCAGAACTTTGCATTCAGTGCGGAATATGTTCATTTGTATGTCCTCACGCAGCAATCAGAACTACAGTTTACGAACCCTCATGCCTTGAAAATGCCCCATCAACATTCAAATCTATGGATGCCAAAGGGAAAGATTTCGCTGGTATGAAATTCACTGTTCAGGTTGCGCCTGAAGACTGTACCGGATGCGGGGCATGTGTTTTCAACTGTCCGGCTAAAAGCAAAACAGACCCGACACATAAAGCTATCAATATGAAGCCTCAGGTTGAACGCAGAGACGAGGAAGTTGTAAACTTTGACTTCTTCATTTCACTGCCGGAACTTGATCAGCAAAAATATAATAAAGCTACCCTTAAAGGGTCACAGCTTTCACCACACATGTTTGAGTTCTCAGGAGCTTGTGCAGGCTGCGGTGAAACACCATACGTAAAACTTCTCTCACAACTGTTCGGCGACAGAGCGCTTATCTCTAACGCAACAGGTTGTTCATCAATTTACGGCGGTAACCTGCCAACAACACCTTACTGCACAAGAGCAGACGGGCGTGGTCCGGCATGGAGTAACTCGCTTTTTGAAGACAACGCAGAGTTCGGCTTCGGTTTCAGGCTGACTGTTGATCAGTTCAAAGTTCAGGCTTTCGAACTTCTCGAAAAACTTTCAGGCTCACTTGACGCTAAACTTGTAGATGCCATCAAAACAGCCGAGCAGAAAGACCAGCTTCAGATTGAAAGCCAGCGCGAAAGAGTTGCAGAGCTCAAAGCCGCACTGGAAAAGATAGGCTCCGAAGATGCCAAAAACCTTATATCACTTGCTGACTATCTCGTAGAGAAATCAGTATGGATACTCGGCGGTGACGGATGGGCATACGACATAGGCTACGGCGGTCTCGACCATGTACTCGCTTCAAATGAGAACATTAATGTTCTTGTTCTGGACACAGAGGTTTATTCCAATACAGGCGGTCAGGCATCTAAATCCACACCTATCGGTGCTCAGGCTAAATTTGCCACATCCGGTAAAGCATCAGAAAAGAAAGACCTCGGTATGATAGCAATGACTTACGGACACATATATGTTGCAAAAGTCTCCCTTGCTAACCCTGCACAAGTGATTAAAGCTTTTGTTGAAGCTGAAGCTTATGACGGTCCTTCACTTATAATTGCTTATTCACACTGTATCGCTCATGGTATTAACATGACTCAGGGTGTTGAGGCTCAGAAGAAGGCTGTTTCTTCAGGCTACTGGCCTCTGTACAGATTCAACCCTGCCCTTGGCAACGAAGGTAAAAATCCACTCAGCATAGACAGCAAGACACCTACAATGTCTATCAAGGACTTTATGGCTACAGAAAACAGATTCCGTGTTGTAACCAAAATGTTTCCTGAAAAAGCTGAAGAGCTCGCAAACTTTGCACAGAAGAAAGCGAAACAGCGTGTCAAACTTTATAGTGAGCTTGCAAAAGTTGATTGCAGCATAGAAGAATAAGAATTAAAGCTCTTAATTAATTATCCTAAAGGGTGTCCACATGGGCACCCTTTTTTTATGATGTCAAAGATAGAACACCACGCATTTATGCGTAGATAAATGAGCTAATCACAGCTTTAGAGCTTATAAGTCATTGCAAGAAATGTAATGACGAAGCAATAGAACAACAGGTTTACCCGTGGGAATCTATAAGCTACAAACAGTTACAATCTCTTCAAAATAAATTATCTTATTTTTTAAAAAAACTGATTATTTAATTAAAAAAAAATTATTTATTGATTATAATTAAATAATACATACAAAGGAGTCGGTTATGAAAGTTTCATTTAAAATGAAATTAATGGTTCCAGTGATTTTAGCAGTTTTCGTTGCTTTCGTTGTTTCAAGTTCTCTTGTAACTGCTGTAACAAAGAAAGAAGCAATAAATATAGCTAAAGAAACAGCGCTATATAAGCTGCAGGAGACATCAAACAGCCTTAAAGGTACTCTTGAGTCATATTTTAGTATTGCATCAACTCTTGCAAACACTGCAACAATACTCTCTTCCTCCGGCGGGACAATGCCCAGAGAAGAGGTAATGAATATACTCATAGAAACTATGAAAACCACACCTGGGTTATATGACGCCTGGATAGTATGGGAGCCAGGCATGTATAATGAAAATGATTTCAAGCTTGGCACTGAGCAATATGTCTTTGAAAATTATTTTGCTCCAATGGCATACAGAGACAAAGGAGAGATAGTCAGATATTATGCCGCTGACGTAAACAAGACTGATGAGGTAAGTTATTGGTACAATAAACCTTTGAAATCAGGTAAAAAATATGTATCAAACCCTGTCGAATTCGACATAAACGGAAATATCATAACTCTTGTGACATTATCAGTGCCCTTCTTCAAAGATGGTAAAACTATAGGTGTTGCCGGAGTGGATGTAACTGTCGATTTCATGAAAGAGATGATTAATAACATAAAATTTTATGAATCAGGTTACGCTTATCTTTACAGAGATGACTTTCTTGTCTTCACCCATCCAGACTCATCAATTATAGGAAAGGACGCAAAAGAAGATCAGATGGACATTTACAAGACAACACGCAACCTTGAAGATGTGATTGAAATCAAAAAATCTACAGCTAATAATGAAAATTCTATTTTTGCATACCACCCGTTTAAAATGGAGGGTACTGACTATATTTTTACTTTGTGCCTAAGCGTTCCAACCAAAGAGATTCTATCTTTTATGGATAAGATCAGCTATATAACAATGACAGGCGTAATAGTTTCTATCTTCCTCGTCTCTCTCATAATCTTTCTGGTGGTCTCTAATCTGGTAAAAAAACTTGGCGGAGAACCTGAAAATGTCATTTCTATAATGAAAGTCATATCCAAGGGGGACTTCTCGCAGGATCTTGCTTTAGCAAAGAATGATAACTTCTCTCTGGTATATTCTGTGAACATGATGCTTAACAGTCTCAACCAAATGCTGGGGCATGTTATAAAAAATGCTGACGAACTGAAAACCACAAGCTCCGACCTAAGCGCATCTGCAAATGAGCTGTCTGCCGGAACTATTTCTCAGTCAGAAAATGCAGGAATGATCGTAACTGCAACATCAGAGATGGCAGAAACCACACAGGGAATTGCACAAAATCTTTCAGATATTAGTGTCTACTCAACAGAAACATCATCCAAAGCACACGAGAGTAAGACAGCTGTTCAAAATTCAACCAAAGGAGTTTTAAGAATAAAAGAAACCGTTGACCAATCCCTTCAGCTCGTTACAGAACTTGGTCTCAGCTCTGACCAAATAATTGAAATCGTCAGCGTAATAAATGATATAGCCGACCAGACAAATCTACTTGCCCTTAATGCGGCAATAGAAGCAGCGAGAGCAGGTGAACATGGACGCGGATTCGCAGTGGTTGCAGACGAGGTGAGAAAGCTTGCGGAAAGAACTCAGTCCGCCACAACAGAAATAAGCGACCTTGTCAATACCACCAGAAACGGCATAAAGAGCGTGATAAAATCGATGGACGAAGTTAAAGTTAATGTGGACAATGGTGTAGAGCTATCGGAACAAGTTGCATCTTCTCTGGACATAATTGTTGAAGGGGTGCAAAAGCTTGAGGAAATGGTCAGCAACATCTCATCATCTACTTCTGAGATGGCATCAACAAGCTCTCAGATACAGAGAGACATCGATTCTGTGGCTATCGTTGCAGATGAAATCACTTCAACATCTAACCACATCGCCAGCAACTCCTCAACACTTGAGGTTATGAGCGATCAGATGAACGAACTTGTATCAAAATTCAAAATTAAAGAACTTTAACAGCCGATATGAGGGGTGTCTATCCGGGCACCCCTATTTTATTTCAACATCTATCTTCACTTCTGCAAAAATATGAACTAAAGTTCATTTTTCATCTTGACTAAACATGAACTATAGTTCATGTTATTAAAAAACAGCGAGGCTATTATGAATAAATCTAAAACGAAAATACTTAAGCAGCAAAAAGTCTTTCCATGGTGGCTTGGTTACTTATTAGACAATCCGCTGAGGAGACTTTTACATCCTGCTGAAAAACTGCTCGCTCCGTATGTTAAGAACGGCATGACAACTCTTGACTATGGATGCGGCTTTGGGCACTACTCTATAGGCATGGCAAAACTGACAGGCAGAAATGGAAAAGTAATCGCAGTAGATATACAAAAAAAGATGCTGAGCCGGATGATGACACGTGCAGGCAAAGCAGGAGTAGACAAAATAATAAAAGCCCATCTTTGTGATGGTAAATCTATCGGCATCAGTGACAGATTAGATTTTGCAGTAATAAGCAACTCACTGCACGAAACACCAAACCCATCAGACATCCTTAGAGAAATCTTTACATTGCTGAAACCGGACGGTATTCTATTATTACTGGAACCTAAGGCAGTTAAAAAATATTTTAACTCAGAAGTAGAAACAGCAAAAAACATCGGGTACATACAGATGAAGGAACCAGTAATTTTCAAACAACTTACAGCCATCTTCCGGAAAAAGGGGGTAGACGGAACAAGTGACATGGATTAACGGCGAATTCGAAGCAAAGCAGCAGAGAGCAGATGAGAAAAAAAAGAAGATACTCGACGCTGCACTCGAAATGTTTGGTAATGAAGGTTATTACAAAACCACAGCAAAGGAAATAGCTTCCAGAGCAGGTGTTGCAACAGGTACATTTTACCGCTACTTCAAAGATAAGAAGGCCGTTCTGATGGCTGTGTGCCACAGAACAGACGATGAAATAAGCAGAGAGATATTCCAAACCGCAGCCGAACTGCGCAAAGCGGGTGTCTCCGAAAGGAAAATACTTGATAATATACTGGAATCGGCCGTAAAAGCTCATCATATGCAAAAAGGCTTTCACCTTGAGATATTATCTCTTCAGATGAGAGATAAAGACATTATGAGCTGGGTCGACGACAGAGAGCGAAAAGTATTTCAGTCTATCACTGACTTTCTGCGGTCAAGCCATGAGCCTTTGAAAATCACTGACCTCAAGGCTGCTGCTGAAATTATAAGCTACACCATTGAAACTATTGCACACAGAGCAGTCCTTATGACACCATACACGGACGAAAAAAGGCTCATAGGTGAGCTTCAGGAAATGATGGCAAGATATATATACGGAGACAGGTTCGCTGACTAAAAAAAGGGCAGATGTGAATACCTGCCCCATTTATTAATACTATATAAGCTTACTGAACCTTTTCAACCCAGTCAGCACTTTCAAACCATTTGTTATAAATAACCTGATACTTCCCATCACCTTTTATCTGTTGCAGGTAATTATTGATCCAGTTAACGAAATCATAATCCCCTCTTCTAACTGCGAATGCAAGGGGTTCAAATGTAAAAGGCTCTTCCAGATGGACGACCCTCTCTTTATGTTTTGATGCGAAAATGGCATTAGGAGGCAGGTCATAAACAAATGCATCCACTCTGCCGTTAACAACTTCCATCATCCCCTCGGCTTCTGTCTCATACTGGCGATGCTTAGCATTAGGCATATATTTGCTTATAGCGATATCGCCTGTTGTCCCGAGTTTAGCGCATACGGTATATTTTGGATCGTTAAGATCTTTATAAGATTTAACTTTATCAGCTACTTTTTTATTGATTATTATTGTCTGTCCGACAACAATATATGGGTCTGCAAAATTAACTCTGAGATTTCTGAGCTGTGTAACAGTCATCCCACCCATAATAAGGTCGAATTTTCCTGTCAGAAGCGCAGGTATAATACCGTCCCAGGCTGTTGTTACAATTTCAAGCTTAACACCCATGCTTTTTGCCATATCTTTTGCAAGGTCTATGTCAAAGCCGATGAGTTCGCCTTTTTTATCTCTCATTTCAAAAGGCATATAGCCCGGATCAAGTCCAACTTTAAACACACCGCTTTTGACTATTGAGTCTAATGCAGACACCGGCTGGTCGTCATTATCCTTTGCTACAGCGCTCACAGCCATTGTTAACATTAGACACAAGACCAATAACACTCGCTTCATACTTGTTCCTCCGTATAGATTAATCTCAGTAATATAACCTACTGAGAAAGTACGCACTAGTAATATTTTAAAAAGATACAACAGTTAATTATTATTTCTATAAAGTAAATATTATACGCAAAACACCAAGGCAATACAACACTATAGAAATTACACGGTCATAAGGCAGACCGGAACGCTGTACGAAAAAAGCTGTAACGATAAGTATTACACCTGCCATAAATGGGCGTATATGTTTAAAGAGCGACAGTTTCAGACGTTCGATATCATCCGGTGAAAGCTTGACCTCCAGGCTGAAATCTGCCATTTCGTCTATGATCTTTTTAACTTTCTTAAACGTAAGAGGCAGTTCAATAAATTCATGCTTTGCAGTCTCTAAAAAACCAACATCAAATCCCAGTGCCTCCGGAAGTTTGTCTTTGAGGATAGGTAAGATGTCCTTTATGCCGTTAAAGTTAGCAACGTAATTAGTGCCAAGCCCTTCGATAATTGAACTAACCCGCATAATATAAATGGCTTCCTGAGGAAGCTTATAAGGGATGGACTTCATAGAATCCAGCAGCTCAAAAGCGAGGGTCTGCATACTTTTTGCATCAAGCTGATCGTTGTCAAGTATATCGAAAATGCGCTCTGCCAGATCCTGCAGATCAAAATCAGGCGCGTCCTGCGAAATAATGCCGAGCCTCTTGGCATAACGTATATACATTTCGAAGTTACGTTCGTGAGCTGCTTTTACAAGCTGTATAATCGCCTGTCTGGTTTTGGAAGGGATCTTTTGCACCATACCAAAATCAAGCAGGATAAGTTCGCCTTTTTCTGTAACCATGAGGTTACCCGGGTGTGGGTCAGCGTGAAAATACCCTTTGATAAACATCTGATCCACATAAAAATAAACCAGTTTTTTCATGATATCTTCGAAATTAATATTCAGCTTTTTAAGATTCTCTTTATCGTCAAAGCGGTAACCATCCACAAAAGACATAACGAGAGCATCCGCACACGAACACTCGCTGTAGCCATCCGGAAAACTCACACCGGCATACTTATATGTTTCTGCAAATTTTTTAAGGTTTGAAAGCTCCACAGACAGATCAACTTCTTTTTTTATCATTTTGGTAAATTCGGCAATAACAGCATCAAGTGAGTTCTTGGTATTCTCAGAGAAAAGAGGTCGGAATAAACTGTTGAAATAATTAAGTATTCTTATGTCTGCACGAATCACATTCTGAATGTCGAACCTGCGCAGCTTAACGGCAACCTCACGCCCGTCAACGAGAACAGCTCTATGCACCCGCCCTATTGACGCACTGGCTATGGGTTCTTTGTCGAATTCTTTGAAACAGACCTTATCAGCAAAAGCTTTTTCAAAAACACGGGTAAAGTCTTTTTCTGACATTGGAGGTATTTCGTCATGAAGCTGCCTCAGATAAACAAGATATTCATCTGTAAAGAAATCTGCACGGGTGGCAAGTACCTGCGCCAGCTTAATAAAACTCGCACCAAGATTGTTAATTTTCCTGATCAGTTTCTCAGGGGGCAAGGGCTTAACAAAAAGGAAGCTTCTGCGCCCTTTTATAATAAGAAACACCGTCAGGATTACACGAAAAACTGTGTATATCCTGAAAGGGTTATAATATTTTCTTAAACTTTTAAGCACTATTTATTTTTAAGCAGTTCTTTCAGTTCGGCAATGTCATCTTTGGTTGCAAGCCCCATGTCCGACATAACTTCTTTTACGATATTTTTAAGCTTATCCTGAAATTCTTTCTCTTCTTCTTTCGCTTTGGATTTAGCTTTTTCTATGAACTCGTCCCTTTCGGCTTTGGACATTTTACCTTTCTCCATAAGCTCTTTAGCTTCTTCTTCTATCTTCTCTTTCGCAAGCATTGCAGTGCCTATGCCGAGATAAAACAGTTCTTTGATTTCAGACATTTGATCCTCCGCTTATTTGATAATTAATATTACCCCAGATCATTAAGCTTGGCTTCATAGAATTCAGATTTTGTGCTTAGCTCATCTGTCAGCTCAAGGAGCCTCTCCAGACCAGTTTCAGCAAAAATCTTCGCATCATCAAGTTCTTTTGAGAATTTTGCTATCATATCAGAATCCCCTTCGCCTGAGGCACTGATAAGTTGAGTATTGAGGGTATCAATTTTAATCTCGTTCGCCTCAAGCTCCTTTTCGAGTTTTTTTACTTCGTCCTCAATGGGCTTAAGCGCTTTATTTTTCTCTGATATAACCTCTGCACGCAGTTTTCTAAGTTCCTTTTTGTTCATAGAACTGGTTGGGGCAGAATTTTCAGAAGAGTCATCATCGTCCCAGCCGACTTTTTTAAGAAATTCGGTATACCCGCCTTCAAAAACTTCTATACAGTTATTTTTAAAGACTATGAGCCTTTCAGCAAATGCCTTCAGAAACATTTCGTTGTGGGTTACCATAACGACAGACCCCTTAAACTCATCTATCGCAGCTAGAAGCGAATCGCAGGACTGCATATCAAGGTGGTTTGTCGGCTCATCCAGAAAAAGGATATTCGATGGCTTCAGAATTGTTTTAGCCAGCATAACACGACTCTTCTCCCCACCGGAAAGCACTGATATCTTTTTAAGAGCTTCATCACCGGAAAACATCATCGTACCGGCAACGTCTCTGGCTCTCTGCTTATCAACAACAGTATCAGTATTTATAAGCTCCTGCTCTATGGTTGCATTCATGTCCAAACGCAATACGTTAGTCTGTTCGTAAATACCAGCACGAAGGTTTGAGTGGGTGGAAACCTCTCCACTATCAGGTTTAATTATCCCGCATAAAAGTTTCAGGAGTGTTGTCTTTCCCCGTCCGTTCTTACCTATGATGCATATTTTCTCATCAGAACCTATCGTTATGTTAAAGTTTTTAATAAGCTGCCTGTTTTTGTCATAACCAAAAGATATATTTTTTGCAGTCAGCAGTTCTTTTGCTCTTATAGGCGTATGATTAAATTTAAATTCCAGATCTTCAATATCATCAAGTTTTTCCAGCTCCCCCATTCGCTCAAGAGCTTTAACACGCGACTGAGCACGGCTTGCGAGGGATGCTTTCGACTTAAAGCGTGTGATAAACTGCTCCATATCTTTTCTTTTCTGCTCTTCGTTCTGCCTTGTCTTTTCGTAGATCTCCTCTTCAGTAGCAACCTGCTCATAGAATTTATCAGTATTGCCGGGGATCTTCTTAACTTTCTGCCTGTGAATGCCTAAAATATGTGTAACGACCTTGTCCATAAAAGACCTGTCGTGAGTGATAAGTATAAGCTCACCGCTCCACTTAAGGAGAAAATCCTCCAGCCAACGTATAGAGGTAATGTCAAGGTAGTTGGTCGGCTCATCCAGCATAAGCAGGTCAGGCTCGGAAAGCAGCAGCTTCACAAGGTTCAGACGTACCTGATACCCGCCGGAGAATTCTGAAGGGTGTTTTTTAAAGTCAGCCTCCGAGAACCCTAGTCCTGATAATATTTTTTCAGCACGCCATGTCTGATCCCGCTCATCTTCGGGGAGCCCTAAAGCTGCCTCGTCCAGAGCGTTATCCATCCTGAAATCAAGCTGTTGTTTAAGATACCCTATCTGGTAATTTTTCGGAACATTCATAAGTCCTTCGTCCTGTTCCTCTTCTCCGGTCAGAATGCGCATCAGGGTAGTTTTGCCATGACCATTGCGCCCAACCAATCCTACTTTTTCGCCTTTATTAATGCGGAAGCTTATATTTTTTAAAAGCTCTCTGGCGCCATACGCCTTTGACATATTTTCAATACTTATCATCTTTTACCTGTTGATTATTTTGTGATTTACTGACAGTTATACTCTAAATAGATCGAAAATCAAAAGAAAAAGGGAGCGGACGCTCCCATTATGAATTGCTTATTTTCTATGTACGTTAAAAAGTTCTATAAGATTAAGCTGGTCAAGAAGGTTATAAAGCCTGTCGTCCCACACATTCACCTGAATTGTGATATTGTCGACATTAATAAGTTTGATCAGATAACCTATAACTGAGGACACCATTGAAAGGGAATCAAGAACATTAAAAGTGATATGATCTGCTCCCTTCGCAACAAGTGACTGGGAAACGTTTTTAATTTCGTCATAATCATCAAGAGATTTGATATTACCTGTGATCTCTATTGTACGCCCGTCGACAGCCCTGATATCCATATCGCCCCCCTTTAGACTTTAAATTTCTTAAGTTCATACGACACTGTACCGGACTTTTCAGCAAGCGTCCCCGCAACCTGCTCAACACTTGCTCCCGCCTGAGTATTTTCCAGAGAAATATTAGTAATATCTTCCATAGCGTCTATCATACCTTTAGTTTTTGTAGCTATAAATGTACTCATTTTAACCATTTCTGAAGATACAGCCACAGTTTCATCAAGCTTTCTGCTCGTATCATCTGCCAGAGCCACAAGCTCCTGCGAGCGCCCTGATGCCTCCCGCATACTTTCTGAAACTTCTGTAATTGCTTTCGAAGAGCTGCCTATACTGCCGACTATCTGGTTTGTTATGTGGCTGATATCAGCAAGAGAGGTCTGTGTTCTCTCCGCAAGTTTCCTGACCTCGTCTGCAACCACAGCAAACCCGCGCCCATGTTCTCCGGCTCTTGCAGCCTCAATGGATGCGTTCAGAGCCAATAGATTTGTCTGATCTGCAATTTCAGAGATGATGCCCAGAACATTCTGTATCTCTTTTGCCTGCATGTTCAGTTCCTGCATATTTGCAGCAAGGTCAAGCTGAGAGTCGCTGTCGGAAGCTATCCTGTCCACAACACTATTCATAGATGTCACAAGCTCCAGCAGACTGTCACGTCCCTTCTCCAGAACTTCTGTAGTGGTAACTGCAAGCTCTTCTGTTTTATCCAGATTCGACGCCACTTCGTTCACAAGGACACTGCTCTCCTCAACTTTCGACGTCTGGACAGAGATATTCTGAGCCAGAGTTGCGGCAGTTGAAGAAAGTTCTTCACTTGCGCTGACATTTTCAAGCACACTGTCCAGAGAAGTCTGAACTGTATGCTGAACTTTTGATATAAATCTGTTAGTATTATCAGCGGCAGTTTCAAACTCATCTGCCGTTTTGATGTTTATCCTCTTTGTAAGGTCGCCGTCCCCCTCTGCCAGCTCATGAGTTGCGTCTGTCAGAGCCTTAAGCTTTGACGTAACTATCACCCGCAAAAGGAAGACCATAACAATAATTATCACCACGAAGCCGGAAAGCGAAATAATTATCTGAACAACAGCCACCTTCTCTGCCGCTGCTATCTCATTATTTACAATATTATAATCCTTCCCTACAAAAAAAGCTCCGGCAGTATCACTGTTGAAACCTTTTACAGGGTATTTCACAATGAAATAATTATCAGTTACGAAATATCCACTCTCCTTTTCAATATCTCCAGCAGCTGCCTGTTTCAGCTCATCAAGAAAATTGCTACTAACAGAGTCACTTACAAGCAGATCGTACTCACCAACATTTACAACATCAGAAGCTTCTATAGCCCCCTTCTGCACAGCAGTTAAAACATGTGCCCTGAGGTCTTCTGATGCAGCTTCAGCAATGACACTGCCCGGCAGTATGACCTCGAGTGAGCCAACATACCAGTCCATCTGAAACATCGGAGCGACACCACGGACTGTAATACCTGTTCTGCTAAGTTCCACGGCATCTACGATCCCCTTAGTCTCCCGAACCTGCATAACAGATTTGCGCTCTGTGCTCAGGTCTTCCCCGTAATTATCGAAGTCCCACGAACGGAGAAAGCTTTTTGCGTCTGCATCATGCATATGTATTTTAAAATTCGAGCTGAACACCTTAGAAAGTGAGTTTGAAACCTTTTTGAGTATTTCGAATGCTGCATTTCTGTCCTGCAAAACAAGTGCATCAACAAGAGCTGTATTTTGCGAAAGAGAAACGGCATTAGTCAGACACACACTGAGATTTGAAGATATTGATTCGTCAATATAGCTTGTGATTGCAGATGCTTCCTGCTGGTAAACACCTCTCCTGATAGACTTCATCACATTCACAGAATAAAGGGCAAAAATCAGCACAGTAAGCGCTGTCACCCCAACCATAGGAACCAGAAACTTAAAAGCAATGGTTCTTTTTTTCCCTGAAAGCATCGGCACCCCCAGTATGAGTGTAGAATATTATTCTATAATATCTGCTTTTCATTACGTTTAAAACAGACACACGAATCATACCAAAGAGAATATATTTCTTTCAACATTTTATTTAAAGGATATCAGCAGCCATGGATGCCAGCCTGCTCCTTTCACCTTTATCGAGATAAATCGTAGAGGCGTGTTTGAATTTGGCATAAGTGAACTTCTCTGAAGCATTCACAAGACCGTTATCCCTTTCGTTGAGATAAGGGTTATCTATCTGCTTCAGATCGCCGGTAAATACCATTTTGGAATTGACTCCGGCTCTGGTTATTATCGTTTTTATCTCGTGGGGGCTTAGGTTCTGGGCTTCATCCACCACAAGATAGGTATCCATAAGAGTGCGCCCGCGGATATAAGTCAGCGCTTCGATCTCAAGCATTTTCGATGCTTTCAGATAATCTATAGTCGCATCATGCATCTGAGATTTTGACAGATACTCATCTTTGGTGTCCAGCTTCCCTTTATCCATCATATGCACGATAAATTCCATATTGTCATATATAGGCTTAAGCCACGGGTCGAGCTTTTCAGATATCCCGCCGGGGAGATACCCTATATCACGCCCCATAGGTATCGGCGACCTGGTAACAATAAGCTTTTTAAACCTTTCATTAAGGACAGAATGAAGACCTGCGCACAGAGCGAGTAGAGTTTTACCTGTACCTGCAATGCCTATAGCAAAAACCACATCAATTGAGGGATCGAGCAGCGAGTCCATCAGATAAATCTGTTTTCTGTTTGCCGGAGTAATGCCGAGAATAGGTTCATTCTGATGGAGCAGCCTGAAAATACCTGATTCATCAGCACCATTGACGACATATCTTGCAAGTGCGCTCTTCTGGTTATTAATCTGCCCCTTTAGAATAAAATATTCGTTCACACGGGGGGAGAACTCTGTCTCATCCTGCCTGTAGACACCGCTAGGGCAAGGAAGCTCCTTCTCCTGATAAAGCGTATCAATATACTCATCCGGAACATAAAGAGTATCATCGTGCTGTTCAATGAAGGATGTACTTTTTTCGTGGTAATAGTCCTCAGCGTCAAGCCCCATGGCATTAGCTTTAATCCGGAGGTTAACGTCTTTTGAAACAATTATAGTCTCTCGTTTAGATTCTTTCTTAACCTGCATTGCAATGGCAAGTATAATATTGTCATTCTTACCTATTTCAAATCCTGAGGGGATCATGGCTTTGGTGCTTTCATCCTGAAAGCGTATGCTGAACTTGCCGCCAGACTCCAGCGGAACTCCTTTGAGAAGGTCACCCTTCTCTTCTCTGTAATGCTCTACAACCCTGATAAATGATCTGGCATTGTAGCCGTTAAGGTCAACATTTTTTTTGAAAGAATCAACTTCTTCCAGCACCACAGCGGGAAGGATGATGTTGTTGTTCTCAAATGTTTCTATGCAGTTAGGAGAATACAGGATTACGTTGGTATCGATTATGAAATTTTTGACTTTGCGAGGTGTCATAGCAACTCCGGTGTTAAGATGTGATATAATATGTTAGTCTTCACTATAACTGATTGTCAAGCAAGAGTTCACATGGCAGCACCCTTTGACAAATAGTTTATATGCATCATCACGGAGCTTTATTTGGCAAACATGGAAAAGCACTACGGAAACGTAAAACCGGTCAGCTTCAAATCCATATACGAAAAACAGTTGTACAATATTCTGAGTGACCTCAGACTACCTCTTATGACTGTCATCTTTTTCACTACTGTATATGTTCTGCTAATGATGATTCTGAACGGAAAAACAGACGGCGAAAGTGTCGCAAATTACTTCTTTCACACGATTATAACATTCACGACCATCGGATACACAGAAGGCTACACAGACAGCATCACAGCCAACAGGCTTGTCACCTCTGTTTTCCTGATGGTTGCCTTCCCGCTGGTTTATTTCTATGGTCTTGCCGCCACAGTGCAGGTTATCCTGCAAGGGGAAATTAAACATAAATTCAGACACTGGAGGATGTACAGCAAAATGGAACACGTCAAAAACCACTACATAATATGCGGTTTCAACGAAACCTCCAAAGAGATCATGCGAAGCTTTGTAAAGCGCAAAATCCCTTTCATACTCATAGACCCCAACGAATCGAAACGTCAGGAGATAATCGAATTCGGAACAACATTTTACGTCATCGCTCAGCCACAAAGGCGGGATTCTCTTCTGGGGCTTTTTATTGAGGATTCTAAAGGCTTAATCACAACATTTGACGATGACACCCTTGACATCGCCATCATAGTCACTGCAAGGCTCATCATGCCGGACAAGGAGAACTACTTCATATTCTCCACCAGCACATCTGAAATGGATTCTGAAAAGATGAAGCTTCTGGGAGCCAACGAAGTTATCGTACCCGCAGTCACAACCGGCAGACGGATAACGTCATATGTCCTACACCCCCCGTCACCGGCAATGAGTGGCTTTCTCGACCTTGTGGCATACGGAGAGAAGAGCAATGTGGATATCGTAGAGATAAGGATAAGCGAGGAGTCAGAGTTTGCAGGAAAATCTATTGCAGATTCGCTCTTCAAAGATAAAACAGGCACTAACATTATCGCAACAGTTGACAGTAAAGGCGACATAAACACCATACCTGACAGAAACACTATATTGGCTACAGGTACTTCTATCATTGTACTTGGGACACCAAAACAGCTGGAGAAAGTCGCTGCATATTCCAAAGGGGGGACAAAATGATACAGTGGAGCAAGGTCTGGTCTGACCTTTTTATAATTCTGGCACTGACAAGTAATATCGGATTTTTAGTGAGCAAAGACCCCTATCAGCTTGTGATAGCAATTGGCGTCAACCTCATAGCGACTGTACTGAAATTTAATATAAAGAAATTTCTTGCGGCAGAGCTTCTGGCAACCGCATTCATATCTGACCTTCACCTGATCCCCGCAGCGATACTCTACTTCTCCGGTTCGACATCATCGCTTGTTACCGGACTGGCTGTGGGCGCTGCTGTTGCAAATATGCTAAGCGTTATACTGATAATAATAGATATAATAATGTCATATGGTCAGCAGGAAGATATTTAATAAACAATGTATCCGCCGCCGAGTATATATTGGAAGTAGGCGTCAACTTTCAGAAAATTCAGCTCATAGGATTCAGGTAACGGAACTCCGGCTGTCTTTTTCAGCGCACTTACCGCTTCACGGTCAAGGTCAGGATACCCGCTTGACTGAAGGACTTTTATACTGGAGATCATTCCATCTTTGCTAATAACAAATGATATCCGCACTGTCCCCTGCTCACCGCGCATTGCTGCCGACCTGGGATATGCCCAGACCTGATAAAGCCTGCGGGCGAATTTATAGAAATAAGACTGGTATTTAAGCTTAACATACTGCATAGAGACAGAATCTTCCCCTTCGGGCATCCCGCCCCCTTTAGCGTATTTATCAATAATATCCTCAGGGTTGAGTATATCGTCTATCTGCCCCTGCGAGAGTTCGTCTTTAGGCGTAACACTAGGGAGCTGAACAGGAGCATTATCGTCGATGATCTCCTGTTTGGAAGATTCCTTCTGTTTACGCTGCTGGGTTTCCTCAGGCTTCTCCGGAGGTTCATCCCCCTGTCTTTCAGACTTCTGCTTCATCTGTTTCTGCTCTTCACCCATGTCCGGCACAGGTGCCATCTGGTCAAGGTCTGTCTTCAGGTCTTCATCAAGGGGAACATCATCAATAGTCTTTTTAGGAGTTTTAGCTTCAGGTGCAGGCTCTTCCTTTGGGGCAGGCTTCGGCTTTTCTTTCGGAATAACAGACACGGATATAGGGCGTTCTTTCTCCTTCTCCGGCGTGCTAAGATCCAGCAGTGAAAGAACTATCAGGTGAATTATAATTGATATAACTATAAAAATGAGAAGCTTATTATTGCGCATGAAGAAAAAATACTCTCTCAATGGTTTATAATCAAGACAGAATGTGTTGGGTTTTAGTTCTGATATTTAAAATATAGTGCGAAGCACACGAAGTTACAGCTTCGTTGTCACAGCGAGAGCATATGCAGGATACGTCACTGCGAAGCAGGGCTGCGGCAGTCTCTGGACTCGTTAGTTAATCCTGAGATTGCTTCGTCATTACATTCCCCGCAATGGCTTATAAGCTCTTAAGCTGTGATCAGCTCATTCATCAGCGCATAAATGCGTGGTGTTCTGTCTTCGACCGCATAAAATGACTTGACATGACTACACTCAAGTCTTATGTTACGAATTAGATCAAGCAATATATAAGGAGGACACTATGGCTATTGTAAGATGGGATCCATTAAAGGATCTTATGACTATGCACGACAGGATGAACAAAATCTTTGACGAGACCCTCAGCAAAAGCACACAGGGGAACTATGGCGACTGGCTTCCTCCAGTAGATATTTTTGAAACAGAGGAAGAGATCGTCATCATGTCAGAACTCCCGGGCATGAAAGAAGAGGATATCGACATTCAGGTATCCGATGGAGTTCTCAGCCTTAAAGGTGAAAAGAAATACCCTATTGAAGGGGAAAGAGATAACTTCTACCGCCTTGAACGTTCATACGGAAAATTCAACAGATCATTTGCGATACCAAATACTGTTGACATAGGCAGCGTAAAAGCTAATCTGAGAGACGGTCTTCTGAAGGTAACTCTAAAAAAGAAAGCTGAAGTACAGCCAAGAGTTATCAAAGTTGAAACTGACTAAATAAAACAATAAAGGAAAATTAATTAATGGCTAGAGACTACTACGAAGTGCTTGGAGTCCAGAAAGGAGCTTCAGCCGAAGAAATCAAAAAAGCATACAGAAAACTCGCAAGAAAATACCACCCCGATGTCAACCCTGGGGATTCAACAGCGGAAGATAAATTTAAAGAGATATCCGAAGCTTACGGTGTTTTAAGTGATACAGAGAAAAAGAAGCAGTATGACAGTCTCGGTCACGATACATTTAAAAACGGTGGTCACGGTTATGACTTTTCCGGTGCAAACTACGAAGACATTAAGAACCACTTCGGAGGTTTCGACTTTGGCGATATATTCGGCGGAGCAGGAGGCTCCAGAAGCAGGCGCTCCCGTGCACCGAGAAAGGGCGAGGATATCCACTACACAATCCAGATCCCGTTTAAAGATGCAATTTTCGGCAACGAATACGAAATAGCTGTTAACCACACAGTGAGCTGTAAATCCTGTGGAGGCAAAGGCGGTGACAAATCCACATGCCCGGCTTGCGGCGGTTCAGGACAAGCCATGTCCCAGCAGCGCGGAATGTTCGGGGTAGCACCATGTACCACATGCAAAGGTACAGGTGAGATAACCCAGAATGTATGCGCTGTATGCCGAGGCTCAGGCTACAGCAACAAACAGGAAAAGATTAAGATAAAAATACCGAAAGGCGTGGACAAAAACTCAAAAATACGTGTAGCCGGCAAAGGGAACGCAGGACCCAACGGCGGACCGCAGGGCGACCTTTACATCATAACAAATGTTAAAAGTCATGAAGTTTTTGAGCGTCAGGGAAATAATCTCTATGTTGAAGTGGATGTGGACATGTTTGAAGCCGCACTCGGTGAAAAAATAAAAGTCCCCACTCCTTATGGTGCTGTAACGATGAATATTCCGGCAGGAACTCAGCCGGGGCAGAAATTCCGCATAAAAAACAAAGGTGTTCCTGCTCTTGGCAAAAGTGTTATAGGCGACCTTTATGTTGTTATCAAAATAACTATACCACAGGTTGCACAAGAAGCAGACCGTACAGCCCTGAAAGAGATGCAGAAGAAATACATGACCGGACAGCGTGACAAACTGGTAGAAAAAGCGAGGCTTTAAAAAATGAAAAATACGCCGCTGTACATTATCAGCATAGTTTCTGAAATGCTGGATCTGCACCCGCAGACACTCAGACAGTATGAGAGACTTGGGCTTGTACACCCTCAGCGGACGCAGGGAAATACCAGGCTCTACTCAGAAGATGACCTACAAACACTGAAGTTTATACTCACCCTTACGAAAGACATGGGCGTAAACCTTGCAGGTGTCGAGGTTATAATGAACATGCGGGAACAGATGGCTGAACTACAGGAGCAGAACAATCAGCTTAAAGAATTTATTAAGCAAAATGCTCAGCACCTGCAAAAAGCTAAAGAAGGGCTTGTCCCCTCCAGCCACACAGGAATTATAAAAGTAAAAATAAACGAAGAAGATTAGAAAAACTTTGAAAAACGAGAATACAAAAAGAGGAAAATAATGTTCAACTTTAACAAAATGACCATTAAAGCACAGGAAGCTGTGCAGTCTGCATTGGAGCTTGCAGAACAGCATAGCCACCAGCAGCTTATGCCTGAACATCTCCTCCTCGCTCTGATGACTCAGGAGGAAGGGATGGTCACCCCTCTGCTCCAGAAAGCAGGGGTGAACACTAACCAGCTTATAACCGATACTGAAAAACTGCTGGGGAAATACCCTAAAGTTGAAGGAAATGTTCAGTTATATATCGGACAGGAAGCAAAAAAGGCTCTGGACTACGCCTTTGAAATGATAAAAAAGTTCGGGGACGAATATGTCTCAACTGAACACATACTTCTGGGTGTAGGAGAAAATGCAGACTCAAATCTCCGGTCGGCACTCTCTGCGAACGGGTACAGTCTGAATACTCTGCTTAAAGCATACGAGTCAGTAAAAGGCTCAACACGTGTTACAGATCAGAATCCGGAAGATAAGATGAACGCACTGGATAAATACACCATAGACCTTACCGAGTCAGCACGTGCAGGAAAACTTGACCCAGTGATAGGACGTGACGAAGAGATAAGGCGTGTCATACACGTTCTCTCAAGACGCACCAAGAACAATCCTGTGCTCATAGGTGAACCCGGTGTGGGTAAAACTGCCATAGCCGAGGGACTTGCCCAGAGGATTGTGAACGGTGACGTACCGGAAACCCTTAAAGGGCGCACAGTAGCCGCTCTTGACATGGGTTTACTCATTGCAGGAACAAAATTCCGCGGAGAGTTCGAAGACAGACTGAAAGCTCTTTTGAACACTATAAAAGAACGCCACGGTGAAATAGTGCTCTTCATAGATGAAATGCACACCCTTGTCGGAGCAGGAAAAACTGACGGAGCAATGGACGCTGCAAACCTTCTGAAGCCCGCACTTGCAAGGGGAGAGCTCCACTGCATTGGAGCTACAACCCTCGACGAATATAAGAAATATGTCGAAAAAGACACAGCCCTCGAAAGAAGATTCCAGCCTGTAATGGTTAAGGAGCCTTCTGTAGAGGACACAGTATCAATTCTGCGTGGGCTGAAAGAACGCTACGAAGTTCACCACGGAGTGAGGATTACTGACAATGCTATTGTTGCAGCAGCGCACATGGCAAACAAATACATCAGCGACAGGTTTATGCCTGACAAAGCTATCGACCTTATTGATGAAGCAACAGCCAAAATCCGTATGGAGATAGACAGCCTGCCCACAGAGCTGGACGAGCTTGAACGTCGTATCACTCACCTTGAAATAGACAAACAGGCGCTTAAAAAAGAGAAAGACAACGCCAGCAAACAGCGTCTTGAAAAACTTGAAAATGAACTCGCCAATCTTAAAGAGCAGGCACAGAGTATGCGTGCTGCATGGCAAAACGAAAAAGACGTGATACAGAATGTCCGGCACATAAAAGAGCAGATCGAACAAACTAAACACGAAATGGCATCAGCAGAAAGGCTGGGTGATCTGACAAAAGCATCTGAACTTAAGTACAGCAAACTTGTGGAGCTTGAATCCCGACTACAGGGAGCAAACAGTAAACTGAGCGAACTTCAGAAAAATAAACGCATCCTTAAAGAGGAAGTAGACGAAGAAGACATTGCTACTGTTATAAGCAAATGGACAGGTATACCGGCAACCAGACTCCTCGAAGAGGAAGCAGACAAACTGATACGCATGGAGGATTATCTTCATAAACGTGTAGTAGGTCAGGACAACGCCATCAGAGTTGTGAGCGAATCTGTCAGAAGAAGCCGTGCCGGTCTGAATGACCCCGGCAAACCAATCGGTTCATTTATATTTCTGGGACCTACGGGTGTTGGTAAAACAGAGCTTGCCAAGTCGCTTGCGGAATTCCTGTTCGACTCGGAAGATGCTATCGTAAGGATAGACATGAGTGAATACATGGAGAAACACTCCGTGGCAAGGCTTATCGGAGCGCCTCCGGGATATGTAGGCTATGACGAGGGCGGTCAGCTCACCGAAGCTGTTCGCAGACGTCCCTACTCTGTTATCCTTATGGACGAAATTGAAAAAGCACATTCTGACGTTTTCAATGTGCTCTTGCAGCTTTTGGATGACGGCAGGCTTACAGACTCCAAAGGGCGTACTGTCAGCTTTAAAAACTGCGTCATCATCATGACATCGAACATTGCAAGCGATATGATACATGATGCATTCGCTGAAGATGGTGACTGGGAACAGAAATACAGCAGTATACAAAAAATTGCCATAAGTCAGCTCTCCGGCTATTTCAGACCTGAGTTTCTAAACAGAATAGACGATATCGTTGTGTTCCACCCTCTGAATGAAACTCACATTACGGAAATAGCAGAGATACTTATGCAAGTTTTTGCTAAACGTGTTCTTGAAAATAACATAGAACTTAACTGGACAAAAAATGTCATAAATGAGATAGTTAAAGCGGGTTTTGATGCCGCGTACGGAGCAAGACCTATGAAACGTGCCATACGAAGGATGGTAGAAAATTTTATCGCAGAAAAGATTATCAAAGGAGAACTGAAAGCTGGTGACAAATGCCTGCTGGACTTTGACGGGAACCAGATGATTTTAAAATTTTCTTAACTTAAGAGCGAAACGTATCCCCGTATGCTATAATTCACCAAATGGTGGTTTAATGAGAGAAACAGAAGAAACTGAAAAAAAAGAAAAATCTGAAGATGAGAGTGCAACAACAGCTAAAGTAATGCCCGCTCCTGTGAGTGAGACTTCACTTAAGCATTACCTGAACTCTATCTCTGCATACAAACCCATGACAAAAGCTCAGGAGTTTGCAATAGGAGAGCGGATTCAGGCAGGCGATGAAGATGCGCTTAACACACTCATCCTATGTAACTTAAAATTTGTAGTATCCATAGCCAACAGATACCGGAATACCGGTCTGCCCATTGCGGATATTATAAATCAGGGGAATCTGGGGCTTGTGGAGGCTGCGAAAAGGTTCGACCATACAAAAGATGTCAAGTTCATATCCTACGCCGTATGGTGGATCCGTCAGTCCATAATTCAGGCTCTAGCTGAACAGTCGGGTACTGTCAAACTACCTATCAAACAGGCGGGGATCCTCTACAAGATAAACGGTGCTACAGAAAAGCTCAACAAAAAGCTAAACCGTGAACCGACAGCCAGCGAGCTTGCCGAACAGCTTGAAATGGATGAAGCGGATATCGAGAATGTTCTGCGGGTTTCAAGAAACTATCTCTCACTTGAAGCACCTATTAAAGACGGAGAGGACAGGTCTTTCATCGACCTTCTGGAATCAGGCACAAAAGATATTGAAGAAGATATCATCTCGAAAACACTAAAAACCGCTCTGGACGACATCGTTGATGAACTTGATGAACGTGAATCACAAATAATAGAGTGGCGTTTCGGTCTGAATGAAGAAGCACCTAAAACTCTTGAAGAAATCGGGGAGCTGATGGATATAAGCCGTGAACGTGTCCGGCAGCTTGAAACACGGGCTCTTTCAAAACTCCGCAAGAAGGCGATGAAAAATAAATTACAGGATTTTTTAAACTAATGGAAACATATACACTTGTCCGACCTGAACACCTTAACCACTACGGATATCTTTTCGGTGGAGTTCTTCTAAAATGGATAGATGAATGCGCATTCCTAACTGCAGCTAAAAATTTCAGAGGAGTGTCATTTGTAACTGTAGCTATGGACAAGATTGTGTTTAAACATCAGGTGGCAAACGGATCTGTACTCAGGTTTAAAGTTGAACCTGTAAAGCAGGGAACAACATCTATCACATATGAAGTAAAAGTTTTTGGCGATGCCCCATGCGCAGAACGAGAGCAAGAAGTATTCAGCACTAACATAACTTTTGTAAGCATAGATAAAAACGGTCGGCCGACACCGCTACCGCATAAATTAGATATAAGTTAGCCGAGCGCTCTCATATCATCATCGATATCTACGCCCTTTACAGTAAGATAGTCTCCAACCATTAATGCGTTAGCTCCCGCTCTGAGAAGCTTTTCTGCACTATTTTCTCTAAAAACAATACTCCGCCCGCCGCAAATTCTGATATCCTGTTTCGGAAGAATAAACCTGACCATAGCAACTATACGGAGAGCCTCTTCTTCACTAAGAACCTGCTGGTTGTCCATAGGAGTTCCTTTTATGGGGTTTAGAAAATTAATTGGAACAGAATCAACGTTGAGACCTCTCAGGATAAATGCAAGCTCTGCCCTATGCGCCCAGCTCTCTCCCAATCCGAATATCCCGCCGCAGCAGACATAAACACCGGCACGCACTGAATCTCGCACAGTTTCGACATCTCTTTCATAATCATGTGTTGAGCATATTTCTGGAAAATAGCTTCTAGCCACTTCTAGATTATGGTGGTATGCCGTCATGCCAGCTTCTTTAAGTTCTATAAGCTGTTCATAACTAAGACATCCAACAGACGCATCCGCCAGAAGTCCATGCTTATTTATAACGCCCATAGCTTCTTTGATCTTCTGAAACTCTTCATCATTCGGTCCGATACCGCTTGTAACAATACTGAAGCGTTTAACTCCTTTGGCAGCAAGATCTTTTGCAGCGGCATCAATACGTTCCATATCTATGAATCCGTAAACAGGCGCACCGGTACTGAAGTGAGAAGACTGTGCACAGAAGGAACAATCTTCACTGCATAGCCCGCTCCTTGCATTTATAATAGCGCACGTCTCTGCTTTAATACCTTTATACTGCTTTTTAATCTGCTCAGCAAGGAACAGAAGCTCGTCCAGATCAGCATTAACTATAGTGCTGACATCCCCTGCCCCTGCTTCTCCCCCTGCGATTATCTTTTCGTAAATATCTCTGATCATTTTTTACCCGATATAATAATGAATCTTGAATTCACATAACCTGTATAGTCATTAGTTTTGACCTTCCACCATGTCATGCCCGCATTAGTTATCTTTTCCAAAAGGCTGAGCTGTTGCCAGCTTACGAGTATTTCGAGTACATCAGACTTAGTCGACGGGTACTGCCATAATATCACACCATCCTTCACCGCATATCCGAACCCAGGTTTCTGTCTGGCAGCATCAGGTTTTTCAGGTCCAGGCAGTTCAACAGAATCTTCCGAAGGCTGGGGTTCTGTATACATCTTCGTTACAGCGCCATCCTGCTCAGTTTTAACAACGTAAGGAACTGCGGTATCGTTCGACCTTATCTCACGCAGTTCTTCTCTTTTTGCCGGAAGTTTTTCCGACTCAAGAACAACTACAGAATCTTTCAAGCCATCAACAACCTCTTTCAGCCTTTCATGATATTGCCTCTGTATCTCTATTTCATCAGCCTGAAATTTTACACTTTCATCAACCATATCCATAGACTTACGCATATTACCAAGCTCAGCCCGCATTTCATCAGTCATAATTCTGATATTTCGAACTTCATTGCGTATACCATCTATATCTTTTTCATAGCTTTTAAGCCGTGCTCTGCTTGCGCAGGAAACGAGCGAAAGGGTAAGAATTACCAAAAGGATTTGCTTAAACATTATAATAAAACCTCAAATATGTTGAATAATACAGACTAATTAATTTGCACACTGGTCGGGGGTTTCGACTATTTTTATATACTTGGCGTACATATATCCGAATCTTCCCTGATATTTAGTTTTCCACCAGTTACCGTCCTCAGACAACTCATAAAGCTCTATATAAGCCTCACTCGGAGCTGTACCCAGAAGTTCAGTGTTAACTGACGGACCGGATCTGATCTTAAGCCCACTATTGGCTGTTATACATCCGTGCTGAAAGGCAGGTTCTTCAGGCTGAGCTTCTTCTAATTCTGTATCTATTGCTGCATCATCTTCAGAAGTAGACGCAGTTATGTGCTCTGGTTCAGCCTTACTGTTGTCTGCCTGCGGCTCAGGCTCTATCTTCTCTTCAGGCTCAGAGGCTGCGGAAGGATTTTCTGATTGTAACTTCTGTTGAGCTAATTCATTATCGGCAGCAGATTTTTCAGTTTGGACAGACTCCTGCTGATCAGTAACTGGCTGTTCGGGGATTGTTTCCTGAACGACAGAACCTGACGAGTCGGACTCTGATACCTCCGGAGTATTTTCAGCAGCGGGTGCGTCTGCCTCCGAAGATTTCTTTTGTACCATTACCACTGAAAAGATGTCAGTTACCTGATTATCAAAAAAAGAAATAATTGTATCTCTGTAAAAGAGCCCTGCCCCTATGACAACCACTATTAGTGCTATCATTATCATGCCTTTGCCGCCAGACCGTCTGGACACTTTGACTCCATATAGCCTTGCTGCTGCCATTTTTATATGAGACGAAGTGATCTTAGCCTGTTTTCCCTCTTTGGCTATGGCAAGAGCCTTTTGGGCTATCCTGTTAATCTCAGAAGGGATACCTTTCGAGTAGTTATATATTTCAGTGTAGGAATTATTTTTAAAAAGGTGCTGATCATCGTCACCAATGGCGGTTTTGATACGGTGTTCAACATATTCTACTGTATCGTGAAGATTAAGCGGAGCAAGCTCCACCGTAAAGGTAAACTTCGGCCCCAGGTCTCCGCCGATGTGCTTTAATCTATCGTGAAGTTCAGGGCATCCGGATATGATCACCTGCACAAGCTTACATTTTTCAATTTCGATTTCCATAAACTTATTAAGCATTTGAAGACTTTCGTCAGAGATATTTTCAGCATTATCAACAATAATAAGGTTATTCTTTCCTTCCTTATACTGATCAACAAAATACTCCATGATAAGCCCAAAAAGCTCCTGCCTGTCAGCTTCTTCAACCTCAAGTCCGAACCCTTTGCATATATCCAGCATCAGTTTATCTGTACTGGAGTCTTCATATCTGGTCATAGAAACATTACAGTCTTTTGCATTCTCTTTTAGGATTTTACAGGTCATAGTTTTCCCTGTCCCTTTCAATCCTGTGAGAAGCATAAAGCCTTTACGGCTGTTCAGACCATATTCAAGCAGAGTAATCGCTTTATCATGGTGTATCGAAGAAAAAAAGTACTTGTTATCGGGATAAGCACTGAAGGGTTCGTCCTTCAACCCGAATAAGTCCCTGCTCATATAGTCCTAACCCTTTTACTGCAATAATTTAGGTACATATTAAAGTAAATATACATAAATGTCTACTTTTCTATTGTTGAAAATATTAAAACATCTTCTGCGGCAGTATCAATACTCTCGCGCTGCTTTCTAAGCGCTCTGGTCTGCACCACGCCTTTGTTTATATCTCTGCTAACAATGTATAATTCGGTCTCCTGATCAAAAACATTAGCCGGAAGCATATCTATAGGATCTTTCATTGTAGCCACCATCTGAAATGTCTCCAGACCAAACGGAGCAATAATGTCAAACTCACCAAGGCTTATCCACTTGTTAACTTCATCAGCATCAACATATCGTATAAATTTCCTGTTCCCCTGTACAGCATAAAAATCTATCAAATAGGAAAACCTTTCACTCTTTTTGTCAACATGCCCCACAAGGAAAAAGTATCCCGGCTTGTTGATTTTTGCGAAAAGCTCAACCGACTCCCCCCCCCCTGTAAAGCATAGCTTTCTTTCCGTTTGCTGTGGAGAGCCTAGCAGTAAAGCCGTCAGAACTGCTCAGCCCCATTTTCAAAAGCTTCTCAAAGCTGACAGATACAGGTTTGTAGTTAAGTCCGGCATATGCCTTCTCTTTCAGCTTCTTCACGCTGGTCCCCGCAACCAGACCGTTTCTGTCTGTAAGGGTAGCAGTTATGTATATGCTATTATCTGCCGCTACATATTCTGACTCAAGAAAGTAATCTGCACTTCGCAGTGAATCTGCGGTCTTCATGCCGGAACTGAGCATACCTTTGAAAACAGAAGCAAACTCTGTGACTTCTTCCGAAGTGTGATAAACAGGATAATAAACATAGGTGTTAGCTTTACCAAGCTCGACAGATATAATATTTGCAGTGTGCTGCATACTGTCTGATGCATATGTGAGTTCATCTCTCATCCTCAACAGGCTTTCGTATGTAACATCAGGAAAACTTTTATAATCACCATTCAGAAGATATATTACAGATTTAAGCTTTTTGAAATTCTCAAACGCAGTCACAGCAGCCATAGTCAACTTATATCTATCCGTATCAGACTCAGACTTAAGCAACTGTTGCTGAATAGAATTAATCACTTTAACAGATTGGTCAGCATTTTTGATATACACAGGGAGTGCTTTTGAAGCCTTAAGCACAACTTCGCATTTATGGTCTGCACCGTTTCGAGAGAAACTATACTCAGCTCCGAATATAGGCAGCACACTTGTAATATCCACTTGCTTTTCAACAATCTGTTTTGCGTTTTGGATGTTATCACTCATATCTGTGTGAAGTTCTGTCCTAACATCAGTGTATAAAATAAAAGACAACTCTGAAACTGCATTTGCTCTTGCCTCTGACTCTGAGCGCCCATACCCCTCAGCAAAATAGTCAAACGCAAAAGAATATGAAATGCTAAAAATTAAAAAAGATAAAATTAACAAAATCTTACTGTTCATAAAGAAAATATAGCATGACTTGAAAAATGGGCAATAAAAAAAGGTTCCCGCTACGAGAACCTTTTTAAAGAAAAAACATTTCCAAATATTCTTCTTAGTCGATGGAATCTTTGAAAAGCTTGCCAGGTGTGAATTTAGGCACTTTCTTAGCAGGAATAGTCATCTCAGCGCCTGTCTGAGGGTTTCTACCCTTGCGTTCTTTTCTTTCTGATACAGAGAATGTACCAAAACCAACAAGTGTTACTTTGTCGTCAGCTTTAAGTGCAGCTACTGTTGCATCTTCAAAAGCTTTAAGTGCTTTTTCAGCATCTGATTTTTTCAGACCGGCCATTTCGGCGATCTTTTCGATGAGCTCTTTCTTGTTCACTACAACCTCCTAAACGTCAAGAAGTTAAAATTATATACACTCGGAAGCCTATAAAATCAAGTAAATAATCAGGCTTCTGCAAAAAAAGTCTATCATTGATTAATATTTATTAAAGCAATAGTGAAAATTACCCAACAAATAACCCTGACAGACCAGCATATGCTCTTAACTTTACTCCCCGACAAACATTTATTATATATGACAATTACCTTGTATAAAATTTCATACAAGAAAAATCCCCCGCCTTAAACGGACGAGGGATATTCAATTCTGATAAGTTAACTAACAAATTTATTGAACAAAAAGTTCAGCAATCTGCACAGCATTAGTTGCTGCTCCTTTCCGCAGCTGATCGCCCACAACCCAGAATGTAAGGGTATTTTCACGAGCGATGTCCTTTCTGATTCTGCCGACATAGCAAGTATCCCCGCCAGCCACAAAAAGAGGCATCGGGTACTTAGCATTTGCAGGGTCGTCTATCACTTCAAGCCCGGGAGCAGCAGCAAAAAGTTCCCGTGCTTTCTCCACACTAATAGGCTCAACAGTCTCAACAGTCACAGCTTCAGAATGAGCAGAAAGTGTCGGAACACGGACACAGGTTGCGCTGACTTTGATGTCTTTATCGTGCAGCATCTTTTGTGTTTCGTTGAACATCTTCATCTCTTCTTTTGTGTATCCGTTTTCTGTAAAGCTGTCCACATGAGGAATAACATTGAAAAGTATCTGATGTGCAAATTTATCAACAACGATATCTTCACCGTTAACCCATTGCCTTGCCTGATTTTCCAGTTCTTCCATAGCCTGTGCTCCTGCACCGGATGTAGACTGGTAAGAGGAGACAATGACATTTTTTATTTTAGAATAGTCATAAAGTGGTTTGAGAGCCACCAGCATGACAATAGTTGTACAGTTAGGGTTTGCTATTATCCCGTTATGTTTGAAGGCGTCCTCTGGGTTCACCTCCGGAACAACAAGAGGAACTTTAGGATCCATACGGAACGCTGACGAGTTATCTATAACGACTGCACCTGCTTTAACAGCGGAAGGGGCAAACTCCAGACTTCTGCCGCCGCCTGCACTGAAAAGTGCTATATCCACACCTTCGAAACAGTCGTGTGTCAGCTCTTCAACTTTATACGTTTTGCCTTTGAACGTAAGTTCCTTGCCTGCTGAGCGTTTGGAAGCGAGAAGCTTAAGCTCTGCAATGGGGAAGTTTCTCTCTTCAAGGATGTTAAGGAATGTTTCACCGACTGCGCCTGTAGCACCTGCTATAGCTACATTATATGCAGCTTTCTTTTGAAATTCTGACACATTACACCTCGCATATAAAGTTGTGAATACAACACATATGATGTAAACCGCCTAATGTCAATATATTTTGGCACCTGCCGTTGACAATTATTCAATTTCAAATACTATGTACTCTGTTAAAACAGCAGTTTCAGAGGTACACTATGGATATTGGAAACGACGGTAAAGCAAGGTGCTTCGGCGGAAAACCAGGACAGGAACTCTACGCAGATTATCACGACAACGAATGGGGGATCCCAGTATATGATGACAGGCTCCTCTTCGAAATGCTCGTACTGGAAGGTGCTCAGGCAGGACTTAGCTGGGAAACTGTCCTCAAAAAACGCGAAGGCTATAAAGAAGCATTCCACAACTTTGATGTTCAGAAAGTTGCCGGTATGACTGATGCAGACCTTGAAAACCTACGAAACAACCCGAACATAATAAGAAACCGCCTGAAAATTAACTCCGCAAGAAAAAACGCCGTAGTCTTTATAGCGATCCAGAAAGAATTTGGAACATTCTCTGACTATCTCTGGAGCTATGTAGACAACAAGCCAATCATAAACCATTGGAAAACCCTCAAAGACCTTCCAGCTAATACAGAAATAAGTGACGCTTTGGCAAAAGATCTGAAAAAAAGAGGGATGAGCTTTGTAGGCACTACAATTATGTACGCATATATGCAGTCAGTGGGTCTTGTGAATGACCATATGGAAGGTTGCTGGCGCTGCGAAAGCTGAGAATATAACTGTATGAATGAAAAAGTAATACATAACATACCACTGAGAAACGGAAAAACAGCACAGATTTATCAGGGGGCATTCGGAAGCGGCGAACACGAAACCACCCGAGCATGCATCAAACACCTTGAAACCATGAGCCTTTCAGGTAAAAAAGTTCTGGATGTCGGCTGCGGAACAGGGATACTGGGAATATGCGCATCTCTGCTGGGAGCAAAAGATGTTTACGGATATGATATCTCATGGGAAGCATGCAAAACTGCCGTAGAATGCAACAAACTTAACAATATATCAGACTACCATATAATATGCGGTTTTCAGGACTGTATAAACGGCGTTTTTGACATTATTTTTGCAAATATATACTTTGACATACTCATAGACATATCCGGCTTTATAAAGGATTCTATGGCAAATGGCGGTCTGCTCGTCCTTTCCGGCATACCGATAGAGTTCAATTATGATGTCAGGGCACATTATATAAAATGCGGATTTGAAGTTATTCGCTTGCAAATTCATGAAGATTTCTCTACTGTCTTGTTGAAGAAAACTTCAGAAGTGTGATACATGCTTTCTGATTTGCGTAAACCGAGGGCGGTTAGCTCAGTTGGATAGAGCACAGGCCTCCGAAGCCTGGTGTCGTGAGTTCGATTCTCATGCCGCCCATTATTTTTATTAATTAATACCAGTCATTTAAAATCACAAAAATAATTTAGTATATATTTGGTACAACCTGCCATAGATTCCCACGGGTAAAACTGTGCTTCTATTGCTTCGCACATGCTTAACATACGAAGTTACAACTTCGTTGTCAAAGGTAGGGCATATGAAAAATACGTCACAGAGAAGCCCGCAGGGTTGTGGCAATCTCTGGATTCGTTAGTTAACCCTTAGATTGCTTCGTCATCACATTCTTCACAATGACTTATAAACTCTAAAGCTGTGATTAGCTCATTCATCCACGCATAAATGCGTGATGTTCTGTCTTCGACCGCATAAAAAACACCCCCACCGTTTCCGACAGGGGCATGATTTTAACTTTAAGTACATCACTTAAGTGCAAACGATAGCACAAAAAACCGCTCCGCAGAACCGCAGCAGACACAATTATTTCGATTATCTTAGACTGTATTATAACAGTGAATTACTGAGCAATAGTAAATTCTGAACAGTCACCTGAGAAAGTAGCGTGCTCATCAAGATCAGTGTTATGCCATTCACCCGCAATTGTTACATCATCCTCGTTGCCGCTCAGAGTGATAACCACATACTCTGTATCATAAACAAAGCTGTATTTACCATCAGTATAGCCAAAAGAACCGCTTTCCACCTTCGAATAACCGGCATTAGTAGTTGTATATTCATATGCGTCATTTTCAATTTCAAAACTGAAAGTCCCTGTTTTATCACCCTGTAAACTTCCGGAGCACACAACCATGTCTACTTTTAATCCGGTAACTATATCATCTGAATCATTATCAGCATGATCACCGGCTAAATAGTCGTCGTCACCGCCACAGGATATTAAAAAAACTGACATGCACAAAACAATTAGCAGAAAGATATTTCTCATATTCCCCCCCCCCATAGTTTTCATTGTAAAATATTCTAGACAAAAAAGGAGATATCGCAAGCATAATTAGAGATCATACGTATATTGTAAGACAGAATAACAATAAAACCGCTTACTTTTACACTCTGAAAGCGGCATATTTAATCTTCATGAAAATAGCCCTGTCAAAAAAAATATATATCCTATAAGATGCCCACGGTTTGCAGGGTAAATTGACTGCAAGTCATACAACTTACCGCTGAGTTTTAGTTATTAATCTTGCCTCAGCATAACCACAAGGAGAAAAAATGAGCTTTCCAGATCAATATCAGAAGAAAACAGGAAACCGTATACACAAATTTGAATGTTCTAACTGCAAAGCACTTGTCAGCGTAGACTTCAGTAAAGTCAAAAGAGGCTACTTCGCTATTTGCAGACAGTGTGGCACTGAGTTCCCTTTTAACGAATCCGATGAGAGACTTGTCAGAAAAATCAAAAAGTCTATCTAATTATCTACAATTTTAATCCTGCCATGCTTACACACTTAAGATAATTAGCCTATTTATGCCTTTCTGCTCATCTCTAACTATTCTACAACGTTCAGTATCAGACTTAACTTAAACACTTCATTCTGAAAGAATTATTTTACTGTGCTTGTTCAGCATAAAATTATCGTCATATCTTTATTGCAATTGCCACATATTAATGTAAAATATCTATAGATAAAATTTATCTATTAATTAGCAATATTATATATCAATAACGCTATTAAGTTAAAAGGAGGCATCTATGAAAGATAGAAAAACGTTGACCACAGCAGCAGGAATACCTGTACCTGATAACCAGACATCACTAACCGCAGGCGAACGCGGTCCGACTTTACTTCAGGACCATTACCTTATGGAAAAACTTGCTCATTTCAACAGAGAAAGAATACCTGAGAGGATAGTCCATGCAAAAGCTGCCGGAGCTCACGGCACATTCACTGTGACACACGACATCACAAAGTATACTAAAGCAAAAATATTCTCTGAAATTGGCAAAAAAACCAAGATGTTCGGACGATTTTCCACTGTAGCAGGAGAAAAAGGGTCTGCAGACACCGTACGTGACGTGAGAGGATTTGCTTTAAAATTTTATACGGAGGAAGGCAACTGGGATCTGGTTGGAAACAACACTCCTGTTTTTTTCATCAGGGATGCAATCAAATTCCCTGATTTCATCCACACACAAAAGCGCGACCCTCAAACCAATACCAAAAATGACACAATGCAGTGGGATTTCTGGTCACAAGTCCCCGAAGCTCTTCATCAGGTGACAATACTTTTCTCTGACAGAGGTCTCCCGGCTGGAATACCGTATATCAACGGGTACGGAAGCCACACTTACAGTCTCATTAACTCTGAAAATGAACGATTCTGGGTCAAATTCCATTTCAAAACTCAACAGGGGGTAAAAACCATGTCCCCTGCCGATGCAAACAGGCTTGCAGGAGAAAACCCTGACTACCACACTGTTGAACTTTTCAAAGCGATAGAAAAAGGGGACTTTCCGAAATGGAATCTACGCATACAGGTGATGCCTGAAAAAGATGCCGAAAAATATAGATATAACCCTTTCGACCTTACGAAAGTCTGGCCTCACAGCGATTATCCACTCATAGATGTAGGCGTGCTGGAGCTGAACAAAAACCCTCAAAACTACTTCGCAGAGGTTGAGCAAGCGGCATTCTCTCCCGGAAACGTCGTTCCCGGCGTATCATTTTCGCCGGATAAAATGCTTCAGGCAAGAATAGTATCATACGCTGATGCACATAGATACAGGCTGAGCGGAAACTACGAACTCATACCTATAAACTGCCCTCATGCGGCAAAAGTACAAAACACCTATCAGCGTGACGGAATCATGAGAGTTGACGATAACGGAGGAGCAGAACCAAACTATGAGCCGAATAGTTTCGGCGGCCCTGTTGAAAACCACGCTTACGATGAACCGCCTCTTAAAATATCCGGCGATGCCGCCAGGTACGAACAAAAAAGAGGTGTGGACGATGACTATGTCCAGCCCGGTGATCTTTACAGGTTAATGTCTCCTGAGCAGCAAAAACAACTTGCAGAGAACATAGCAGGCAGCCTTAAGAATGCTCCGGTTGACATACAGAAGAAAATGGTTGAGCACTTCTCCAGAGCAGACAAGGAATACGGCGAGAAAGTTGCAAAAAAATTAGGATTATAAACAAATCAAGGGGCTTCTCGGAGCCCCTTTTTTAACTACAGTAACTCCACAAAACAATGAACGAAAAACAGCAACAGAAAGCTTCAGAGCCGTTCTCTGTTCCTCACTCTGCCAGCACCTGCCTGATTTTAGCTTCAACATCCCGCAGGTTTCTGAAAGGCTTCAGGATGTAATGGTCAGCTCCGATCTTGTGGCTTTTCAAAACTCTATCAAGAGTTGAGTAAGCTGTCATCATAATAACTTTCACATTTTTATTTTTTTCTTTGAGCTTATTCAGAACTTCGATCCCGTCCATTTCAGGCATCATAATATCAAGCAGAACAACATCAAAGTTTGATCCGTCATATGCTCTCACTGCTTCAACAGGATTATAAAAAGACTTAACGCTTTTAAACTCAGATTTTCTGAATGCTGTCTCAAGCATTTTGAGAATTTCCCGTTCATCATCAACAATCATAACATTAATGTCTTTAGTCATTTTACTTTACCTGCCTGCTTTTTGTTGTCGAAAAGAGCATCAATAGCCTCGTGCATCATCTTTCCTGAACGTTCTTCTATCATATGGTCGAGGGAGGCAAAAACTTCCTGACTTGCAACTTCAATCTTTTCTATCCTGTCTTTTATCTCATCAAACGTGCACCCCTGGAACTGTTCGATACAACGGGTATAAAGAGTGTTAGCCTCTTCATGAACAGTCTTGTGAGGGTGCATAAGCTCACGATACCCCGAAGTGTCGCTGAATGTCTCTTTCCCCTTCCCTTCATTATACCAGTGCCCCAGCCTGCAATCGTCATGAGAAACACAGCTAAAGTCGTTTGTGCCTTCAAGTACACTGTTATAAAGATTATTTTTATATATGATATGGTCTATTTTCGCCAAATTAGCAAATATCTGATTACTGAGGTGCATAGTTTCATACATAACTCTATTGGCATTTTTGTTAAATGTTTTGACCATGCCGTAAAGATCGTCGGTATTCTGTGACACTGCCCCCATATTTTCCTGAACATTTGAGGTATTTGCAAGCAGCTCCTTTATGTCTTTGTGCATCCCGTCTACAACGCCTGCGATCTCGGAAGTTGCGCTCTGTGTCCGTTCAGCAAGTTTCCTCACCTCATCCGCCACAACGGCAAAGCCTCTGCCGGCCTCTCCTGCCCTTGCTGCCTCAATAGAAGCATTCAAGGCAAGCAGGTTTGTCTGATCCGCAATATCTTTGATCAAATTTGTCACCTGCGAAATCTCTTCGCTTCGCCGTGATAAAGCGGAGCTTGTATTTGTGGATTCGTCTATGAATTTTGAAAGCCCCTCTACTTCGTGACTGAGCACCTGAACATTGGACATACCATGATCGGAAAGTTCCGCTGTTTCTTTTGATTCAGCAATCATGCCGTCCATCTCATCCAGCATTTTTATAAAAAAATCCTGATTCATTTTAAAAGAAGTGCTGACTGTCCCCTGATGAATCTCCGCAAAAAGCTGATGAATTTTTGAAGCGACAGCATCCATACTTATAGCATAGGCTATCTCACCTGATGGAAGTTTTTTAGTTTTAATATGCATAGACCCGTGTGGTGTTTCAATTTCTGATGCTCCGGAAACTAGCTGTCCTGCAACCTCATCAAAATTTGCATATTCTTCAGCGTTATGATTTTTATATACAACCACACCGTCTTTCATGACCACAAGCAGTTCGTGATGAGACAAAGACGCAAGTTCTTTATAGAACTCCAGCTCAGCATTCAGTTTTTTTATCTCCTGTGCTGTGTTCTCATCCTGCAGCAGCCTTTCTCCTTTCTTCGAAAAAAACATACTCCCCTCCATTAAATATTGATCTCAAAAGCCGCCCCATTGTTAATATTATATGCTCTTATAGTTCCATTGTGTTTTTCGACTATACTCTTTGCGATATTGAGCCCTATCCCCATCCCTTTGTGTTTTTTGGAACTGGAAAAAAGCTCGAAAAGTTTATTCAGCATCTCAGGTGCAATCCCGCCTCCATTGTCTTTAATTGTTATTCTATAACCCTTTATATTTGGTTCGATGTCAATCATAATAGATTTTTCATCAAATGTTAAGTCTCTATGAGCCAGTTGGTCTAAACTGTTGTTCAAAAGGATTATCCAGACCTGCCCCAACATTACAGGCACAATATACGCAGGCATATACTCCTCATCAGGTTTCAGCTCCATAGTCAGCATTTTTCTATTGATGTATATGGGAGCAATATGCTTAGACCTGTTGTAAACCATTCTACCCGCCATGACAAAAGTCTCATAGAGGTTTGCATGTTCAAACTCAAATTTTGCGTCTCCGGTAACTTCTCTCATAGACTCTATAATAAGTGTGATTCGTGATATCCCATCTTTTATCGAATGAAAATACTCCTGCAGTTCTCCCTGACTACTATCACGATCAGCGTCTTCCAGACTCCATTCCAGAAGCTCTATGTTCCCTTTTATGTATGTAAGAGGAGTATTGATTTCATGAGTGACTCCTGCAGCCAGCTTACCGATTGAGGCAAGCATCGCCCCTGTCAGTTCTTTTTGTTTAAGATCCTCCAGCTCTGTTATATCATTAAGGCGTACCACGGTGAGCTTGTCCAGCCCGAGATACGACTGATCCAGCTCAAACACATTGACGATAAAATATGATTCTTTTTCATCGGGTGGTTTTCGTATCACAACACGGGAGCTGCTGACTGTTCCGTCACTTCGAAAAAGTTCTTTTATATTTTGTTCCCCTATGGGGATTTTCTCACTTCGCTCACCCTCAATGTCAACAATATAGTCCCGCAGGTTAAAGCCTGACTCAGCAGCAGCTTCTGTAGTATCAAAACGGAAATAATCCAGAAAAGCCTGATTTGAAAGTTTAAGTTTCATTGACGAATCATATGCAAACATCACCGAGCTGTCTGCATCAAAGAAAGCCTGAAGCTGTTCGGTATATCTCGAGACAACAAGACTCATATCTTTTTCTATGGAAATGTACCCTGCCAATTTCCCGTTCTCTACAATGGGCAGCAGGTTAACCTCTGCAAGATACTCATATCCGCTTTTTGAAATACTAGTGATGTATCCGTGCCAGACATTCTCATCGCCGTTGTCTCTGTTATCCACTGACTTAATATCATATATGTCGTCAGTCTTGCGTACGATACTGTAATGTTCCCCCAGAAGCTCTTTTTCAGAATACTGGGACGCGATGCAGAAATTACTGTTAACATAGGTAAAGCAACCTTCACTGTCCAAAAGTGAAAAGATAGTTGAAGAATCTACACCATACCTGTAAGCCTTAAGAAGATTCTGGTAGCGAGTCAGTTCTTTAGCAATCCGCAGATCCTCAAGGAACAGATTAAGCAAATGCTGTAGCTTATCTTTGTAAACAGGCTTCTCAAGAAACCTGTCCACCCCCATGTTAATAGCTTTAATAAGGACATCTGAATCTGTATAGATCGTCATCAGGACAAGCTTTGTCTGCGGTGCCTCAGTGCGCATCACACTGAACATCTCAAGTCCGCTCATACCAGGCATATTATAATCTGAAAGAACTATTTCCGGGCGATGGAGACGAAACAATTCTAAACCCTGTTCGCCGTTTTCAGCAAGAATCATCTCAAGCCCGATCGAGTTGAAGATACCCTCCAGCATTTTTCTGGTAAGACGGTCATCCTCAACTACAAGTATTCTGGCGGGGGTATTGTCCACGAAAGAATTTACCATTGATAATGAGTCTCCGTTATCTCTTCAAAATGCCCGGAAGAGCTCTACACAAAAACACTAACACAAACATGATAAAAAGACACTGATTAACTAAAAGAACTCTGTAAATTTCATTAGTTTTTTGCTAAACTGACTCTAAAATGATTTAAAATAAATATATGAAAACTATAAAGAATAAAACAAGCTTATTTATAATTGTGGGAACTCTTCTTACTGTCGGCTTTCTGATTACTAACCTGATCAGCTATTACGCTGCCAAAAATACCATGAGAGACAGCATCATCAATACCTCACTCCCCCTCACCAGAGACAATATTTACTCTGAAATACAGAGAGACATAATGCTTCCGGTTTATGTTGCCTCGCTGATGGCTAATGATACTTTCCTGAAAGACTGGGTTATCAACGGAGAAGAGGACTTATCCACTATTCAAAAATACCTCAGAGAGATAAAGTTTAAATATCACCTTTTCACATCTTTTTACGTATCTGAAAAAACAAAACACTACTACTATTATGGCGGACTGCTTAAAACTCTGTCCAAAAACGACAGCCACGACAAATGGTATGATGAATTTATCTCACAACATGTCCCTTATGAGCTGGTAGTAGACACGAATCAGGCGGCAAATAACGCACTTACTATTTTTATCAACCACAGGGTTTACGACTATGAACATAACCTTCTCGGAGTTACAGGGGTCGGACTTGACCTTGAACGCATAACAAATCTCCTGTCAGCCTACAGAGTCAAATATAACAGAGACATCTATCTGGTTGATCAGGAAGGTCTGATAAAAGCTCATTCAGATAAGGAACTTGTTGAAGCTGCAAACATTCGCCTCATGCCAGGCATTAAAGATATTGCACACTCAGTCCTGAATATCTCACAGCACTCCGAAGACTTTGAATATAACAGACATAGAGAACACATCCTTCTTACCAAAAGATATATCCCTGAGCTTAGATGGTTTCTGCTGGTTGAACAAAGCCAGGACAAGGCCATAGCCAACATCTGGTATAATTTTATTAAAAGCACTATTCTGGGGCTTCTCGTAACAGCTATTGTAGTATTCATAATTATGTCCTCCGTGAACTACTATAACAGACGCTTAGAAAGACTGGCGATAACAGATGAGCTAACAGGCAGCTATAACAGAAGAGAGTTCTCCCGCATATACGACAAAGCGGTTCAGTGGTACAAAAAGAATGAGGAACCATTTTCAGTTATACTGGTGGATATAGACAATTTTAAGATAATTAACGATGCAAAAGGGCACGCTGCCGGTGACTCTGTAATCAAAGCTGTAACCAGAATATGCAAAAACAGTATCCGCGGAAACGACCTCATCGCAAGGTGGGGCGGAGATGAATTCATAATGCTCATTTATGGCGACAGCAACACAGCAAGCACTATTGCAGAACGTATACAGAGATACATGAGCCAGGATGAAGAACTGCTTACCATAACCTCAGACATAGACGATATCACCTTAAGCATAGGTATATCAGAGTATACCGTAACGGATTCTGAAGACAGTATAACAATACGTGCCGACAAAGCTCTCTACAGTGCAAAAGAAAGCGGGCGCAACAAGGTCATAATAACGCAGTCTCCTCAGAAATACTGACAGATCCCCCTTCGTAAACAGTAAGCAAGTATCTTCGCGGAAACCGTCTGCCTTTGCAGTCATAGTCATCAGACAGCAAACTGTCAAGAGGTATCCCCAGAAGATCCGCGATGCTGTTCAGTGTGAAGATATCAGGCAGTCTTGCCCCTGTGACATAGTTACTGAGCCTTGACGGACTTATCCCCAGCTTCTTAGCAAATTCTAACTGGCTCTGACCGGTTCTCTTTATTTCATCTTTTAGTCTGCTTCCTAGAAAGCTGACTTTTCCTATATTTATCTCATCCGGCATCGCTCCCTCCATTTGATAGCATATGCGACATTAATTTACATTCTGCTGACATCATGTTATAATTATATATTATATATGCTATACTACACAGGAAGTCAACAAATATTACATATGCAATATAAAAAAATAGCAGACAGGCTCAAAGAGCTTCGTAAAGCACTGGACATGTCACAAACAGATTTTGGCAGAAAAATTGGTAAGAACTATCACTCTGTCATGCGTTGGGAGCTTGGCAGAGTGCTCCCGCCATCAAATGTGATAGTGCACATCTGCGAATCTTTCGATGTTTCCCCTGACTGGCTGAAGTCAGGCAAAGGCAAAATGTTTCTGAACAGTGACCCGTATATTGCTGAAGCAGAAACCGCACCATATGACTTTCAGCAGGAAAAAATATCATTGCAGCCCGACAGTATATTCATGCCTGACGGGGCTGCCGCTATGAAAGCAGCAAGCGGCTCCACACCGCCTGTAAGCGAAAATGACATCATAGTCTATAATCCGGCTTGTGATGTTGACGGAGATGGGATGTACCTTATTGAAGATAACTATGGGGACTGTTACGTGCGTTTCTACAAGAAGGCTGACAGACTTTTTCATTCTAAAAGACCAGACTACCCTGATGTTGATTATTCACAGGCAAAGGTTACCGGTAAGGTGATAAAAATTATGCGGGAAATTATTTTTTAAGAAATGAAATCCCGTATACAAGGGTGAGCAATGAAGATGTTCAGACCGGATCTTAAATTTAAAATTCTTTCTCTTATATTTGTGTTTATATCTGTCTCTGCGATTATATTAATACTTAGCACATACTCAAAGCTCCGCAATGATATTTTACAGAAAAATTCTGAGATTTTTCAAACCTTTACCGATATATTCCACAGCGAAAAAGACATTCTGACCAAAAAATACTCAATGTCTCTTGATATATTGATGGAAAACCGCGCCGTTCTTGATGCGTTCAGGTTACAGGACAGGAACAAACTAAAATCGCTCATAAATGACCTTTATAACAACAGGCTTAAAAACTTTTATGACATTGAACAGCTTCATTTCCACCTCTCACCAGCCGTGAGCTTATACAGAGTCCACGCCCCGAGTAAATTCGGAGATGATCTTTCAGGGTTCAGAAAAACAGTATTGAAGGCAAATCTGAGTAAAAGTATGGTTGCCGGGCTTGAAGTAGGGCGGGCAGGGCTCGGGCTGAGAGTTGTCAAACCCGTCTGGAATAACTATGATTTTATAGGTACAGTTGAACTTGGCGGCAACATCAATAACCTTTTGTCCACGCCGGCAAATGCGACAAAAATTGAATATGCTGTCGGCATTTTTATGAAATCTCTCGAAAAATCAAATTTTTTTGACAACAAACATAATAAGATAACATATAAAAACATGCACATCTATGACTACTCATCACCTCAGATAAAAGACCTTATAACATCAAGCAGTATCGACAGACCAGATGAGCTTATACATGCAGGCAATCAATATTTTATGGTAAAACATATTCCACTAAAAGACTTTTCATCCGACCAGATCGGATATCTGCTCTTAAGCAGAGACACCACAGCAGAAGTCAGTGCAATGCATACTGAACTCCTCAAACAGGTTATTATAATATTCTCATATGCCCTTGCTGCGGTGGCTCTTCTGAGCGTTATTCTTATTAAACTCATCTTTAGCCCTCTGGATAAAATCACCAATCACATCACTGCCGTTCAGAAAGAAACAGATATCCCTATAAAGCCAGTAATCATTAAGGGGAAATCAGAAATAGCAACTCTGGCAGCAGCTTTTAACCTTATGAATGTTAAGCTTGCAGAAAGCTTTGAGAGAATCAATACCCAGATGCACCAGATACAGGAGATAAACACCAGTCTGGAAAGACGTGTAAGCGAACGTACGCAGCAACTGGAGTTGACCAACACACGTCTTAAAAACGCAATGGGGGAAATACAGTTTGCGAATGAGGCTAAAAGCGAATTTCTCGCAAGCATGAGTCATGAAATACGAACCCCCATGAACGCTGTTCTGGGATTAAGCTATCTTATGATGCAGACCGAACTGACCGGCAAACAGTACGACTATATTAGTAAAATCAGAAGCTCTGCCAACCTCCTCTTAGAAATAGTCAATGATGTCCTTGATTTTTCAAAAATTGAGGCGGGAAAGCTGGAACTTGAAACTGATGTTATGAACCTTAAAGACAATATCAAACGTATTGCGGGCATAATAGAAGTTACTGTAAGCAAAAAAAATGTATCAGTGCAACTGGAGATTGATGAAAACATACCTGACTACCTTGTGGGTGATTCTTTGCGGATCACTCAGGTTTTGAACAATCTCGCCACAAATGCAGCAAAATTCACGGAGCAGGGGCACATTGAAATATCCGCATTCCTGCTGACCAAAAATAAAAACTATGCAAAAATCCGCATAACAGTCAGCGATACCGGTATAGGCATCCCTACGGATAAGATCCCCATCCTCTTCGATTCCTTTACACAGGTTAAAAGGAAAAATCAGAAAAAGCAGAGCGGTTCCGGTCTGGGACTTTCGATATCTAAAAAGATACTCAATGCCATGGAATCCGATATAACTGTTGAAAGCAAGGAAGGTGAAGGCTCTGTCTTTACATTTATTCTCACTCTGATGATAGCAGATAAAGACGCCATCGTCACATCCTGCAAAAATGAAGAAAAACTAAACAATAAAAGAATCCTAGTCTGTGAACCTGCTCAACAAGACTGCGGTTCGGTTACGTCCTTTTTCAGAGAAAACATGGCAGACGTGCTCAATGTCACCAATCAGTTTAGCCTGATAAAACAAATCAGCAAAAATACAGACTGTAGCAGTTCGCTAATTTTTGATATGCTGGTGATTGACACAAGCACGCTCACAGACGAATCATTCAGTATGATCAGAACGGCAATAGAAAATATCTCTAAGGAAACTTTTCCGCCGGTTATACTCATATCAGGAAACAGCAGGATAACCGACGCCGCTAACGAGGCAATAGGCGATATCAGACTATTCGTAGTTCATAAAGATCAGGCAATGGAAACACTGCCGTCTCTTGCCTATGAGCTGCTCATGGGAGAACAATCCGTTAAACCTGATGTTGAATGCCTCAAACGGACGAAACATACTAACAGCGGTATCAAAGCACTTATCGTGGATGATAACAGTATAAACATACAGGTTGTCACTGAGTTCGCAGACATGCTGGGGCTGTCGTATGTGACAGCCAAAAGCGGAACCGAAGCCGTTAGAAAGGCAAATGAGTCTGAGTTTGACATTATCTTCATAGACATCATAATGCCGGAAATGGACGGCATTACAGCAACTGAAAAAATACGCCAAAACCCTAAACATGCCAAAACACCCATATATGCACTCTCCGCAAGCACTATGCCGGAAGACGTCAACAGATGCAGACGTGCAGGAATGAATGGACACATAGCTAAACCTGTAAAGCTTCAGGACATAACAATGGCTCTCAGAGACTGCGCAATAAAGACGCCCTCTCCTGAACATACAAAGCCGAATGAAATAGATATTCCTGCCGGTGATGAACTTCTGAATACGGAAGAAGCCCTTTCAAACCTCAACGGGAATAAAAAACTTTACCTTGAGCTGCTCACAAAATACTATTCAGAGTATGCAGGACTGGACATCAAAACCAGGCATATGCTGAAAGACTCTTCACCTGCTCAGGCAAAAGTCTTCTTTCATACGATAAAAGGGGTAGCCAAAACTCTGGGAGCTACCAAACTCAGCGAATATGCCGAAGCTCTTGAGATCATGACTGATAGTCACACACAACTCCTGGAAACTCCAGCAATGGAACATTTCTGTAAAGAAGGGAGAGCTATCGACCTTAAGCTGAGAGATTTTCTGAAGAATAATCCACTCTAACGGCAAAATCTCTCTTATATTCTATACTTTATATATTGTTCGACGTAGCTTCACAACATTTTCGAACTGCTGATAACAGCTAACGAGGCAAGATGTTTAGCACAAAAGATCAAAACTGGTATTGAAACAGCCCAAACAGCATGATATTCTTCTCAAAAGTTTTGAGGTAAAATAATGAAAAAATCCCTTGCGCCAATTGTAATAATATTAATTGTCATTTCTGTTGTGTTTTTCGCCATTATGCCGAGCACCCCGCAGGCAACCAAAAAACTACAGGAAGAAATATCAGAAGCAGTCGCAGACGGTAAAACCGTTTTTCTACAACTCAGCTCCACCGGCTGTGTCACATGCCGCAAGATGAAACCCGAGGTTGAAAAAGCACTGGCTGAGTTTGAAAACAGCAACCGTTATAAAATAATAAATATCGATGTAAACTCACATAAGGCAATCGCTTCACATTTCGCTATTACTGGGGTCCCTACACAAGTCATTCTCTCAGGAGAAGGGAAGGAAGTATTCCGCAATATGGGTTATATGTCCTTTGATAACATTAAATATGCAATGACAACAGCCACTAAATAATAATAAAGATTTGCCGGCTCACCTCTTGCAGATTATGATTTTAGGGTTGAGCCCTCTCAAAACAGATTCACAACAAGAAAATAAACATATTTTTCAAATTCACACTATTCATGTCATATGGTTTGTATGTGAATTAGCTGTTGCCCTTTTTATTTTTCTATTGTAGGAAAGAGGCTTATTAAAAGCAGGACACGATGTTAAGAGATATAGATATACACAACATTATTGCTGAAAAAAATGTTGTAACATTATTTCAGCCGGTTATAAGTTTGCGGGAAAAAAGAATAATAGCATTTGAGGCACTGACAAGGGGTATATGCTCCGAAACAGGAGCCATTATTCACCCTATGGAACTTTTCAGCGCAGCAAAAGCAGAAAACTGCTCAACCGAGCTGGACAGACTTTGCCGTAAAAATGCGCTTAAAGCCTTTAAGACTATACCAGACCACGAAAAATACATTCTATTCATAAACTTTGATACCACTGCAATAGAAGCAAACGACCCGGATGTCAAACGCATAACACAGGAATATACCGATGAACAGGGGCTTGACTACTCCTCTATATCTATTGAAATAGTTGAATCGAAAATAGATAATCAGGATAATCTTGCAGATTTTGTCGACCACTACCGCAAGCTTGGTTACTATGTGTCACTTGATGATTTCGGAGCTATGCACTCGAATATGAACAGAATAATTGTCTCAAAGCCTGATATCATAAAGATTGATATGGAACTTATCAAAGATGTCCACCTAAACTACTATCAACAATCAATCCTGAGCTCGATAATAGATCTCGCAAAGAAAACAGGAGCTCTCACCCTTGCAGAGGGGCTGGAGGCAGCCGAAGATATTGTAACCTGTTATGAACTGGGCATAGACCTTTATCAGGGCTTCTATTTCTTTCGTCCATGTATTGATATACAGGGAAATTATCCTTTCATAGAAACACGCATAGACTATCTTGTCATGCTGATAAAAAATAAGCTGAAAGAAAATGTTCTTATCAGAAAAAATCAACATCTAAGTTTCGATTTCATCATCAACATATTAAAAGAAGGAGCACAAGATTGTGATGTTGAAAATTACATAAAATTTCTGTCACAGCAGATAACCAATTTTGATGAAATTGAACGTGTCTTTCTGTTGGACGAATCCGGGCATCAGCCTTTCAAGTCCATAAGCAATATCTGCATAAACTCCAAAAAACAGCGTTCATTCCTCATGATGCACGAATATAATGCTGATCATTCACTTAAAGATTACTTTTATTACCTTGACAAAATTGAGTCTGACAGGTTTTATACAGAGACATATCTATCTTCTGTGACAGGGAAAGTTCTTCGTACGATGTCTAGCAGGATGGAAATTCAATCAAAGAAATATGTACTCTGCGTAGAGTTTGTGGATACTGTTTCCGCTCAGAAACACTACAATAGAAGTGCCGGAGAACTTAAACGGTGAAAAGCAGCCTTCTTTCAGAAATACAGACTATAATACAACAGGAAATGATCAAAATTGAATTCCAGCCTATAGTCAGCCTGAAACTGAAGAAAGCGGTCGGAGTGGAAGCACTCAGCAGAGGCATTCACCCAGTCACAAACGAGATAATACCACCTGTTAAGCTCTTTGAAAATGCAGCAAAATGCGGAATGACACTTGAGCTGGACAGGTTATGCCGACGTTCTGCCATGCGAGAGTTCGTTAAATTTAAGAATTCAGACGAAATGGTGCTCTTCCTTAATTTTGACCCTGCCGTACTGGATATAAACACAACTCTCCATGAAAAATCGTGGACTGTAAAATATGCAGACGATGCAGGACTTGATTACAACAATATTGCTGTGGAAATAACAGAATCTCAGATAGAAAATAATTATAAACTGGAACAGATAACAGAAAAATACTCAAGCATCGGCATGTTTGTTGTCCTTGATGATTTCGGAGCACTTCACTCAAACCTTAACAGACTTGTAATCTCAAGACCTGACATAATAAAGATAGACAAGCAGCTTATCAATAACGTGAGTGAAAGCTATTACCAGCAGTCGATTATCAAATCAATCATTGACCTTGCAAAGAAAATAGGATCACTAACCCTCGCTGAAGGGGTTGAAACAAAACAAGATGTCCTTAAGTGTCATGAACTGGGTGCGGATCTTTTTCAGGGGTTTTACTTTGCCAGACCTCAGGGCATTGAGGATATGGAATCAATTGAATTCGGTCCTGTAATGGACATGATTTCCTATGAGATAAAGGAATACATGTCAGCCAACATCGAGATAAAAAAATCACAACATGCCAAGTTCGAAAATATCTTTGATAAGATACTCGCTTTTCTCACAAAATGTAACGAATGCTGCTTTGAAAAACGACTGGAAGAATCTGTCAGAATGAACGATGACATCGAATGCATATATGTGCTTGATAAAGACGGCATACAAATTGGTGATACAGTCTGCCGGCTCGATCTTCAGTTTGCAGACAACAACCTCTTTCACCCGTCCAAAGCAGGAACAGACCACTCTTTAAAAGAATATTTCTACTACATAAGCAGCCTGAACCTCACAAGCTATTATACCGACCCTTACATATCTCTCGCAACCGGCATCCTGTGCCGAACCATGGCAAAGAAATTCGAATGCGACGGTAAACTTCACGTTCTCTGCATAGACTTTATAGACAAGAAATCCTGCCAGATTTTTTAAACAAGGCTCCCCTGTGTTATCCCCTTCTCCTTCATTATCTGGATAAGCTTCTGTTCTATTTCATTTTTGCTTACATTCCAAATCGGCGCAACGAGCGTATCTCCAGCTGCATCTCCTGAGATTCTGGCAACCACAATGCTGTTATCCAGATATCCCATAGCTTCAGAAAGCACATCTATGTACTCTTCCAGACTCATAACATCGGCATCACCAGCAAGAAACATCTTCTCAAGAACCGTGCCTTTAACAACATGCAGATGATGGAACTTGACCGAGTAAACACCCAGCTCTGTTAACATCCGAACTGATGAAATCATATCCTGCCTGCTGTCTCCTGGGAGTCCGAATATCACATGCGCACATACTTTCAGACCATATTCATGAGTCAGAGCAACTGCATCTTTAAAATCCTGCACAGTATGACCTCTGTTAACCTTAGCAAGTGTTACATCATTTGCAGACTGCAAACCGTACTCCACAACGACTTCATAAGTTGCATTCAGCTCTTGCAGATATTCAAGCTTTTCCCTGTCGATAACATCCGGTCTGGTACCAATATGAACAGCGACTATCCCGTCATCCACAAGAGCACAATTGACACGTTCCCTGATAGTTTCAACTGTTCCGTATGTGTTGGAATAAGACTGAAAATATATAATATATTTATTTATACCCCTTCTTTTCAGCTTCTCAATCCTCTCTGCAACCTGCTCAGCGATTGTCCCCTCTTCTGCCCCGTCGAAAGAATCGACACTGCAATATATGCAGCCTCCGATTCCGGCATGACCATCTCTGTTAGGGCAGGTAAATCCGGCATTAACAGGCACTTTCCAGACTTTCTCGCCAAATCTTTCTTTAAGATATTCACTGAACTTATAGATATATGTCATATACACAACCCGCTCTTTAGAAACATGTTTTATTGTCAAAAAATTTATATTATACTAACTCTATAACATCCCGGAGTACGAATTGAAGCACATAATTATTATTCTGGCAATTTTCCTTACAGCAATCATTGTACACGCAAAGCCGTATAATATATTAATAATACACTCCTACCAGCAGGAATTCCCTGAGACAAAACTCCAGCACAACGGCTTTGTGAAAGGACTTCGCAGCTCCGACAGTAAAGACAGATATAACATATTCACTGAATACCTGAATGCAAAAACATCATATGCAGGGCTGGAAAATACTGAAGTAATAGACAACTATATGCTGGCTAAATATCTAATGAATAAGCCGGATCTCATCTATGCCACCAACGATGAAGCCTTGTCTTATCTGAGCAGCACAAGCCTGGGCTTTCTCAGAGAGGTTCCGCTAATAGTCACAGGAATATCAGACAGTCCGGCAATCTACCGCTCCGGTACAACCTACGGCATACTCATTAATCACAATATAACCAAAACCATAGAGATTATAAACACATTACTAAACAGCACCCCAGACATCACTTTCATAGACTCAGAAAACGGGTCATCCAAAAAAACAGAGAACTATGTCAGCACTCTCAGCAATAATAAGCAGCAGATTCTTTTCAAAACTGAAAAAAACATAGATAAACTGCTTACAGAGCTAAAAGGCGGCAAAGACTCGGCTTTCGTTATAGTAAATGCCGGTGGATTCTACAGTGAAAACCGCCACGAAACAACAGCATCTTCACTCAGGAAACTTAAAGAGTCCCTCCCCTCCCCTTACATATTTGCTATGCACAAACTTGAAATACAGGAGGGTGTTCTCGGCGGGTTTGTCACCAGCGAATTAAAGCAGGGGGAGGAAGCAGGCATAGCAGCGAGACAGACTCTTCAGGGGAATCCTCCCCAGAAATCCCATATATACACAGGCAATCACCTTATATTTGACAGAAAAGCAGTCGACAGAGCATTCCTGCGAATCCCCGAACCGCTGAACAGTCAGATAACCTTCATAAACAATTATCCGACATTTCTTGAAAAACACGGACAGCTTCTCATCTGGATAACAGTATTGCTGGCACTTACAACGCTGATAACTCTGACCGCTTTCAGCATCCATTCGACATCACAGCGCAAACAACTAACTGCAACAACAAAAAAGCTCGCCGAGGCAAGCAGAAAAAATAAACAGTATATGGACGCAGTGGATGCATCAAACTTTGTGTCCATTGCCGACCAGAAAGGACGTGTCAAATATATCAGCAATACATACCTGTCTGCTATAGGGTACAGCAGTGATGAAGTGATAGGGCAGAAACACCATATGCTCAACCACCCTGAAATGGATGTCAAAAGATACAAAACCTTAATAAAAACTGTTTCCAGCGGTAGAATATGGGTCGGCATCCTTCTGAACAAAACGAAAAACGGCGATACCCTTTACCTTGAAACTTCTGTGGTCCCCATTCAGAACGAAGATGGAGTAATAACTGAATACCTGTCAGTAAGAAAAGATATCACAAAAGTTATTATGCAGCAGAGGGAAATTCAGAGTCAATATCAGGATGTGCTGACAGGACTTCCGAACAGAGTTAAAATGCGTCTGGACAGAAACCGTGCAACGCTCCCCGCTGTGGCACTGATGAATATTGACGGCTTCAGCGCTATCAACACTTATTACGGTATGGAAGGCGGTGACTACCTTCTCAAATCTGTAGCAGGGAAACTCGCAGCTCTGATACCCGACAGAATGAGCGTTTATAGAGTGAGCGGCGACGAGTTCGGCATACTTTGCTATGATGTTACTGACTACGATGCTTTCAACTCTGTTATCCAGGATATTCTGAATAAAATATCAAAAAGCACTTTCATATACAAAGAAACAGAAATGCACTTCTCCCTGACAGCGGGCACAGCATCAGGGATGGAAACAACAATAACCAAAGCAGGGATAGCCCTTAGGCAGGCAAAAAAGAATAAGAAATCATTCATGACATACGACGAAGCAGAGTCAGAGATGGAAAAAATCCGTGAAACAGTCAAATACTCCGGCTCTCTGCGGGATGCCCTGAGCCATGAAAAAATAATCCCGTACTTTCAGCCTATCGTAGACACTGCGACAGGTGAGATCATCAAGTATGAGGCTCTGATGCGCATTGAAAATGAAAAAGGCGACATAATGACACCCAACATGTTCCTCAGCATGTCAAAAAGCCTTAAGCTATACAACAGCCTGTCGCTCATGATGCTGGAGAAAAGCCTTAACTCGCTCTCAGATACAGTCAATGATATCTGTATCAACTTTGATATGGAAGATATACGCAACAACAAATTTCAGACATACTTTTTCGATATAATATCCCAGAAAAACCTTCAGGGGCGTATAACAGTTGAAATAACTGAATCAGAAGGTATAGACAACATGGACGAATTATCGGTTTTTATCGCAAGAGCCAAAAAGCATGGCTGTCTAATCGCTCTGGACGACTTCGGTACGGGATATTCCAACTTCATGTACATCCTCTCCCTTCAGCCTGACTTTCTTAAAATAGACGGTTCCATCACAAGGCAGATAAATGTCTCCGGCAGAGCCAGACTCCTAACCAGCACTATTGTTGAAATGTGCCGTCAGGCAGGTATAAAAACCGTTGCGGAATATGTTTCTACAGATGAAATTTACTCAACAATAAAAGAAGTCGGTGTAGACTACTGTCAGGGCTACCTCTTCGGCAAACCCGCACCAAATTTCATAAAAAGCATCTGAAACATGCCTTTTCACATTTAAAACCTACATGGTCTTGTAATTATCCGCTTATTGTTTTAAATTGACGTATACGTATTTTAATTGAGGAAGAACATGATAAAACAAGAACTTCTCGATGTACTCGCATGCCCTAAATGCAAGAAAGCTGTCAGAGCTTCCAAAGATGAAAAATTCATCATATGTGACCCTTGCGGTCTTTTATACGAGATAAAAGAGGATATCCCTGTTATGCTTGTTGACGAAGCAAAACAGGTCGAAAACACCTCTGGCTACTAACCCGAACCACACCCCATACGGAGCTTATAATGGAAATACTGAACTCCTCTCAGATGGGCATAGCTGATGCCTACGCTATCAATGAGACAGGAATACCTTCTGCTGTGCTTATGGAAAATGCTGCTATATCTGTTGTTGATGAGGTTATGGCTGCCATGCCTAATGCCGTCAGTGCCGCTATTGTAACAGGCACCGGCAACAACGGCGGGGACGGTTTTGCTGTTGCGAGGCTCCTTATCAACGCAGGACTCGCATGTGATATCTATCTCGCCTGTGACGAAACTAAACTAAAGGGCGACGCTCTTATTAATTTCAATATTCTTAAAAATTATGATGCACCAATATTTAATGTAGAACAAAATGATCTGCCGTCCTTTGCAGATTATGACTTTGTAGTTGATGCACTTTTCGGAACAGGGCTGGCAAGACCTCTGGAAGGTTTTTATGAAGCTCTGGTGCAGAATATAAATCTTACAGCGAATTTTGTGGTTGCAGTGGATATACCAAGCGGACTTTCCGGTGACACACATAACGTAATAGGTGAGTGTGTGGACGCAGACCTTACCGTTACTTTTGCCAGACCTAAACTTCCCCATGTTATGTACCCTGCCAGAGGATTTTGCGGAGATATCGTAGTAGCTGATATCTCTATCCCTGACTTCGCCGTTGATGAGGCTGACTGTAACATATTCCTTCTGGATGAAAATACTCTCCCCTGTACTCCGCCGAGAGAACCGGACAGCTATAAGGGAGACTTCGGACATGCCGTGATGGCCGGAGGCTCGGAAGGTAAATCCGGTGCTGTGTTTATGGCGTCCAGAGCCTGTGCAAGATGCGGAGCGGGACTTACAACAACCGCTGTCCCAGAGGGGCTTATTCAAGCGGCAGAGATAGTTAATCCTGAAATAATGTCTATCAGGCTCGCAGGCGACACTCATTTCACCTCTGCCGGAGCGGAAAAACTTTCAGAATTTATGAAAGGGAAAACAGTCCTTGCCATCGGTCCCGGGATAGGCAGAGAAGAAGAGACGGCAGAGTTTGTTAAAAATGTAGTCTCCATGACCGACACCCCTCTGATAATAGATGCAGACGGTATAAACCTTATAGGCGACATGCCCCTCGACAAGCTTTCAGGCAGATGCATTCTAACCCCGCACATAGGAGAATTCGCACGTCTTATAGGTAAAGATAAAGAACATATAATGAGCGAAAGGCTTGAGCTTGCTATGCTTTTTGCCCAGCAGAACGATATAGTGCTTGTACTGAAAAGCGCAGATACTATAATAGCTCTCCCTTCAGGTGAAGTGTTCGTCAATACCACAGGCTCACCGTCACTGTCCAAAGGGGGGAGCGGAGACTGTCTCACCGGACTGATAGCAGGTTTTGTGTCACAGGGGTACGACCTCGACGAATCTGCATGTCTCGGCGTATACACCCTGGGCAGAACAGCAGAGATCGTATCTGAAGGGGTAAACGAAAAATCTGTCCTGACAACAGACATAATAGAAAACATATGGAAGACACTGAATGAACTTGAAGAGAACTCTTAATAGCGAAGCGGACACGGCTGCGTTTGCCAGAGAAATTGCAGAAAAGCTTGTGGGAAATGTAGTGCTTATGAACGGAACACTGGGCGCAGGTAAAACTTTTTTTACAAAGTCTGTTGCATGTCATTTTAACTGTCCGGAAACAAGCAGCCCGACATTTACACTGCATCAGAGATATTCCGGTGATGTCACAATACATCACTTTGACCTTTACAGGCTTGAAAATATCGTTGAACTGGACAATATAGATTTTTTTGAATATATCGACAGTGGTGAAACATGCTTTGTGGAGTGGGCAGACAGGTTTAATCTTAAGGACGAGCTTGAAAAATATATAGAAATCACTATAACTGTAAATACCCCGACAACCAGAACAATAACGGTAAATTCCGTCGGGTAGAGGATATTTAATTTATGATGCTTTTAAAGCCGGAAATGTGCCCCTATTGCGGGGAGAAGAGACTGGAGGAACTTCAGCCAACTGAAGTTGTCATCGACGACATGCTGTGGACAATATATCACTACGAGTGCCAGTTCTGCTCAGAGGTCTTTGACAAAATAGTTCCTGAAGGAGAGATGAAATACGATATCTTTTCTGAAGGATTCGATGCTGAAACTGATGAGGATGATGGTGAAAAAAGATTCAATAACTGATATCCTCGACCATCTCAGTGAAGAGGAGCTAAACAGAATAATGATACTGAAAAGCGGACTGGAAGACCTTAATCTCATTTTGCAGGAGATAGAGGAAACCTATCAGCTTTTATCAGGTGTTAACCTTACAGAGAAAGAACGTAAACACCAGAAACTGCGCCTGCTCTCACTTGAAAGGTATATGGCAGAGCTGAACCAAAAGGTGAACACAGCTATGGGAACAGAAGAAGGAAAAAAGAAACTATCCTAACGGAGTAACATATAAATGCAGAAAGAATACCCTACCAGAATCGACCCCGCTGAATTTGAATCTTCGATTTATAAAGAATGGGAAGAAAGGAAATATTTTCACGCTGATGAAACCAGCGACAAGCCCCCATATTCCATAGTTATTCCTCCTCCGAACGTCACAGGGTCGCTCCATATGGGGCACGCCCTTAATAATACATTACAGGACATTATGATCCGTTTCCATAAACTAAACGGATACGAAACAATGTGGATGCCTGGGATGGATCACGCAGGTATCGCCACACAAAATGTTGTGGAGAGACTCCTCGCATCCGAAGGGAAATCCCGCCATGAGCTGGGACGTGAAGAATTTATCGAGCGTGTATGGGAGTGGAAAGAGGAATCCGGCGGAAAGATCATCAATCAGCTCAAAAGACTCGGCTGCTCATGCGACTGGGACAGAGAGCGATTCACTATGGACGAAGGACTAAGCAAAGCTGTCCGTAAAGTGTTTGTGACTTTGTATAAGGAAGGTCTTATATACCGTTCGAAAAATTATCTCGTTAACTGGTGCCCGAGATGCCATACAGCACTCTCCGACCTCGAGGTCGAGCACGAAGAGATAGACGGTGCTTTTTATCACCTGCTCTACCCTGTTAAAGGAACTGATTTCAAATTCGAAATCGCCACCACAAGACCGGAAACAATGCTTGGTGATACCGCTGTTGCAGTTCACCCTGATGACGACAGATATAAACACCTGATAGGCAAAACAGTTATCCTTCCTCTTATGAACAGAGAAATACCTGTCATTGCTGACGAATACGTTGACATGGAGCTGGGTACAGGATGCCTTAAAGTCACACCGGCACATGACCCTAACGACTTCCTCCTTGGTGCTAAACATAATCTGGACTCCATAAGCGTTATGGACGACGACGGAAAAATCAATGCCGAAGGCAAAGGCTTTGAAGGGATGGACAGGTTCGATGCAAGAAAGAAAATCATCGAGCTTCTTGATTCTGTCGGTCTATTTGTTAAAAAAGTTGATCATAAACATCAGGTCGGGCACTGCTATAGATGCAAGACCATTATTGAGCCTAAACTCAGCGACCAGTGGTTTATTAAAATCAAGCCTATGGCTGATGAAGCCGTGAAAGCTGTTGAAACAGGTCAGATAAAAATACTGCCGGAAACATGGCACAAAACATATTACAACTGGATGAACGAAATCCGTGACTGGTGCATCAGCAGGCAGATATGGTGGGGACACAGAATACCAGCATGGTATTGTGATGATTGCGGAGAGATCGTTGTTGAGATGGAAGACCCTACAGAATGCACAAAATGCGGAAGCAAAAATCTCCGGCAGGAGACTGACGTTCTGGACACATGGTTTTCTTCCGGTCTCTGGCCGTTTTCAACACAGGGCTGGCCTGAAGAGACTGAAACTCTTAAAAAATTCTATCCTACATCATGCCTTATAACAGGCTTTGACATCCTCTTTTTCTGGGTGGCAAGAATGATGATGTTCGGTCTGAAATTCAGAGACGGAGTTGAACCTTTCAAAGAGGTTTACCTGCACGCCCTAATCCGCGACAAAGACGGACATAAGATGAGTAAATCTAAAGGGAACGTTATCGACCCCCTTACCATGATAGATAAATACGGTGCAGACGCTTTCCGTTTCACCCTTGCGGCATTTGCTGCTCAGGGGCGGGACATAAAGCTGGACGAAGCCCGGATAGACGGTTACCGCAACTTTGTAAACAAGATATGGAACGCATCAAGGTTTATCCTCTCAGGCTACAACGGGCAAAAGCTCGAAAGCTTTAATAACCTGGAGATCGAAGATAAATGGATTCTGCAAAACCTTAAAGAAGCTGAGCAGAAAATATCAAAAGCAACCAGAAACTATGATTTCAACGAAGCAGCCGGCTCTATTTATCAATTTTTCTGGCATAAATTCTGCGATTGGTATATTGAGCTCATCAAACCACGTATCTATGACGATGAAAGGAAGGAAAAAGCGCTTGCTGTTGCTTCATATGTTCTGGAAAAATCTCTTATACTTCTGCACCCGTTCATGCCTTTCCTCACAGAATACATTTATCGTCTGGTCACAGAGAAAGAGTCCATCATGCTGGCTGAATGGGAAACATTCGAATACGACTTCGCAAATGACAGAGCAGAAATGGATGATGCTATAGAACTGATCAGCCTGATAAGAAACATCCGCGGCGAATACAACATAGCACCTTCCAAAGAGCTGAATGCATTTGTTAAAACTGAAAAAACTGACGTTAAAGACACCTTTGCAAAAAACAAGGCTCTCATACTGAATATAGCCAGACTTGAGAAACTTGAACTTACAGACAATAATGTTGATAAGTCCGCCTCCAATATCTCTAACAACTTTGAGGTATTTGTACCCCTCGAAGGATTGGTTGATTTCGAAGCGGAGATACAAAAGCTTAAAAAAGAACTGAAGAAACTTGAAAAAGATCATAACATCTTCGGTGGTAAACTTAAGAATGAAAAATATCTTGCAAACGCTAAACCTGAAATTATCGAAAAAGATAAGGCAAAGTTTACTGAGATCGATGAAAAACTCAAGAAAGTTAACGAAACAATTGAGAGGTTGTCCAGACTATGCTGAGAGAAAGATTGATACAGCTTGCACTTGAAGAAGACATAGGAACGGGAGACCTTACCGCAAGAGCCTTCCGTAAACAAAATAAACGTGGAATCTTTAAGTATCTGGCAAAAGATGACTTTATACTCTGCGGTACGAAATCAGCCTCCCTCGTCTTTGAAGAGCTGGACGAAGATATCAACGTCCGATTTTATCACGAAGACGGAGCATGCCTTAAAAAAGGTGAGTATTTCGGTGAAGTTGAAGGTCCTATATATTCTATCCTCACAGGGGAAAGAACATCGCTCAACTTTCTTCAGCGTCTTTCAGGTATAGCGACTGAGACAGCAAGCTATGTTAAAGAGCTCAAAGGAACAAACATAAGGCTCCTAGACACAAGAAAAACCACCCCCGGGTGGAGAGTCGCTGAAAAATATGCCGTACTCACAGGCGGCGGACACAACCACCGCATGGGACTTTTTGACGGTGTGATGCTCAAAGACAACCATATCGACGCAGCTGGCGGGATCAAAGAGGCTGTGGATCTGGTCAAAAGAAACATCCCAAGCACTGTAAAAGTTGAAGTAGAGGTCAGAGACCACGAAGAGGCTCGTCAGGCGGCAGAATATGGCGCTGATATAATTATGCTGGATAACTTTGCTGTGGAAGATATACAAAAAGCTATCGACATAATAAACAAAAGAGCCAAAATAGAAATATCCGGAGGAATCCGCAAGGAAAACCTGAAAGATTATAGAAATCTGGATATAGACTATATATCAGTTGGCGCACTCACACACCATGCCACAAGTGTGGATATCAGCCTTAAAATACAGAAAGGATGAGATTTAAAAACTTAGTTAACAGCAAAAGCATACTCGTGTTTATACTCGTCGGGCTCAGCTTTCATATGCTCTACAAATACAGAGCGAATGTAAATGTGTTAGAAGCCGGACTACAGGCGCCTGATCTCGCTTTTGAGACATTAGACGGTCAGAAATTTGATCTTTATGATTTTAATTCGCCGGTGATGCTTGTTTTTCTTAATACAAAAACGCTTATGTCCAGCGCTCTCTACCCCGATCTGCTTTTAAAACGCATACCGAAACTGAAGCTTATAGAAAAACGAAATATAGCATCACTAATCGTAATGTTAGACACAAAGCAGACCCCAGAGGCTGTCATGGATAAAATCAGGTCAAAAAAGTATAAAATTCTTGAAAATACTGTCTATTTAAGTAATATAGAAGTTGCAACAGAAAAATACGGGCTTTCAAGCTGGCCCCATTTTTTTCTTATAGACAGCACACATAACGTTATTTATGAATCAAAAATACCATCTGTGAGCGTCATAGATTCTATTCTGGAAGGGAGTTGATATGCAGGATTTTTTCAATGTACAGGACATCAAAGACGAATACGATATTGTTGTTTTAGGAGCTGGCCCAGCCGGGCTCACTGCTGCAATGTATGCTGCAAGAGACAAACAGACAGTGCTCGTTCTGGAAAAACAGTTCCCCGGCGGTTTTGTTGCCATAACTGAATGGGTTGAAAATTATCCAGGCTTTTTCGATGGAATAATGGGAGCTGATCTTTCAGAAAAGTTTTATCAACATGCTGTAAAATACGGCGCTCTTGTAAGAAGCGGAAACTGCACTAACATAGAAAAAGATGGTAAATATAAACTTGTTCACGTTGAAAACCGTGAAACTCCTGTTAAATGCAAAGCTGTAATCATAACCTTCGGGTGTGAGCCTAAGAGACTTGACGTACCGGGCGAGAATAAATTCTACGGACGTGGTGTATCTTTTTGTGCAACATGTGACGGTTCATTCTACAAAGATAAAGAGGTTGCCGTTGTTGGCGGCGGTGAGTCTGCACTTGAAGAAGGGATGTATCTCACCAAATTCGCAAACAAAGTAACAGTGATTCACAGAAGAGATCAGTTCCGAGCCTCAAAACTTGCAACTGAAAGAGCACAAAATAACGAAAAAATGGAATTTATATATGATTCTGTGGTAGAATCTATTAATGGAGACACAAAAGTCGAGTGCCTGACAGTGAAAAACCTTAAAACAGGCAACGTCACAGAACTCGCTGTTGACGGACTTTTCATCTTCATAGGTCAGTCAGCTAAAACAGAACTTGTTAAAGACCTGGTAGACACTGACGAATGGGGATTTATCATTGCGACCGAATCCACACAAACGTCAGAACCCGGTATTTATGTTGCAGGAGATGTCAGGACGAAAGAGTACAGACAGATCACTACTGCTGTGTCAGATGGTACAGTCGCTGCAAAATCCTGTGAGAAATATATTACAGATAACTTCAGCTAAGATATACGGAGGTCAATATGAGACTGCTGCTTTTAATCGTTTTCGCTACACTTTTCACCCTTGCAGGTGCCATTGCGGAGACCTCTGTCAGTAGGATTACCATGACCACAGACGTTACTAATAGAGAGCCGGTGGACTCTGCTGTTGAATTTAAAAACGATATAGGCAGGCTTTTCTGTTACACAGAGATTGAAGCCGATGAGTACCCCACTGAAGTAACACATATCTGGATTTATGATAAAAACATCGAAGCAGAAATTAAGCTGCCGGTTAAATCACCGAAATGGCGGACATACAGCTCTAAAGCTATACTCCCTGAATGGACAGGTAACTGGAAAGTCGAAGTTTATTCCGAAGACGGCAAGCTTATTGACTCTGTAGATTTTAAGATAAATGAATAATAAACCACAAGTTTCTTTTGTACCAACCCCTATAGGCAATCTAGGTGACATAACAAGGCGCTCTGTTGAAACAATGGAGCAGTGTGACGTTATTTTTGCCGAAGACACAAGAACAGCAAGATCACTCCTGTCAGCCCTTAACATCAAAAAACCTGTGGAATCATACCATAAAGACAACGAGGTATCCGCTTCTTCAAGGATACTGAATGCTGTCCATGAAGGTAAAAGTGTTTGTATAATATCCGAAGCAGGAACCCCCTGCATAAGCGACCCTGGGAACACCCTCACCTCTGTCTTAACAAAAGAGAATATAACATTTGAAGCTCTGCCGGGTGCAACAGCCTTTATCCCTGCTCTCCTTATGTCAGGCTTTCCTGTGGAAAATTTTTATTTTCACGGGTTTCTCCCTCATAAAAAATCTGAAAAAACTAGAATTGCCGAGTCACTGACAGGCATGAACACTGTAATGGCATTCTATGAATCACCACACAGGGTCAGGGAAACACTTGAGATTATGTTAGAGATCTTTCCGGCACCAATATTCTGCGCCAGAGAGATAAGTAAAATATACGAATCAGGCTACTTCATCGTTACCGCATCAGATATAGAAGAGATTACATTTAAAGGCGAATTTGTAATTATTATCAACAACAGACACACTGCCAACGAAACACTCTCTGGCTGCTCAGACACAGCAAAAAAGCTTATCAAAGCCGGTTATGAGGGAAAAGAAGCTGTTAACATCCTTAAGGCACTTGGCTATAAAAGGAATGAAGCATACTCAACGATACAGGATATTATAAACTCCTGACCCGATAAAGAACACAGTGAGGATCACGAGAACAAACCTTAGGAACCTTCTCTTTTTTGCTATCAGTTTAGGTGTTACAGGTTTAATCAGTGAGTCCACAGGTTCCTGAAGTCTGTCTTTCAGAGAATCAACAAAACTTTCGAAATCTTCATATAAAGACGAAATAAATACAAACTTATGCGGGTCTGAAATAATAAGGATTATGCGCCAGCGAAGTTTTACAATTCCGATATCTTCTATTTCATCAATTCTGACACGCTTACGACCATATATGGTGGTCTGGACTATCTCATCTTCTGAAACTTCTATCTTTTTTGAAAAAAGAACAACAATATTAAAAATAATAAAAGCAACAATAGCAAAACTAATAATAAGCCCGCCGTTCCCCATGCCTGAAAGAAAAACCGATAAAGCAAAGAATAATGAAGCCGCAAGTAAAATAACAGTAAGAATAACGAGTTGTCTGTCAACTTTATAAACCATCAATTGTCATCTCCAGTGGTAAAGATTTGAGGAAATTACTATCCTCTTTTTTAAGGTCGTTCAGACTGTTCAGAGCCAGTTCAAAGTCTTCTTCTTTTATAGAATACAATATCCGCACAGCTTTACCTTTGATATCCGCCGGATATTCCTTCATATAGGATTTAACAGAACTGATCAGTCTGCGTCCATTATAGTTAAGCATAAAATAGAGCATCTTGTAATAGTCAACATACGAATCAGTATAATTCAGGCTGTCTAGGGAAGTGTAAGATGCCTCAGCATTTACAAAATCCTCAACCCACATAAAATAATACAAAGATGCTTTATAAAGCTCTGTAGACCGTATGGTTATACGGCTGAGCTGCTGAAGATATTCAAGAGATTTATCCCTGTCACTCATCAGTATGGTATAGTAAACCAGCTCTTTCAGAACCATTATGTCATCAGGATACTCTTCTGGTTTGATATCAGGCGCACCGGCTCCTTGCTTAAGTATAGCATAAGCCTTCATAAACCTGTAAAGCCTGTCAACTTTAATTGATTCATCAAAGGTTGCAGTCTCCCCTTCAAGAGTGCCCAGCAGGTCTCGGAGCGCATGACCTCTGAATATTGTATTTGGTTCCTGTAGCGGGTTAAGCGCTTCGAAATTCCCCGTTTTCATGTATTCGGCAATGGAGACCATCGCCGCAAGGAAAGAGTTATCATCTTTTTTATCACCAATAGCATCTATCACACGGGTATATCCTTTAAACCCCATTTCTGCCAGAAAACCGGCATAGATAACAGGTTCGGGGATTTTTCTCTTGCCCTCTGCCACCTGCTCAACCCTGTCACGTACAAGGTTGTAATAGTCCATAGCCTTATGCATCTGCCCTTTCTTACTAAAACAGACAGCCATACCGAGATAAGCAGGAAAATGGTAATTATTCTGAAGAATAGCAGTATCAAAGTATTTCGCCGCACCGTTAACATCGCCAAGGTTAAGCTTTGCAAGCCCCATATTATAAAGCGCATACGGATTATTATTCAAAAGCTTATTAGCCTCTTCAAACTTATTGTAGGCCTGCTGAAATTTGTAGTCGAGCAGCAGAGCAACGCCGTCATTATTAAGCTTTATCCCTTCAGAATATTCAACAGACCGCTCAAGCTCCTGAAGGGCAACAACTTTAGAGTCCTCCTGAAGCATCTTATAACCAAGTGCAACAAAGTCCATCATATCATCAGGGTCCATAAACAGAGGATAGAGAATCGTTGTCAGCATATCTTCAAAACTGCCGTCAAACCTGTATGAAAAATCAATATCTTCAATCCTGGGGACAAGGTGAAATGAAACACGCATAAGTTTTCTGTATTCAGCCTTTCTCGCCACCTGTTCAGCCAGAAGCTCCTGAACTCCCCGAATGTCACCCATATTAAAATATGCCACAAATCTGTACCAGAAACTTTCAGGGCGAATATTGTTTATCCCTTTGGCAAATGCAAGGGCATTGTCATATTTGCCATACCTCTGGAGGATGTATGAGCGAAAAACATAATAGTCATTATCTGTTTCCGGCGGGACATTGAGGATATGCTCTCTTGCCTTCAGCATGATGTCTTTTGCTATATAATAGGCGGTACGTCCAAGCTCAAGATAGGGTGATGTTCTGTCAACAAATAGTCTGCTTTTAATACTTTCGACATCTTCATGATAAATTATTTTATGCTTTACAACAGTATAAAGGGTGTTGTCTGTTTTAAATTTATTATAAGCGTCTTCAGCCATCTCGCCGGCTTCTCTTATATATCCGAGAGCGATAAGAACTTCATAATATAGACGATAATATTTATGTATCTCAGGGTAGGTTTCGATAAGACTCCTGATTTCGTTCTGCGACTGAGTCATTTTACCATTCAGATAATACGCACGCGCCAAACGAAACATATATTCTTTATCAGGATTTATCCCGATAAGAAAATCAAGTGACTTTATCTCGTTATAAAAATCGCCGAGAGCATGGTAAGCATCGGCAGCCAGCGACAGGGCATCTTCTGTGCGGTTGATACGCAGAGCACGCTCTACAGAATCCAGAGCAGCTTTATCCATATTTATATTCAGGTAAGCTTTTGCAAGGTTATAATAGTCGGTGTAGTCTTTATATTCCAGCTTTTCGATTATCTGAATCCCGTCTTTATACTCACCAACAGACATAAGGAAATACGCATAATTAGAAAGGACATATTTGGAATTATCACCTTTATCCATCGCTTCACGGAAATACTGCGCAGCTTTGGCAGTTTCGCCTCTTTTCAGGTGTATATTCGCCATATTTACTAAAAGCTTAGCAGAGTTATCATCCTTCAGAAGCTGCTCGACATACTTTTCCGCCTCAGCAAGCTTGTCTGTCTGTATCAGTACAACAGCAAGATTCATCAGCGCTTCGCGAAAGGTGGGGTCTTCTGCTACTGACCGTCTGAATGCCTCTTCGCTTTTTTTAATATTTCCCATCAGATAGTAACTGACACCAATATTATAAAATGCTACAGATCTGTTCTGCGCTATGCCGTTTTCATAAAAATCAATTGCTTCTTTGAACTCGCCCTTCAGAAAAAATTCATTGCCTTTCGTAATGTCAGCATTACTGCTGAGCATAGGCGAAACAACAGGGGCAGCCTCTGTAAGGTTTTCTTCAAGCTGCTGGTTGCTCTCCTTGCCTGAGCATGACGAGAGCGTCAATGACAAAACAACAGCCAGAGCAAGAACAATGACTGATGAAAGTCTGATAATATTTTTTAAGTCTATGCTTATTTTGCTGCCCGGCGGCATAGTCCGTTATCCCTCCGGAATCTGGTTGTTACGCAAGATCCACCTGCGGTATCTTTAGAAACTTAGATATACATAAATAAAATCGGACATTCTCTGAAAAAGTTAAGCCCTGTCAGCATATTATTTATATAGAATGTTCGTCGATGGCCATGTTTGCAAGTTTGTCCGCTTCTTTGTTCTGTGCACGGGGGACATGATTAAAAGTAACCTGTTTACCATTAAGAACTTTATCAATCTGAAGCTTAACGGGGATGAGCCCCTCATTCTTAAGCTTATATTCACCCTTCATCTGCTTAACAACAAGCTCGGAATCAAGATAGAAATTTAATTTATCAAACTGGTTAAGAATAGGATCTTTTGCAGCCACAAGCAGTGCATTGTATTCCGCAAGATTGTTTGTTGCAGTGCCTATGAATTTTGTACCAGAGGCAATCTCCTGACCGTCAGCATAGATTATGTATCCGCATCCGGCGGGGCCGGGATTTCCCCGACACGCGCCATCGCTGAATATTTTGATATCAGGCATCTTCTTCACTTTTGTAGTAAAGGAATCTCTGACAGTTAGGACATTGAAGAAGTTCCTTATCCTTCACAACTTCAACATAAAGCTGTGGTGGAACTTTAATATAGCAGCCGGTGCATGTTTCATCATCCACACGTACGACGGCAAGGTTATTTCTGGCGTTTCTTACTCTGTCATATCTGGCGAGCAGAGATTTTTTAACACCCTTAACAGCCTCGATTCTCTTCTCTTTGTTTGAGGCAAGCTCGGCGGTGAGTTCTTTGTTCTCATCGTCTCTCTGTTTCAGACTTGCTTCATAAGCAGCTTTGGCATCTTCGAGTTTCTTAACAACCCCGTCATCCTCAGACTTATGTTTGTCCACAGACTCGCCGAGTTCAAGAAGCTTGTACTCTGCTTCATTAACGTGCTTTTTGAGTACATCCATCTCTTTAAGAACAGCTTCATACTCTTTGTTGTTTTTAACTTCGGGGAGTTTTTGCTGAGCTTTTTCAAGCTGGGCTTTGTTTTCTTCGTAGCCTGTCTGAATTTCGTTTTTGGTGTTTAGGTCTTTTTCGTATTTCTTTTTGAAAGAATCAAATTCTGACTGAGCTGTATCCAGCTCATTTTTGGCGTTCTCCAGATAGTCCGGCACTCCGGCAAGTCTCTGTTCCGCATCTGCGATAAGATTGTCCAGTCTCTGGATCTCAATTAGCTTTGAGATAGCTTCAAGCATTGTATATTACCTCCAGTTTATGACAGAGGGCTCTTCCTCTATCACAACAGTCTCTATGTTAAATTTTTTGCTTATAAGTTTGGAAAGGTAGTTCATGAAAATTTTCTCAGTTTCGTAATGTCCCGCGTCAACAACCAGAATGCCGTTTTCCGCTGCATCTATTGCATCATGATGCTTCAAGTCACCTGTGAGCAGAACGTTAACCCCTGCCCCCACGCAAGCTTTCCACATGGAAGCCCCGCTCCCTGTGACGACAGCAAACCTCCTGACACTGCCAGTCGGTTTTTTATTAAGCCTGAGAGTATCACAGCCGAGTTTTTCTTTAACAAGTCTAAGGAAATCTTCTGTCTCCATAGGTGCAACAAACTCTCCGATACGTCCGAGCCCATACGGTTTGCCCATATCAAGCTTATAGATGTCGTGTGCAACCTCTTCGTATGGGTGCGCTTCAATAACAGCGGAAAGGAGTCTGCCGACATCTCTTTTATCAATAATTGTTTCAATACGCAGCTCATCGACTTTTTCCATGACATCTTTTGTCCCTATATAGGGATCAGTTCCTTCTCCGGGGATAAATGTCCCTTCACCAGGGATGCTGAATGTACAGCCTGAGTAGTTGCCTATTGAACCGCCGCCGGCATCAATAATGGCCATCCGAACTGATTCTGCATGTGTTTTAGGGACAAAAACTGCAAATTTTACAAATTCGTGTTTACCCTCTTCCACAAAAGAGGAATGAACTTCCGCACCCAGTATTGTGCAGATGTAGTCGTTGAGGCTGAAGTCTGCAAGATCCAGACTTGTGTGCGCAGCTATTACAGAGAGGTTGCCTTTGATAGCTTTAATGACTTTCCTGTCAAAGGTTTTAGAAACATCAAGGCTTCTAACTTTACCAAAAAAAAGGGGGTGATGAGTTATAAGTAACCCACACCCCTCTTCAATTGCTTTGTCTATTACCTTTTCAGTAGGATCAAGTGCAAGAGCTGCTTTTTTAACTTCCTGATCTTCCAAGATCAGTTGTTTGCCGCTGTTATCCCAATCATATTGTCGGGTTACGTCAGCAAAGCCACGCTCTAAAAAATTGAGAATATCCTTAATACTTATCACTCTACCCATACCGTATTTTGTTTAAAGACATGCAGCCCCCCAAAAGAGAAGCTGCATTAAAATGGGCCAAGTTGGAATCGAACCAACGACCTACCGGTTATGAGCCGGTGGCTCTAGCCAACTGAGCTATTGGCCCCTGTTTTATAATACCACTCCGTCGGCTGCATTTCCACAACCTGCACGGGAGTTGATGTTTTTAACTAAAATTGACGTATTTGTCAACAAGTTTTTACTTATTCCGTAAAGGTTTTCAGAATCCGGCTTCTGGTGGGGTGCCTCAGCTTCCGAAGTGCTTTGGCCTCAATCTGTCTGATACGTTCACGTGTAACATTGAATTGTTTCCCTACCTCTTCCAGAGTATGATCTGAATCACACTCAATACCGAATCTGAGTTTAAGTACGCTCGCCTCTCTGTGTGAGAGCGTCTCTAGTATCTGCTTTGTATGTTCTTTCAGTTTAAGGTACGTTACCTCTTCTGACGGATTCTTAGCAGACTTATCCTCTATGAAGTCACCAAGGGAGCTGTCTTCATCTTCACCTATAGGCGTTTCAAGCGAAACAGGCTCTTTTGCTATCTTCATAACTTTCTTTATCTTTTCGACAGGAATATCCATTTTACTTGATATCTCCTCAGGCGTAGGTTCTCTGCCCATATCCTGCTGGAGCTGTCTTGTTATCTTCATCATTTTATTGATGGTCTCTATCATGTGGACAGGGATACGGATAGTACGTGCCTGATCCGCTATTGCTCTTGTAATAGCCTGTCTTATCCACCATGTGGCGTATGTGGAGAACTTGTATCCGCGTTTATACTCAAATTTCTCTACAGCCTTCATAAGACCAATGTTCCCTTCCTGTATCAGATCAAGGAACTGAAGCCCTCTGTTTGTATATTTCTTCGCAATAGATACAACAAGCCGGAGGTTGGCTTCTATAAGTTTTGATTTAGCTTTTTCGGTTTCGTTCTCCCCCATCAGGAGAGAATCGTGAATAACATCAAGTTCGGCTTTATCAAACCCCAAACTGTTGATGCATTCATCAAGCCCTTTCTTTGCTTTCTTATATTTTTTGACAATTATTTCATAGTCAGGCAGAGCCATGCCTCTGTTCTCGCAGGCTCTAGTCAGCTCGTCCTCAGTAACGGACACCGCATCAGTATAATCGGTATATCTGATAAGTTTACAAATTTTGTCGATATCCTTCGAACGGTCATAAATAGCCTGATGTGCGTCTTTTATCTCATTAGCTATCAGACATATTTTAGAATAGTTAACTTTTATCTCCAGAAGTTTATCTGTGATATCATCAACTGTCTCATGCATCTTGAACTTTATGTTCAGCATTTCATCGATGGAGCATTTATTTTCTTTTATCTTATCATTCAGGTCAATATTTTTATGGAGCTTGTCGGCAATATCTTCAAGAATTTCAATAAACTGAACTTTTATCTGTTCCTCACGTTCTTCCGCAAGCTGTTGTTCAGCCTCAACCTCTGCTGCAATCTCTTCAAGAGTCTTAACAGGTTCCGGCTGTTTAATCTCCGGCTGTTCTGCTGCATTTTCCTCGTTTTCGTTCTCATTTTCCACAGCATCCAGATCATCATTTTCCGCATCTGAGCCATCATCAATGTCGATGATGTCTTTCAGGCGCATACTGTCATTGCGTATGTTCCGCGCAATATCCATTATCTTCATTGCTGTGTTCGGGTAAAGGAGTACGGCACGAACGACCTTACGCTGACCTTCCTCTATCTCTTTGGCAACTTCAATCTCTTCTTCACGATTGAGAAGAGCTATATTGCCCATTTCTTTAAGATAAAGCCTGACAGGGTCGTCTGTACTGATAGACTCTTCTACTTCCTTCAGAAGGGATATAGAATCTTCGTCGTCATCATCGTCGTCAGCCGAATATAATCCAGGCTTATCAACTTTTGAATCAATTACGTCTATCTTAAGCTGTGCCAGCAGCATCATTATTTCGTCTATCAGTTCGGTTGAAAGGATGTCATCTGGCAGGTTTTCGTTGATCTCATCGAAGGTCAGGAAGCCCTTTTCCTTCCCCAGTGCGATGATACTTTTAACTTCGGGGCTTTTTATCTTTCGAGACATAGACATAAAATACGAATCCTCCGGGGTTTACTTTTCCTGCAGCTTCTTTTTAGTATTGAACTTTTCTATTACTAATCTGCGCTTTTCATCCATATCAGAAGCGTCTTTTATCTTACGGTTCATGGAATCTTTCACAGAATTAGCCAGTATCTTTTCTCTACTGGCGGCTGCTGAACGGTACAAATCCGAATTCAAATCACTAACAAGAACAGGAGAAAGCTCCTTAGCTATATCGGGAGTACTCAAAAGGACATTGATATTATCACCATTTTCTAAAACATCAAGCACTTTCTTGTAGATTTCTGACATTCTTCTGTCATGAAAATATTCAGGCAGAATGTTGTCTGTATAGTTAAGCGCCACATCCTCCGGCAGCTGTACCAGAGCTGCTATGAAATCTCTTTCACAGAAGTAGGTAACACCCCTGCCCCTCTCCTGCTGTTTTTCAACTGTACCGCTCGTCCTTTTTAATGTAGTTTTCGCGGCAGAAATATCAATATCCTTTCTTAAGGTATTTTCATCCACCTGAAACATAACAGCTAATTTCTGTGCATAATAATCCTTCCGATATGGACTTTTAACGGATATAAGCATGCTCTTAATTTTATCAAGACTTCTGAGTTTTGCATTGAAATCTTTTGACTTTTTTAGAAGTACCTCTGCGGCAAAGAGAAAAAGATCCTTTTTCGCCCCTATTAGCTGGTCAAAACTATCTTTTCCATGCTTATCTATGAATGAATCCGGGTCTTCACCCTCCGGCAGAAATACCACATAAGGAAACGTATCCGCCTGCACGAAAGTTTCAAGACTTTTCAATGCAGATTTATAACCAGCCTGATCACCGTCAAAAAGCATGTATATATCTCCGGTATATCTCCGCAACAGACCTATATGATCGCTGGTGAGCGATGTTCCCATGGAGGCAACACAGTTTCCATAGCCGTATTCATGCAGACGCATAACATCAAAGTACCCCTCCACGACCATTGCGAACTCAGATTTGCGAAGTGACTGTTTCGCCTTGTCCATGTTGAACAGCACACGGCGTTTTTTAAATACCTCTGTCTCAGGCGAGTTGATGTATTTGGGCTGCTGGTCACTGATTGTCCGTCCGGAGAAAGCTATAGTCTTCCCCGTAACCCCTTTCACAGGGATCATAACACGATCGTAAAACATCAGCCGAAGCCCGTATTTCCCCTCTTTAAAAAGACCGGAGTTAATGAGAACCGACTTGTCGTATTTCCTTATGTATTTGGCGGGGTCAACATTAGGCGGGAAATAACCCACCTGATATTCCTCGAGGAGCCTGTCGCTGAATTTTCTTTCAGTAAGATATGCAAGAGCCTTTTTCCCTTCTATTGAATAAAGGTACTTGCGGGAATCTATAATAAGCTCTTCGTGCAGAGCAACGATATCTTTCGCATCCTTTGACGCTGTCTGGTCATACTCAATCTCCACACCGCAGCGCTCGCCAAGCATGCGCACAGCATCAGGGAAACTCAGTCCATGATATTTCATAGCAAAGGAGATTGCGTTTCCGCCCTCACCGCAGCCGAAACAGTGAAAATACCCTTTATCAGGATGTACGTTAAATGACGGCGTTTTTTCAGTATGAAAAGGGCAAAGCCCCTTAAAGCTGGAACCACCGGCTTTCTTCAACGGGACTACTTCATCAACAAGCTGATAAAGATCTGTTTGCTCAAGAATTTCATCGATTTTCGAGTCAGGAATTTTCAAGTGTGAAACCTCTTTTGAAACAGAGAAAAAAAATAAGCCAAACCAGGTGCAACAGACAACCAAAGAAACTTTTACGAAAATTATTGGATTACTGTGCAAAAAACACTCAGAATGACTACACTTCTTAACATCTCTATTTATATTTTATAGACATAGACGGAAATATCAAATATATTTTTCTAATGCTTGAAGTCAATGACCTAACAATAGAGCTGAAAAGCTCGTCCAACAGCTTTATAATCCTGCGCAGTGTTAACTTCACCCTGAAAAAAGGTGAGATTCTGGGCATCGCCGGTGAATCCGGCAGCGGCAAAACCATACTGGCAAAGACTATACTCAACCTGATTAAAAATCCAGTTGTAAAAACAGCAGGCGAGATTATTCTGGATGGAAAGACACTTAAAACTGAAAAAGATTTCAGAGCTGTCCGCGGCAAAAAGATATCTATGATATTTCAGAACCCCACCGCATCACTGAACCCTGTGTTCACTGTCGGCAGTCAGATCATAGAAACTATCCGCACCCATAATCCGGAAATATCAGCAAAAGAAGCGGAAAAAAGGGCAGAAGAACTGCTGTCAGAAGTTGAGATACCCCACCCCAAAGAACGGCTTAAATCTTTCCCCCATCAGCTTTCAGGAGGGATGAATCAACGGGTAATGATTGCGATGGCTCTTGCCTCTAGTCCCGAAATACTGATTGCGGACGAACCGACAACGGCACTGGATGTGACCATTCAGCAGCAGATAGTGGAACTAATTAAAAAACTTAACCGAGAAAAAGAGCTGTCGGTCATTTTCATAACTCACGATCTCTCACTTCTGGCGCAGGTAGCGGATGAGAGCTTTATAATGTACGCAGGGGAAATGATGGAGAGACTAACCGGCAAAGACCTTAAAGATGGCAACATGCGTCACCCATATACCAGGAACCTTCAGAACTGTGTGCCAAAACTCGGTGACAACAGAGAATTCCTGAACACAATCAAAGGAACCATAACATTCAACAATTCAGATTTTGATAATGCCTGCATCTTTCACCCTAGATGTGAAAAAGCCACTGATAAATGCCGTAAAGAAAAACCTGAATTCATAAACGGCTTCTCCTGTTTCTATCCACACTAGACCTTTATCGTCTTCCAGTGACCTTTACGGAAACGGCGCATGAGCACAAAAGCCCTGAACACCACTTCAAAAACGCAGACAACATATATCCATACGGGGGTATCAGTTACATATGATAAAACCCACGCAGGGAATATACGCACCCCCCAGAGAGATGCGGTATTTATATAAAATGTCCACTTTGTATCACCGGCTCCACGGAGACATCCGGACAATACGAATGTAACCGCAAGCGGAACCTGTGAAAACCCCATAATACGCAGATACATAGCCGCCTCATCCACTGTCGCCTGATTATCCGCAAAAAGACCTGCGAGGGGATAAGCAAAGGCAAACATCACAAACCCCATAAACCCCATAACAACCCCCGCAGACACTACTGTTGCGATGGCGTCACTCTCTGATTCTTCCGGTTTCCCTGCGCCAAGCCCCTGACCCACGAGCGCCATGCCGGCCATAGAAAATCCAACACCAGGCATAAATGCCATCCCTTCAAGGCGCAAACCTATCTGGTATCCGGCAAGACTGTCTACACCGTATTTTGCTACAAGAGCAGATAAAAATAGATATGACGGGTGAGTGGATATACGTTCTATCCAGACTGGAACACCAACCTTGAGTGCTCTCATCAGAAGACTGAAATCTGGTTTAGGAATTATCACTATCTTTCGGCGGACGAAATAAACATAAAGATAGAGAATTATCTGAAAATAGATCACCAGCACAGTTGCCAGAGCAGCACCTTGTATCCCCATAGGCTTAAAACCGAGATTTCCGAATATAAATACCCAGTCGAGAAAGACATTAAGGCAGTTTCCGGTAATACTTATCGCAAGAGGAACTTTTGTGGCGCCGATGGCATTCATACCACTGAAAAGAACTCCCATGACATACATTGCAGGAATGCCCAGTGCAAACGTTTTCATGTAAAGAGTCCCCTGCTCAACAACAACATCACCCGCATTAAGGATGCGGAAAAGAACTTCGCCATAGTCATAAGCAATATATGCCATGGGAATGGAGATCACAAACGAAAAACAAAGCATCATGAAAATAGTCTGCCCCGCCTTCTCCATATCCCTACCACCAAAGAAACGTGACACCAAAGCATTTGTCCCTGTATATATTAGTGACATAAAAGCATAAAGCAGCCCCATATACTGCATACTCACCCCGACAGCAGCAACACTGGCAGGAGAAATGCGCCCCACGAAAAACATATCTATCAGCCCCTGAACCATGTTCAGAAAGTTATGCATCGCAGACGGAATGGAAATACGAAGGACTCTACGGTATCTTTCATTGATAAACGGCATTTTTTACCTACTTTAGTTATAAGAAATATAATGTATGTCACGTGAAAGCATATTGCAATAAATCAATTCCTGATTTAATATAGACTCTAAATATAAAAGGATTCTAATTGGAGAACAAAGGACATGATCAGTAAACTGTTTAGCAAAAAGCAAAATACAGGAGTACCAAAAGACCCTGTAGCTATCTTTGTTAACAAAAAATGTGAAAATATAAATAATAACAAAACACTCAATACAGATATTCAAAACGCTGTTTTTTCTGTTATAGATACAGAAACCACCGGGCTGGATCTGAACGATGCCCGAATAATCAACGTTGCCGCGGTAAAAGTTCAGAATTTTAAAATTATAGACTTCTACAACTCTTTTATAAATCCTGAAACAGAAATACCTAAAGAATCTATTCAGTGGCATAACATAACAGATGAAATGGTAGCAGATAAACCAACAGCAGGGGAAGTCCTGCCGGATTTTCTAAACTTCGTTGACGATTCTATAATCGTCGGACACCATGTCACATTTGACATAAAGATGATAAACAAAGAGATGATGGACTCCTTCAGCTGCCAGATAAACAACAACTGGCTGGACACGATGCTGATATATTCCCACGCTATAATTAAAAAGGATGAAAGATATAGTCTTGATTATCTGCTTGACCTTTACAATGTTACCTGCAACGGCAGACACACTGCCCTTGGTGACGCTCTTGCCACAGCAGAGGTTTTCACTAAAATGATCATGCAGGCTAGCCGGGAGTTTAAAACCGTAAGAGAACTTTGTGACTGCCAGAAGTCTTTCATAGGATAAATCATTTTAATTGACTATAAAAAATCTGATGCTATAGTTAGTATAAGGTTTTGTTATGAATCAATTTAGACAGAATATTTTTCAGGAAATCCTGAAAAATTATGAAAAATTCTATGTCCACCTTATGCCGCATCCGGAGCTGATAATAGGGGTTCGCGGACTTCTTGGTGACGAAAATAAAAACGGACTTGTTCTTGTTTTCGGTCCTCACTCTTACGATAAATTATCTTTAGAAAGCGACTGCATTACAGTAAACATGAAATTTTCAGGAAGCTGGGAAAGCCTTTATATCCCATTAAATGCAGTAAGCGCAATATTCAACGATCCGGTAAAGCCCGAGTTTATGTTCAGCTTCAAACCTGTCGTAAGAACAGAAGGCTCCGAAGAAACCGTAATGGATGACCCTGCCGACAATGACTCCGGCGGTAAAATACTGGAATTCCCTAAAAGAAAAAACTAAATTTTGCGGTTTATATTAATCTCTTCTAAATAATCGAACAACATCGTAACTGTTTTCGCCGTCAATTTCTGACACATATCTGTCGCCTCTTCACCCTCATATCCTTCACGCAGTTTATTGCATATGGTGGTATCAAATTCCTTTATAAATATTTCTCTGAAATCTGCAATTACAGGATGAATGCCGTCAACGCTCTTAGAAGGATCATCCCTGCCAACAAGCATATTTAGAGCTGTAACACTCCCTGTGAGGGCTCCGCAGGCCTCTTCTCTGCTGCGCCCCATCCCACCGCCAAAACCTGTGACAAGGTTTGAATAAGAAAAACCTATCTCAGGCAGATAATACCTGCCCGCCATAAGCATAACTGTCTCGGCACAGTTATATCCAATCTGCATAATACTTAAAGTTTCGTCATAAATACTCTGCATATTTAATTATCTCCTATATATCCGGGTCGATAATGACTGGGCTTGTGTCCTTATATTGCGGCATAACCATTCCGGCAGTGGCGTTTATATATGTAGGGTCAGTGACAGAATAATGCTTCCCATTGTATTCAAGCATTGTTCCGGTGTTGTACTCTCCGAGGTCAATCGCTGCTGCTATATGCCCTGGGAAGTCAAGCATCACAATGTCCAGCTCCAAAAGGTTCTTGATCAGATAAGCAAACAGCACACTTCTGTCCTCACAGTCAGAGTACGGATAAAAAACTGTCTCTTCAGTAAAAAGAAATTTCTCACGCCCGAACTGAGCATCATCTGTTTTATACTGAAAAGCTGTCTGGACAAAATGAAGGATAATATCCACAGACTCTTTTGCATTCTTCCCTTCGATCAGTTTTTTAAGCTCCGGCAACAAGGTTTTATCAATCCATTCAGGAGTTTTTGCACTGGTGTATACCGACAGGTCGGCCTGTGGGAAATTATTCAGATATGCTATACTGTATCTATTCGCAATCGTTGTAATTTTATGCTCTTTCCCATCGACCGTAAAACTAAGGTCACGGGAAAAGCCTGCAAAACCAAGCTTAGGGTATAGCATTTTCTCGAGCCTAACCGGTTTATCCGCCTCTGGGTATTTCCCTTTATATGTATAAAGTGCCTCCGTTGTCTGCTTAGTACCAAAGACATCCACCACATAGTAGCGCACACCGGAAAATGTATAGTAAGAAACACCGTAAAGCTCTTTATCCGAAGGCACCATAACTTTGACAGTCCCTTCATCTGTGTAGCCTAATTTCGCGTTATACCCCGCCTTGTTCATGAAAAACCAAACCAGCATCTTCCTTTCAGGGATATCACCCAGAAGTTTTGCAGCAAAACGCTCCACCAGATTCACATATCCCCAGTCGCCAAGGTTCATCTCTTGGGCTTGTGACTGCATATAATTAAGTGTTGGTTTATAGTTTGATGACGCCACGGCTTCCCACCATGCGGCTATATTTTTAGATGACAGGGGCTTACCGACAGCAGTGACAAGTTTTTTATCAGTAGGAATATCAAGCTCTCTGCCATAGAAAGAAAGTCCAAGCCCCTTTGCCTCTTTCGAAGGCTCATAGGCAGGAGCAGGCTCTTTCACTGCTGGTGTTTGTGGCTGGGGGGCAACTGGCAAAGGAACAACCGGAGCAGGTTCCTTCACCACTGGGGGAACAGGAACCGGCTCCTTCACTATATCTTTTTCAGGTTCTTTTCGGGGTTCACCCACCGACACCGGCTCTTCAACAGGTTTCGGTGCAGGCTTCGGCTTTATGACCACAGGTTCCGGCTTAACATCCGGTTTAGCAACAGGTATCTCCACTGGTTTTGGCTTATCCAGAAGTGCCACCGGAGGTTTTCCGTCGTATGATTCCCACTTTTGCTTGAGGAAAGACGAAAACTCACGGTCAATCTCTTCCAGATAAGAATTATAAGCGCTCATCTCCTGCTTGAGATAATCGTCAAAAGAGAGTGCAAAAACCGAAAACACTGATGTTGATACAAGTAAGGCTGTAAGCCAGTATTTATGCTCCATAATTCACCTGCCATGATAAGTATTATATACTTACTAAGCGATTAAACGAGTGAAAAAGCACAAATCTAATTAAATTTTACTTCTAAAACTTCATATTCGAGTTCGCCGCCCGGAGCAACAACAAGTACCTCATCGCCAACTTTCTTGTTAACGAGAGCCCTTGCCAGAGGTGACATGATAGATATTGTACCGTTTGAAATATTAGCTTCGTCAGGTCCGACAATCTTATAATTTTTCTGTTCTTCTGTTTCTATGTTTTCAATAGTAACAGTAGCACCAAAGACTATCTTGTCTCCGGACAGAGATTTAGTATCGATAACCTGAAAGCGTCCCATCTTGCTTTCAAGCTCTGCAATCCTGGCCTCAATCATCCCCTGCCTCTCTTTGGCAGCGTCATATTCAGCATTTTCACTGAGGTCACCGTGGCTGCGTGCTTCTGCAATAGCTGCAACGATTTCTTTTCTGTCAATTGTTTTGAGCTTTTCCAGCTCTTTTTTAAGCCTGGCATAACCTTCCGTAGTGATCGGAATTCTATCCATCGTTTTCCTCCGAGACTTTCTTTCCGGTAACGAAGCTGTTAATATAGCCATCATTTAGCCTTATTTCAAGCTCATCTTGCAACGAGATGTCAAAAACACTCTTAACCGGCTTCCCGTCCTTCATCACAAAGCTATATCCTTTTGACAGGATATTGTGTGGATCAAGAGCTTCCAGTTTTGCTGTCAGCGGCGTCAGTCTATTTTTATTATCAGATATTTCAGAGCGGGCAGCAGTCTGTATTCTATATAGCAGACTGTCCAGTTTACTTTTATATTTTTCAGCTTTCCTGTCTGGGGCATACCTTGCAACAGTTTGCATCAAATTATTTATTTTATCGGATTCCGTCCGTTTTTTTGCAAGCAGAGCATCCTTCAGCCGTCTTTCATAATCGCTGAGGCTGCTTTTGCGTCGTTCCAGTTCATTCTGAGGCGTAAGCTTCGCCATTACTTTTGACAATTCATTCACACGGCTTTTCCCCGTATGGACAGACTGAAGCATGTGTAACGACAAAGACTTAACCATATGCTCAAGGTGTCTTCTGTCTGACAAAACCCTCTTCGCAGGAGACGCACTATTAACAGAAGATATCAGCATATCCAGACGTTGATTAGCCGTCATCATCTGCTGATTCATGATGTTTATCATCCGTCTGCCAAAATCCTTCAGATCGCGCCCTGCACTTCTGTACCCCTCACCTAACAGGCTGGCAGCAGCCGTGGGGGTGGCGACCCGTACATCAGCCACAAAATCGCATATCGAAACATCACGCTCGTGACCTATGGCGCTCACAGTAGGAACCTCACACGCAGCAAGAGCCCTCGCCACATACTCTTCATTAAAAACAGCAAGATCCTCCAGAGAACCTCCGCCGCGCATAAGCACCACAACATCATATCTATCTGTCATGGCACCCGCTTTCGAAAGAGCACTGACTATAGGGGCAACAGCGTCCTTCCCCTGAACAGGAACTCCCCATATATCCACTTCGAAAACAACGTCGTTGTTCTTCATAGTGATAAGGAAATCCTTTATAGCCGCCCCTTCAGGAGAGGTAATTACTGCAACACGTTTCGGGAGAAAAGGGAGCGCCTTTTTAAGCTCTTCAGCAAAAAGCCCCTCTTCTTCAAGTTTTTTCCTGACCTCTTCGAAAAGCTGCCAGAACAGCCCGACAGAATCGTAGTCAAGTTTTTTCACCAGAAGCTGATAGTTCCCCCCTGCCTCATAGACAGTAAGTTCCCCAACGGCTTCCACGCTATCTCCGTTTTTAGGGCTGTAATCGAGCTTTCCAGCCATCCCACGAAACATAACACACTTTATCTGTGCTTTTTCGTCCTTCATGACAAAATACAGATGCCCAGCGGGCGAGCGTGAAAAACTGGATATCTCGCCTTTCACAGCTACATTATCCGCAAAGGTATTTTCAATGAGCCCTTTTACAGCTCTTGTAATTTCCGTAACGGTATATTTTTTCATTTATTCTTTTCAGGAGTTCCTTCGGGAGTATCTTTAGGGTCTTCGATAATATACAGGTCTTCGTCAGGTTTCTTAAGGCTTAGTTCTTTCTTAATAACCATTTCAAGATATTCGACATTCTTACGCACTTGCTTAAGCTCATTATCGAGATCGTTCACTTTTTTCTCTGTGACATGAAGCTGAAGCTCATAATTATTTTTTATGCGTACAAGTTCCCTGTATTTAAGCAGACCGTTATGACCAAATATCATATAGGCGGCAAGAACGGCTATTACTATCAGGAAAACTATATTAACCTTCATGAAACCTCTTTAAAAATAACGGCTTAACTAAAATTTTCTATAACTTCAATCATTATATATTTATACCATATTTGAAGAATTTTGTCATAATAAAAATCTACAGCTAAAAGGTTAAGTAAAACCCTGCATCACAATCTTACAAAAAAATAATGAATTATTGAATTATCTTGAAGGGACAATACCGCAAGTGTCAGACATTCCGATACTCTCTTCCAGAAGCTTACGTGCCTTTTCGAAAAACCCAAGCGTAGAATCAAAAGAATAGTCCTGAAATGTCCACTCCAGAGGAACATAGCGCCCTTTTCTGCGGTAAAGCTGAAGATCTCCGTAGATATTATCTCTGAGATAAACTCTGTGGGTGAAGTTTTTTGTACTGGCAGCAACGATTTTTTCCATTGCAACATAACCTGGATCAATGTTGATCACTCGTTTGCAGTCCTGCTGAAGCCCGTCTTCGATGCTGACGGCATGTATCTTATAATCAGGAAGGTCGTCAGGCTGCTCAATCCTGTCATAAAGCGCAAAGTATTTTACAAGATTCTGCCCCATCTCACGTTCATAGTATGAAGTATGGGAAAAGTCGAACTCCGGAGACCTCAGTATAGGCTCACCAAAAATAGGTGCAGCTATAGAATCCGGATCTTTCACCAGGTCTTTGTTGTAGAGTATCGCATTAAAATAGATAACCATTCCGGTTTGTTTAAAACCGCCGCCCGTAACCATCAGTTCATTTCGATTTCGAGAATCTCCTCAGACGGCTCGATGGTTGAAATTGCGTGTTTGTAGATCATCTTCTGAGATTCATCTTTAAGTATTACAACGAAATTGTCGAAGCCTTTCACATAGCCTTCGATTTTTACACCGTTAACAAGGTATATAGTCGCAGATATGCGCCTTTTTCTAAGGTGATTGAGAAATACATCCTGAATATTGATCTTTTTGCTCATCCGGTTTACCCCCTGAATAAAGAAATCATGAACTGATAACTCTGTACGTTAATTTATAAAATAATTCGTTTATATTCAAGTAAAAAAGAACTTATCTAATCTTTTTAACTCATTTGCATCTGATAAGTCCACATATTTTATTTCTGACATATGTCTGAACCATGTCAGCTGACGTTTCGCGAAATTTCTTGTTCTGGTTTTGATTTTCTCAGAAACAGTATCCACGCTTACTTTGTCTCTGATGCAGCCTGCTATGTCACGATAGCCTATGGCCTTAAATGAATCCAGCTTCTCACTATATCCCATTTCAAGTAATTTCTGAACCTCTTTCTCCCAGCCGGAGTTAATCATTAGGTCAACACGCCTGTTTATCCTGTTATATATTTTTTCACGTTCTTCGGTGAGAACGAAAATTGCATAATCGTAGTCAGGGTTACGGTGAAATTCTGCCTGAGCATCGCCGACATTCATCTTAAGCTGACGGTTGAGCTCCAGCCCTCTCATGATTCGTGCTCGGTCTGCGGGCTTAATCTTCTCTGCAAAGACTGGATCAATGCCTGCAAGCTCTTCATAAAGCGCCTCTGCACCCTTTTGCTCCATCTGATCTTCGATGTCCCTGCGGATATTCTCATCTCTGTCAGGACCTGCAAATATACCCTTTTGGAGGGTTTCGACATACATTCCTGTACCGCCTGCCACAACAGGTATATTACCACGCCCGAGAATGTCTCTTATGCATTTCTGTGCCTGCTCGAAAAACACACCGGCGGAATAAGTTTTGTCCGGTGTATAGATATCTATCAGGTGATGCGGAGCTTTTTTAAGCTCTTCTGAGTCCGCCTTTGCTGTTCCGATATCCATATATTTATAAACCTGATACGCATCAGCACTTATTATCTCAATATTGTATCTCTCGGCAAGCCCCAGCACAACAGCAGTCTTTCCGGCTGCCGTAGGACCAGTTATCACAGGTATTCTCATCTGCCGAACTTCCTGAGAAAAAACTCTTCCGGCTGTTTAAAAACTATTGGTCTGCCGTGAGGACAGGTATACGGATTGTCAGTGGTGAAAAGGTCGCTCACAAGCCTCCGCATTTCATGCATCTCCAGTTTGTCGCCGGCTTTAACAGCAGCCTTACAGCTCATCACAAGTGCTCTGTAATCAACACTGGTATCTTTCCGCTCTTCCAGCATATCAGCCAATATCCCCTTGACCTGAGCTTCTATGTCACGGTTAAGAACATCTGTCGGCACACGGCTCACTTTCAGGCTTTCACCGCCGAACGACTCTATTTCGTAGCCGAATTTATCAAAAACATCTTTACTGTCTTCTGCCACAGCGAGTTCATCTTCACCTACATTAATCAGCAGCGGCTCATACATAACCACGCTCGGAACTGTCATGGCTGCTTCCCTGATGAATTTTTCATAGAGAACCCGCTCATGGGCAACATGCTGGTCGATAAAAAGAGCTTCCCCGTCCTTCTCACAAACTATGACAGTGTTGAAAAGTTGCCCTACCACACGCACAGCGCTCTCTGCACCGGACTGCTCAGGGATATGGACTATCTCCGCACTGCTCCTGTGCTCATATTCCACAACTTCCATTTCGCTTGCGATGTCGTAACTCTGGGTTGCGAACTGGTGGTCATATTTTGTATCCGGCTCCGGTCTGGAATAGGAATTTGATGTGATATGCTCTGTCGAATCGGGTGTGCGCATCTGCACCCCCTGATCGTGTCCGGCATCATCAAGCCTGTTTTTTATATTGTGATGCACAAAGCTGAATATATCTCTGGCATCCAGTAATTTTACAGTAGTCTTGGCAGGGTGAACATTCACATCGACCTTATCAGGGTCAACATGAAGCGAAACGGCACACGCAGGAAATTTCCCGTCCGGTATCATGCGGTGATAGGCAGTTACAACAGCCTGAACAATCGAAGGGTCTTTGACAACACGTCCGTTCACCCCTACAATTATCATATCCTTTCTGTACCTCTGCACAGTGGCAAGTGAAGTTACGAAACTGAGCTTCATCCCTTCATATTCACTCTCACCGTAGACAAGGTCTTTCTCGCGGGTCACCTGAACAGCTCTCGCCGTCATGTCCATACCCGCTGTTGCTGTATAAGTGTTTTTACCGTTAATGCTTAGTTCGATGGCAATATTAGGATTTATCACGCTGAAAAAACGCACAAATTTTGCAATTTCACGCTCTTCTGCTGAGAAACTTTTAAAAAACTTCAGTCTGGCAGGAACGTTTGCAAAGAGAGACCTGACCTCAACGGTTGTCCCTTCTATGGCTGGGGCAGGCACACCGGAAGGAGTTCCGCCGTGTTTAATGCGTATCTCCGCACCATCATAATCTTTTCTGCACGACCTTATAGAGAAATCAGAAACAGAAGAGATGGCAGCGAGAGCCTCTCCTCTGAAACCAAAGGTTTTGACATTATAAACGTCATCCGCATTTTTAATTTTGCTGGTGGCAAACCTCTGTAGTGCAGCAGGCAGATCGTCCGGCAGAATGCCACGACCGTTATCTGTGACACGAACCATCCCCACACCGCCATTCTCCACAACAACGGATATGCGTGTTGCTCCTGCGTCTGCGGAGTTCTCCATCAGCTCTTTTACGACATTAAACGGCCGCTCGACAACTTCGCCGGCGGCCACCATATTTGCTACATCTTCACTTAATATTAATATTTCATTCATAAATTATTCTGCAAAGACACCCATCGAACGGTACTTTTGATATCTGTCTTCAAAAAGTTCATCTCTGGACATCTTTTTCAAATCTGCGAGAGAGCGCATAAGAAAATCTTTCACCCTCTCTGCTGTCAGTGTATGGTCTCTGTGGGCACCGCCCGCAGGCTCCTGTATTATCTCGTCGATAATATCCAGCTCTTTAAGGTCTTCTGATGTGAGCTTAAGCGCTTCTGCTGCTTTACCGGCATAGGCAGCATCTTTCCAGAGGATAGACGCACAGCCTTCAGGGCTGATTACAGCATAAATAGAGTGCTCCAGCATCGCCACACGGTTACCCATAGCTATCCCGAGCGCGCCACCGGAACCACCCTCACCTGTCACAACGGTAACCATAGGAACAGTTAGCTCCGCCATCATCATAAGACATCTGGCTATAGCTTCCGCCTGTCCTCTCTCTTCTGCACCGATACCGGGATATGCACCGGGTGTATCTATAAAGGTTATCAGTGGTCTGTTGAAGTTTTCCGCCATCTCAAACATACGCTGAGCCTTGCGGTAGCCTTCGGGGTTCGCCATACCAAAGTTTCGGTAGATATTCTCTTTGGTGTTACGCCCCTTCTGGTGCCCCATAACAAGAACAGGTTCACCGTTCAGCTTTGCAGTTCCACAGACAATAGCCGGATCGTCACGGTAAAGCCTGTCGCCGTGCAGTTCAACAAAATCAGTAAAGATATTATTGATATAATCCAGCGTATAAGGTCTATCCGGATGTCTCGCCACCATAACTTTCTGCGGCGGGGTCAGTTTCTTATAAACATTGGCTTTCATCTTCGCCAGCTTGTCTTCAAGGCTTTTCAGCTCTTTGTCTATGTCGCCGCTTCCGATACCGGAAACGTTCTTAATCTCGTCAATACGGCTTTCGATCTCCAGTATAGGAGCCTCAAAGTCCAGTGTATGCATGGGCATAGTTCACCTCTTAAATCATCAGCTAATGGTTGCCTATAATAACTATTGTTTCTGGCAATATCAAGACCTTACTTAAAGCTGTCCAGAGCAAGATTATACATGCTCTGTTTAAATCCGCCAACAGGTTTCCCGTCGAAGAAGAGCTCTGGTGTGCCTGTGATGCCGAGATCAGCAGCCATATCAGCCTGCATTTTAATTTTGCCTGCAACGGAAGGTGACTTAACAAGGGCTTTAAATTTCGCTGCATCTTTTGTCATCTTAGCGAAATGCTCTATAATCTCCTCATCCGGTTTGGCATCAAACTCTTTATTTGTTCTGTAAAGGTCGTCACCGAAATCTGCGCCCACCTCTTTACCAGCTTCAAATATCTGAGCATAAATCTGTGCTTTCGGATGGAATGAAAGTGGAAGGTGCATCATATAAACAGCAACATCAAGATTCCGCCTTTCAATTTCGCTGTGGAGGTACTCGTACGCCTTTCTGCAATACGGACACTGGAAATCGCTCACTTTTACAATAACATGTTTGGCGTCTTTGTTACCTTCCATGAGAGTAAGTTTTGAAAGATCCATCTCAACCTTTTCGGAAGCATTAAATGTCAGAATATCCTTAAGGCTTGTGTTTCCGTCAATGGTGAGTATGTCCGGCATGATGTACTTGCCGTCTGAAAAAACAAACTGTTCCTGACTCCGTCCTGATGCCGGATCAGAAAGTGTCATTTGTATAAAATAAAGTCCTTTAGGCTCTTTAACTTTGCTTATAACCTGTATTTTTATATCAAGCGGAATCTCATTCTCTTTAAAATATTTCTTCATACCACTTTCGACTTTTGCTCCGATATCTTCCGCAAAAGCCTGCCCTGTAAACAACATTGCGAATGCCATCAGGGTTAAAATCAATTTTTTCATACGTGTTCCTCCGTAAAATATGTTCATTTTATTATTTATACTTACATTACTAAGAACGGCAACACCTATTTTTGTTCAGGTGTTTATGTAAATAATTGTCTCCTTCTACTTGATAAAATCTCCATTTGGTGCTAATTAATCCGTTCTACATATTATGTGGTTCAGCACTACAGGTGCGTTCAAAATCGCAAATTATGTTGTCTTTTCAGAATTATCAGGAGCTGTTAAATGGACTACAAAGATACGCTTAACCTTCCAAAGACTGATTTCCCTATGAAAGCCAGTCTGACGACCAAAGAACCGGAGAGATTAAAAAAATGGGAAGAAGACAAGGTCTACGAAAAAATGCTCGCCGCAAGAGACAAAAACAACCCATATATACTTCACGACGGTCCTCCTTATGCCAACGGCGAAATCCACATCGGACACGCCATGAACAAAATTCTGAAAGACATTATTATTAAAATTAAAGCTTTTGAAGGGTATTACACACCTTATGTCCCTGGATGGGACTGCCACGGTCTGCCCATCGAACACAAGGTAGACAAAAAGCTGGGCAAAAAGAAATATGAAATGTCCAAATCTGAAATACGCAAAGAGTGCCGTAAATACGCTGACAAGTTCATAGATGTTCAGCGTCAGGGTTTTATACGTCTCGGCGGTTTCGGCGACTGGTACAACCCTTACATTACTATGGACTATAAATATGAGGCTAAAACACTCGAAGAACTTTACCGCTTTTTCGATAACGGCGGAGTGTATAAGGGGCTGAAACCTGTATACTGGTGCACAAGCTGCACCACTGCCCTTGCCGAGGCAGAGGTGGAATACGATAACCACACATCAACATCTGTGTTTGTCAAATTCCCTATGAAAGATGAATTCAAGGCTAAGTTCGGTCTGGCAGAATCAGATAAAGTTTCTGCTGTTATCTGGACAACAACACCCTGGACTCTGCCGGCAAACCTCGGAATATGCGTCAACGCAGACCTTGAATATTCCATCATAAAAATCACTGAAACTTGTAATAAAAACCTCGCTGAAGGTGAATACATAATCCTCGCCACTGAGCTTGCAGAAAAGCTTAAAGAGGATTTCCAGATACACGCATCTGAATCTGCCAAAGTATTCAGAGGAACCGAGCTTGAAAGAGTAGAGTTCAAACATGCATTCTACGACAGGATTTCTCTCGGCATACTCGGCAGCCATGTCACGCTGGAAGCCGGTACAGGACTTGTCCACACTGCTCCCGGTCACGGTCAGGAAGACTATCAGGTCGGGCTTCAGTACGGGCTCGAGATATACAACCCTGTAGATGACAGAGGCGTATACAGACCGAATGTTGAGATATTCGGCGGAGAACACATCAATAAAGCAGGCCCGAAAATAGTCGAAATGATGGATGAGCAAGGGTCACTCCTCTCTCACAGTGACATAAGCCACTCATACCCTCACTGCTGGAGATGTAAAAGCCCTGTTATTTTCCGTGCAACACCTCAGTGGTTTATCGGCATGGAGATAAACGACCTCCGTCAAAAAGCGCTGGACGAAATCAAAAAAGTGCGCTGGACACCATCATGGGGAGAAAACAGGCTCACAACTATGATAGAAAACAGACCCGACTGGTGTATAAGCAGACAGAGAACATGGGGTGTCCCTATTGCTGTGTTCTTATGTGAGGACTGCGGAGAAGTTGTTACCAGTAAAGAAATTCAGGCTAATGTTGTGAAAGCATTCGAAGAAGAAGGCGCTGACGCATGGTTTGACAGACCAAATGAAGACTTTATTCCGGCGGGAACAACATGCAAATGCGGAGGAACAAGATTCTCTAAAGAGACAGATATACTTGATGTGTGGTTTGACTCCGGTACATCTCACTCTGCGGTACTTGAGGAACGTGACGAGCTTTCATGGCCTGCGAATATGTACCTCGAAGGTTCTGACCAGCACAGAGGGTGGTTTCACTCTTCCCTGCTTGAAAGTGTCGGTTCAAGGGGCGTTGCGCCGTATAAAGAGGTTCTCACACACGGTTTTGCTATGGACGGTAAAGGACGCAAAATGTCCAAGTCTCTTGGCAATACTGTTGACCCCAAAGAGATAATAAACAAATTCGGCGCAGAGATACTCCGCCTGTGGGTTTCTGCTGAGGACTATACAGAAGATGTCCGCATATCGCAGGATATAATACAGCGTCTGGTGGAATCATACAGAAAGATAAGAAACACAGCCAGATACCTTCTAGGCAACATCAGCGACTTTAACCCTGACACAGATATGGTGGCGTTTGAAGATATGCTCGACCTCGACAGATACGCTCTGGTAAGGTGGCAGCAGGTAAAAAAACGCATATACGAAGCCTATGACAACTACCAGTTCCATACCTTCTACCATGCATTCATAAATTTCTGCATAGGCGACCTGTCATCCTTTTATCTGGACATCCTGAAAGACAGGCTATACGCATATAAATATGACTCACGCGAACGCAGATCCGCACAAACAGTGCTCTTCAAGATGGTTCGCGAAATGAGTATACTTATGGCTCCTGTCCTCTCTTTCACAGCGGATGAGATATTTGAGTTCATCCCTGATTACAAAGGTAAGGGTGAAAACATTTTCATAGAAAAATTCGCACCTGTCGAAGAACTTAAAGACGAAGCAAACACCGCCAAGTGGAAAAAGATACTTGAAGTCCGTAAAGAAGTTACGAAAGCTCTGGAAATCGCCCGTGCGGAAAAAACAATCGGTCACCCGCTGGACGCAGACATCATCCTCGGTGTAGATGCTGAGACAGCTAAAGCTCTCGTTGCTGACGAGGGAATAGAGCGTATTTTCATCGTTTCTGAAGTTAAGATAGTTGATCCTTCTGAGCTTTCAGACTGCCACGTTTCAGAAGAAGGAAATATAAAAGTTAAAGTAACACCTTCTGAAAACAGCAAATGTGAGAGATGCTGGACAAAGTCCCCGACTGTCGGTGAGAAGACTGAAGGGATATGCAGCAGATGTGCTGAGGCTCTTTCATAATGAAAAAAATACTTATATCGTCAGTTGTGTTCATTGTAATTCTTGATCAGTGGACGAAACTGTATATTAAAAATAATTTTGACCTTTACGAACTGCGACCTGTTATCGACGGTTTTTTCAGCATCACCTATGTGCTGAACCCGGGCGCTGCATTCGGTATGCTCGCAAAGCTTGACGATTCATACAGACAGGGATTTTTCGTAATCATCACAGCAGTTGCGATACTGGCTGTGATATACCTGATGTCTAAAGAGAAAGACATGAAGATACGCCTTGTGTCATACACCCTTATACTGGCAGGTGCCATAGGCAACTTTATTGACAGGATTTACATAGGCAAGGTCGTGGATTTCCTTCATTTCTACTACAAACAGTATCAGTGGCCTGCGTTCAACGTGGCGGATATCGCTATCTCTGTGGGCATAGGGATTCTGTTTCTGGACTACATAATTTTAAGCAACAGGAGCAAAAGATAATATCATTGCAAGCCTGAAAGCTGGAGCAGCCCCTGAAACTTTTCGTGAGAAAATAATAACGGCTGCTTCGGCTAACTGCTTTTCGCAATGTCATCACCAGCTCCTATAAATATTAACGAGGTTATATTAATGAAAGTAATGCCGAAAACCGCATTGATCAGCGTCTCTGACAAAAGCGGAATCGTTGAGTTCGCAAGAGGACTTAAAAAGCACGATGTTAAGATCATCTCCACAGGAGGAACAGCAAAACTCCTCGCTGAAAGCGGTATCGATATTATTGAGATCGGCGATTTTACAGGGTTTCCTGAAATGCTTGACGGCAGAGTTAAAACCTTACACCCAAAAGTGCACGGCGGAATTCTAAATATCCGTGATAATGAGGCACATCAGGCAACAATGCAAGAGCACGGTCTCGAAAACATAGACATGGTTGTTGTAAACCTCTACCCCTTTGAGGCAACTGTAGCGAAAGGCGCAGACCATGAAGAGGTTGTAGAAAATATCGACATCGGCGGTCCTTCTATGATTCGTTCCGCAGCTAAAAATCATAAATTCGTCACTATCGTTGTCGATAACGGCGACTTCGACAGAGTGCTCACAGAGATGGACAACGGCGGCACAGAGCTTGAAACACGTATCGACCTCGCCAGAAAAGCATACTCTCACACAGGTGTTTACGACTCTATCATAGCCGGCTACTTTAACCGTAAACTCGGCGTAAAATTCCCAGAAGAAATCGCTATTCCGGCACGTAAAAAACAACCTATGAGATATGGCGAGAACCCTCATCAGGAATCTGCTTTTTATGTTAAACCTCTTGTAAATGAAGCCTCTGTCGCAACAGGAAGGCAGTTACACGGTAAAGAGCTGTCATTCAACAACATAGTAGACATTCAGGCGACACTTGAGCTTATCAAAGAATTCAGACAGCCGGCTGTGGCCATTATTAAGCATACAAACCCCTGCGGATGTGCAGTCGGTGAAACACTGTCCGAAGCATACGACAAAGCTCTTGAGTGTGACCCTGTATCTGCATTCGGAGGTATAGTCGGTGTTAACCGTGAAGTGGACAGAGAACTTGCCGACAAGCTTTCCAACATCTTTCTTGAGGTTGTACTCGCTCCGTCTTTCTCCGAAGATGCGCTGGAAGTGCTTCAAGCCAAAAAGAATATAAGGCTCATAGAGCTTGGCGATATAACAGGCGGACGCGACAACGAACTGGATATTAAAAATGTCACAGGCGGAATTCTCCTTCAGGACAGAGACCTGCACGAAATAGAAGATATCAGAAAACTGGACATCCCCACTGACAGAAAACCGACCAAAGAGGAATATGAAGCACTCAACTTTGCATGGATAGTTGCAAAACATGTTAAATCAAATGCTATAATCTATACAAAAGCAGACAGAACAATAGGTGTGGGCGCAGGGCAGATGAGCCGTGTGGATTCTTCCAAAATTGCAGCATCCAAAGCTAAAACAGACCTTAAAGGCGCAGCTATGGCATCTGATGCTTTCTTCCCTTTCAGAGACAGTGTGGACGAAGCCGCAGAAAGAGGCATCACAGCCATTATCTCCCCCGGAGGATCTATCAGAGACGAAGAGGTGATAACTGCTGCGAACGAACATGGCATTGCTATGGTTTTCACAGGCGTGCGCCATTTCAAACATTAAAAAATGACGTATCTGGAGTAATATATATGAAAATTCTGGTAATAGGCGGAGGCGGAAGAGAACACGCACTCTGTTGGAAAATCGCCCAGTCACCACTAGTGGCAAAGATATACGCCGCCCCCGGTAACGGCGGTACTGACCTTGAAGACAAAACAATAAATATCGACATAAAAGCCACTGACATAGAAAAGCTGGTGGAATTTGCAAAAACTGAAAAGATCGACCTCACTGTTGTAGGCCCTGAAGATCCTCTTGCAATGGGCATTGTCAACGCATTTGAAAAGGAAGGGCTGAGAGCTTTCGGTCCAAACGCAGATGCAGCACAGCTTGAGGCGAGCAAAGCTTTCGCAAAAGAGATTATGATTGACGCAGGAATCCCCACCGCAGCGTATGGTGAGTTTACTGATCTGGCAGCCGCTAAAGCATATGTGGAAAAACACGGCGCTCCGATAGTAGTGAAAGCTGACGGGCTGGCAGCTGGCAAAGGTGTCACTGTCGCAAAAACTTCTGAAGAAGCAATTGCCGCACTTGAAGAAATATTCGTTGATAACGCCTTCGGTGAGGCAGGCAGTAAAGTTGTTATAGAAGAATTCCTCGACGGTGAAGAAGCGTCATACCTTGCATTTACAGACGGGATAACTGTTCTGCCGATGGTTTCATCACAGGACCATAAGCCCGCATATGATAACGATACAGGTCCGAACACCGGCGGAATGGGGGCTTACTCCCCTGCTCCTGTGGTAACAGACGAACTCTTTAATTTCGCTACTGAAAATATCGCATACCCGCTCATCAGAACAATGTCTGATAAAGGGATTACATTTAAAGGTATAATATATGCAGGACTTATGGTCACAAAGAATGGCGTAAAGGTTCTGGAGTTCAACGCGCGTTTCGGAGACCCTGAAACACAGCCTGTTCTTTCCAGACTGAAATCAGACATCGTTCCGGTATTTCTGGCATGTACTGACCAGACCCTCGACAAAGTCGAAATTGAATGGGATGAGAATCCTACGGTATGTGTCGTTATGGCATCAGGCGGCTATCCAAAATCTTACGAAAAAGGTTATGAGATAACTGGGATTGCCGATGCTGACAAACTCGAAGGCGTAAAGGTTTTCCACGCCGGAACTGAGACGAAAAACGGTAAGACAGTAAACACAGGCGGTCGTGTTCTTGGCGTTACTGCATGTGGTAAAGGGCTTGAACAGACTATCGGGCTTGCATACGATGCAGTTGAAAAGATAAACTGGAAAGATGTACACTACAGAAAAGACATAGGCGCAAAAGCACTCAAGAGGATGAAAAAATGAACAAAGTTGGAATCATAATGGGGAGCAAATCTGACTTCGAGATAGCTCAGGCTTCCATAGATGTTTTAAAAGAGTTGGGAATAGAGTACGAAGTTATTGTGTCAAGTGCACACAGGACACCGGAACGCACAGGAGAATGGGCACGCACAGCCGATGAACGCGGGCTTGTTGCCATCATAGCTCTTGCTGGTGCTGCTGCTCACCTAGCCGGTGTTATCGCCAGCGAAACAAACGTTCCTGTTGTGGCAGTCCCTATCGCAGCCACAAGCATGAACGGTATAGATGCCCTTTACGCTATGGTGCAGATGCCCGGCGGAATACCTGTTGCGACAATGGCAATAGGCAAAGCCGGTGCTAAAAACGCTGGTCTTTTCGCTGCGCAGATTATAGGACGAAGTGACAAGGCAATGTACGAAAAGCTTCTTGCATACCGAGAGGCTATGAAAGAGAAAGTTTATAAAGATAATGAAGCCGTTCAGGAAATGCTCTAAATGCTTATAGCAAAAGCCGAGGGTAACAACGCAATAGAAATATTCAGACGGGCTTTGACAAAATCAGAGCCCGTTATTTTTTCCACAGATACCATATACGGCATAGGTGCGCCTGTTTCCGACGTGAAATCAAATGAAAAGATATTCGACATCAAAGGGCGAGACAGGACAAAGCCATTTCCTATCCTTATATCTTCGCTGAAGCAGCTTTCAGAAATAGCTATTATCGAAAGTGAAAAACAGCTGAAAGCGCTTGAAGAGGTCTGGCCTGCCCCAGTGACATTCATACTGAAAGCAAAGAAAGGTCTGAACCCACTTTTCACTATAAACGGAACCGTTGCCGTACGGATGCCCGACAAGAAATGGCTGCTAAACCTCATAGACACCGTAGGCCCTGTCAGCGCAACCAGTGCAAATCTGTCTGGAGAAAATTACAGCAACAGCGAGAAAGCAGTCATAGAAACTTTTAAATCTAAAATCATATTTTTTATATTTGACAACAATCAAAATGTCGAATCATCGTCCATTATCGACATATCACAAGACACTTACAAGGTTACGAGAGCATCACACAAGACACCAGACCTGACTAATATCTTTGTGTAAATTTACATATATCCCATTGACACAAGGCTTTACAGGGTTTAAAATCTTTTAAAATCCACTAAGGAGAGTAGTAATGAAAAAGATTGTAATTGCAATGCTCGTTGTATTTTCAGTTGCTCTTGTAGCTTTCGCAGCCACAAGCCCTGAGAAAGTCAACCTCGCAGAACAATGGGGCCTTGATACAAAGAAACCGGCTGTTGAGTTCCCACACGCATTCCACCAGACTAAAAATGAGTGCATAGAATGCCACATGACAGCTGAAGGCGGAGCCCTTAAATCAATTAAAACTGGTAAAGAATTCAACCCTAAAGCTCTCGTAGCTTCCGGTGACATCAAAAAAGGTAAAACTAAAAATCCTGCTCACGATGAATTCTGCTGGGAATGCCACAAAGCGAAAAAAGTTCCAAAAGGAAAATCCTGCAGCACTTGCCACAAGTAAGACTGTAGTTATTTATGAAAAAAATAACCCGTTCATCCTTGAGCGGGTTTTTTTATGTCTGAAGATAATCAGAATGATGTCTTAGCAAGCTTATCAAGCTTTCGTTTGTCACCATCATTGATATCAAAAAACTCAATTCCGGCTCTTTTCTCTGTAGCCCAGACAACCTTACCAAGCAAAGGCTTATTAACAAACTCATCATTGATGACACCGAGCATAGCGCAATCCATGCATTTAACTTTCTTCAGGTTGTTTTTAGAATTAATCATCAGCACTTTACCTGCAAGAAGTCTGTCAGGATGACTGATACAAAGACCTCCGCTGCTGATATCATAAGTGCGTATAGAAAAACAGTCACCATATGTAAAGGTCTTATCACCTTTCTTATAATTAACAAGAATAGTTGCGCATAGCTTTACGGCAAGTGAACCTCTGGGGAATTTACGTTTTATACTTGCTTTCAGACCTGACTTTTTCATCAATTTTTTGAACATAAAAAATACCTTTGTATATTATATGAAACAACATACAAAAATATAAAAGCAATTTCAATACATAAAAATGACAAAAAAACTACGATTTACGAATAAGCTCCAGCTGCGCTTCAACGGCAGGTTCATAAACCCACTCCTGAGCTTTTTCCAGCCATTCAGCAGCCTTCTCTATCATCTCTCTTTTTTTCTCTTTATCTTTTTCGCTGTCTGCCTTCTCTAAAAGTTTCTTAGAATTATCCAGAAGGTAATAGATCATATATCTGATCTGTTTTACTTTATCCAGCTTAAGGGCAATTCTGAATCCGAATATTGTAGCGATAACATATGGAAGCCATATGTACCACTTAAAGGGGATAGAAAGTAGATAAACTGTAGCAACAACAACAACTGCAAATGAAAGAGCAACCATCAGACCAGGAACTCCTACATAGAATACAGGTTCTGTTTCCCCGCTACTATTGGTAGTCAGTTTCATAGATTTAAAAATCGTCTGATTTTTATATTTTTTCTCATAAAATTTATGCGTTTTTATGAATTCTTCCAGTATTTGCATTGTTTTACCTACTTCTTTTTTTATTTTTCCAGAGCTACGACACATTGTTAACAATTTTCAAACAACGTTTATATCCAGTGACATTAATTATAAAATAGTATACAATATTTGTAAACATATAGGTTCGGGGTTATATATGAATATTAAAGTTAAGCTGATCATGTCTTACCTTCTCGTTACGTGCTTTATCATTGTATTATCATTAACTTTCATGATTTCCAGTAAGCGAGTTACAGGGTATGTAAACGTAGTAATGAACGACATGCTCGCAGATAGAGAAGTAGCGAATACTGTTAACAGTGAGTTTAAGAACATAGTCATAGCCATAAAAAGTGCAAGAGTGACTACTGACCTTAAGGAGATTGATTCATTTCAGAAAAGTATACAAAGCAACTTCACAAAAATCGACAAGGCTTTAAGCCGAAAACCTAATGACGAGAATTTTCGGAAAGTATCTGAAAAGAGTGAGCATCTCAAGGTACTCGCAGAAAGTTTTCTTAAGCAAAAATCAGAATATATCAAAACAAATGATGACATGCTTATTCTCTTTGATGACATGGATTCACTTTTCAGAAAACAAAAAGGCTATATCTTTGTCAGTATGATGGCACTTGAGAAATTTGGTGACAAATACAAAAACACACTTAACTTTCTTCATAAAATGATGGAAGACCCGCTTGAAATAAAAGTCTATATATCAGAAATAGTCAACGCAAAAGACGCAATAGATGCTGAGGATGGTGTTTTCACTCTGGTAAATTACGCAAAAAAACTGACGGAAAAAGCACAGACGATACTTGATGGAGGCTCCTACAAAGGCGACTATATCGTAGCAATGAAAAATGATGAAGTGCGCGAAAGAATGACAATGCTTCTAGGCGTCACTAAGACGATGATAGACTCTTCTGCCAGACTTCAGAACATCAGATTGCAAACTATAGATATGGAGAAAAATCTTGTAAAACAGATAAATGTACTGGAAAAAGACGTTGTTGAGACTGAGGCAGAGCTGAAATCACTCACCAAAACTGCAAAGGAACATATGGACAACGGAGTAAAAACTATTTACTCTATATCCGCAAAAGTAATGACCTCTACTATCATTATGCTTGTTGTAGTGCTGGTACTCGCAGTGATTATAGGTATTTACAGTGCTTCACAGATTACGAAACCACTACGCAAAATAATGAATGTTGCTGAAAATATTAAAAACGGAAACCTGATGTGCGGTGATGTTAAGCATGAATCAAATGATGAGTTTGGCGCACTGACAAATTCCATAAACACAATGCAGCAGTCACTATGCGACTTGGTGGTAAACGTAACTACCAGCACAAACTATCTTAGTCAGACAAGTGACCAGTCTGCGGAGCTTATGCACAAGATGCACGAAAACCTCAATGACACTAATCTGGAAATGGCTGCCGCCGCATCTGCTGCGGAAGAACTTTCATCTTCCACTGTTCGCATAATTGAATCAGTGCAAATTGGAATAAAAGAGGTACAGACTGCCAAAGAGAAAGTTGTTGAAGGCAACCTCGGGCTTCAGACATCGATAAGCCAGGTCAGCAGCGTCGCAAGCAACCTTGCCGGTGTTGCAGACAGCCTTGCAGAGCTGAAAACTGCCTCACAAGGGATAACAAACATCGTCAGCATCATTGTAGACATTGCAGAACAGACTAACCTGCTTGCACTGAACGCTGCAATAGAAGCAGCCAGAGCCGGAGAAGCAGGAAGAGGGTTTGCTGTGGTTGCAGACGAAGTGCGCAAGCTTGCCGAAAAAACAGGAACATCAACTCAGGAGATATCCAGCATGGTAGGCTCCATACAGAGCAATGTTCAAGGTGTTGTGGATATAGTGCATACAGGCATTGACGAAGTTGAGTCCAGCTCAAAATCTATCACAGAAGTTGGAGAAAACTTTGAAGAGGTTGTACGTCAGATGGAATCAGCAGCTAAATCTGTTGAGCCTATCCTGAACATCATTGAACAGCAGAGCGAGGCTATAGCAAACATCACAACCACTGTGACAAATGTAAGCATCTCCTCTGAAGACAATAAAAAGATTGTGGATGAAGTCAGTCAGTTCTCAGAAAAACTCGCTGAACTCTCCCACGAACTTCAGGAACAAATATCACATTTTAAAACTAACCAATGCTAGAAAATATACTTGAACTAAAGAATATTAAAAAAACATACAAAGCCTTCGAAGGAATATTTAAAGGCTCTTCAACTATCATCAACGCTGTGGATAACGTCTCTGTCGAAATACTGAAGGGACGATCACTTGGCATTGTCGGTGAATCCGGCAGCGGCAAAACTACTGTTGCTAAAATTATCTCAGACATAATAAAGCCGGACGAAGGCAATGTCCTCTTTCACGGAAAAAACATTAATGGTCTGGGGAAGAATTATATGAACTACAGGCGAAATGTTCAGGTTGTTTTTCAGGATCCCTACCTCAGCCTGAACCCCAAGCTTACTATTTTTTCTGCTATGAAAGACGCTCTGAAAACTCACGGCATGAAGGGTAACCTCAGAAAAATCTGCGGTGACTATATGGAACTTGTAGGTCTGAAACGGGAACACCTAGACAGATATCCGCATGAGTTTTCAGGCGGTCAGAGACAGCGTATATCAATAGCACGGGCGCTCTCGCTAGAGCCGGAGATAATCATAGCTGACGAACCTGTCAGTTCACTCGATGTATCCGTTCAGGCGCAAATACTGAACCTTATGAAAAAATTAAAACTTGAAAAAGGAGTCACTTTTATTCTAATATCCCATGACCTTGCTGTTGTATCTTATTTGTGCGATGATGTAATGGTCATGCATAACGGCAGGATGGTTGAGTACGGCACTGTCAATGAAGTGCTGGAAAAACCGGAAAAAGAATATACCAGAAAGCTGCTTGCGGCTTCCGGCGGGTGATATACATGCTTAAAGTTTTTAATACACTTTCCAACAAAAAAGAAGAATTTCAGCCTTTGCAAAAGGATAATGTGAAAATATATGTTTGTGGTGTAACAGTTTACGACCTCTGTCACATAGGTCATGCACGCAGCTCCGGTGTCTTCGATGTTATACGCAGGTACCTAATGTTTAAGGGGTACAATGTCACTTTTGTCAAAAATTTCACCGATATTGATGACAAAATCATAAAAAGAAGCAATGAAAAACAGATGGACTGGCGCGAACTTGCTGCAAACTTTATAGCTGAGCACGATGCTGATATGGACAGCCTCAATATCCTGCGCCCCGACCACACACCGAAAGCGACAGACTACATAAAACAAATGATTCAGATGTGTGAAACTCTTATTGAGAAGGGATTTGCATATGAATCAAACGGCGACATATATTACCGTGTGCAAAAATTTGAAGAGTACGGAAAACTATCTCACAGAAAGCTGGAAGATATGATGGCAGGAGCCCGAATTGAAGTCAGCGTAAAGAAAGAAAACCCTTACGATTTTGTCCTGTGGAAAGCATCAAAACCCGGTGAACCAAGCTGGGAAAGCCCATGGGGACAAGGTCGCCCAGGATGGCACATTGAGTGCAGCGTTATGAGCGAAGACCTTCTCGGACTCCCTTTTGACATACACGGCGGCGGAAAAGACCTCGTATTTCCTCATCATGAAAATGAAATCGCCCAGTCCGAGGCAGCATGTGGGTGCATGTTCTCTAAATACTGGATACATAATGGATTTGTTAACGTCAATCAGGAAAAAATGTCAAAATCTCTCGGCAACTTTTTTACTATAAGAGATGTCCTCAAAGAATTTGATGCTGAGATAGTTAGATATTTCCTCATGACTACACACTACAGAAGCGCTCTCGACTTTTCTCAGGATCATCTGCTTGAAGCCGAAAAATCCCTCAACCGCATTTATACAATGCTTGACGAAATAAGCAGATTTAACGCCGGTAAAAAAGGCGTGGATATCACAAAAGAAGCAGAAAAGATGAAAGAAACCTTTATGGATAAATTCCAAACAGCCATGGATGACGACTTCAACACACCTGAAGCCCTAGCTGCCATGTTTGAAGTCATAAGGGAAACAAACAGGCTGCTAGGCTCAAAACCCAACAAAATCAGTTTCCCGGCATTACAGGAGGCTGTTCAGGACGTATTCAAGGTGATACTTGATGTTCTCGGAATAGTAAAATACACACCAGAGAAATGGTTCCGCATAAACCTGTCTATTTCTGAAGAGGAACTTAGACAGAAGATTCAGGACAGAGCAGATGCCAAAAAAGATAAGAATTTTGAACTGGCAGACAGCATCAGACAGGAATTAAAACAACAGGGAATTGAGCTTCTGGACACTATAGACGGCACAATCTACCGTGCAGTAAAAATTAGAAACCTTTAACTTACTATAAGAAAAGGCAGGCTTCAAAACCTGCCCTCTCCTTAACCTTTAAAACCTACAGGGGATATATAAAGGACACGAAGTCCCACGATAGTCTTATTTATACGACTAAGATAAGTGACCGACAAAATAGTTCAACACAAAATAAGTTTTTTTATCATTATCATGTGATTTTATTCAAATTATCTATATAAGAATAGACTTCATCAGGTACAGAGACTGACTCAGGATTGATCGGTGCTAAAATTTTTCTTTTAACCACAGTCTTTATAGACAAATCAACCACTTTGACAGGCAGCCTCCTGCCCTTTTTGTTCATAAAAACAAGCACAAGCGGCTCAGTTGGTTTGTTGATATTAGTTTTACCAACAATGCCAAGCTCATGCGTATTCATAAGAACAAGAGTTCCTACCGGATATATACCGATATTCATTATAAAAAATTCAAAAACTTTTTTATTGATATACGAATCAGCCCATTTGAACATAAGCTTGAGTGCTGACGGGGGTTCCATACCTTTATGGTAAACTCTGTCGCTTGTGATAGCGTCATAGATGTCAACCACAGCTCCGATCTTACCTTCTATACTGATATCTTTATCCCGAAGTCTGTTCGGATAACCCGAGCCGTCATATCGCTCATGATGTTCGTAAGCAAGACGGAGTATATCGTCAGCAACGGCTTCTTTCCTCAGAAAATCATAACCGTACTGAACATGATTTCTCATCATAGAAAATTCTTCATCAGTCAGTTTCCCCGGTTTGTTCAGTATATCTTTAGGTACAAGCATTTTTCCTACATCGTGCAGAAGCCCGGCACAGGCTATACGCTCAACTTCATTACTGTCCATACCGAGGTGAGATGCCAGCCCGGCAGAATAGATACTTACATTCATTGAGTGCTGAAAAGTATAGTCGTCATACTGCCGCAACTTGGTTACGCTGGCAAGAACCCCTTTATTTCTGCGTGTAATCTGTGCAATATTCGCCGCAATACTTTTGACAGCACAGTTATTAAACATTTTTCCAGCTCGTATATCTTCGAACACGCATTTTGTCATTTTAACAGATTCAGTATAGACTTCAGATGCTTTTGAAAAATCTTCAATATCAATCAGATTAACGGACGCAGCTTCAGCCGCTTCATCTATGATGTCCTTTGTAGGGGTTTCTAAAATTTGTGAGACCTTAATTTCTTCGGGAGTGACTTCGTCAATATAAACAAATTCAATATTACTTGACATTATTCTGTCTATGACTGACTTGTCTTTGACAATAAACTTATGCTTAAAAAAACTGGTCTCGAACCAGCTCTTGTCAAGCCTTAGTATTTTGTCCCCGACTTTAAGATCCTTTACCGCAATCTTTTTCATACACATCGTTGCAGCAGGATAAGAGACAAGTTACGGCACACGAGGATTAAATCTGTGTCAACACTTCCTCAAACTGAACTCTTATAAACTGCCATCCATTGTAGACATGCGTTTCAACGATTTTTTCCACGGAATCGCTGTCTTTTTTCTCAAAGGCTTTGATGAGCTCAAGGTGCTCTTCATTGACTTTCTTTGTCCTGCCCTCAGTTGTAAATGAATAAACAGTAGCCCGTTTGAACTGCTGCTGCAATCCGTCAAGCATTCTTATCAGCCTGTCGTTATTACATTTGTATATGAAAATGTTGTGAAAATCGTAATTCCAGTTGATCATCTGGGTAACACCCTTAGCAGACCCAGCCTCCATCTTTGCAGCAAGCTCTTTAAGTCTGTCAATATCGCTCTTTTCAAGATTGTCCACAGCCAGCCTTGAAGCAAGGGGTTCCAGCTTCATTTTTATTATGAATATATCGTCAATATCTTTACGGGTAAGGGTCGTCACCACTGCGCCCCTGCGCGGTATGATGTCAATAAAACCTTCCATCTCTAAAAGTCTGAGCGCTTCTCTTATCGGTGTTCTGGAGATACCAAGCATCTCCGAGAGTTTTGGCTCAACAAGCCGCTCTCCAGGCTTGATAATACCTTTTATTATGTTATTTCGTATGGTATGAGCAATCTTCTCACTCAACGGAGTATTGTCTATATTTATATCTCTAACAGCCATTATAAGCGCTCCTGTCAGTTGCCTTTGATTCTTTCTTTCAAATATTCCCATCCGCTGATGATATGATCCCTGACCGAACGTTCGGCAAGATCAGGATCTTTTGAAACAAAAGCATCGATTATCTTTTTATGTTCCACAACAGCAGTGGCTGCACGCCCTGCGTCAGAAACCAGCATCGACTTGAGACGCTGAAAGTTTTTGGAAAGACCGTCCAGAATATCCACAAGCTTTTCATTATCTGATGCCGATATAAAAGTATTATGGAAATCAATATTGTCTTTCAGATATTCATCTGTTACATGCGGATTCTGTTCTGCATAGTTTTTGAACTGTTTATTTATATTTATAAGATTCTCGATCTGATTTTCTGTGAGGTGCAGAACAGCCTGTCTTGCTGCCAGCCCTTCCAGATTCGCTTTAATGGCGTAAAGGTCGTCAATATCTTTAATGGTTAGCTCTTTGACAACAGCACCTCTTCTGGGCACTATCTCAATAAAGCCTTCCGACTCAAGCTGTCGCAGAGCTTCACGGATAGGCGTTCTTGAGATACCTAAGTTTTTGGCAAGCTTAGGCTCCACCAGACGTTCGCCATTCTTATATATTCCTTTAATTATATCAGATCTAATCTTATCGGCTATCTTTTCTCTGAGCGGTTTGCTCTCTATAAAAACTTCCTGGTTCACAAACACCCCTTTGTATACAGGTCAAAAAAATGTTCAAAATATACGTACACAGTATACTGTATACATTATACATTTTTTCCAGAAATATAGCTGGTTTTTATTTCCTAGTCAATCGCAATTAGAGCAATAGTCGAAAAATAAAATGACTTTATGAAATTATTTTATGAAAAGTGAAAGAAGGTCTGTAAGCCGGATTCTGTTATCTTCAGTCATTTATCTAGCCATATTGTTGCCAATATGATCAAGCTGCCTACCCGCAGACCATAAAAAACGGGCAATCTTAGTTGGTCTGCCTATTTGGCATTGCACCGGATGGGGTTTGCCTTGCCTGTGCTGTCACCAGCATCAGCGGGGGTCTCTTACACCTCCGTTTCACCCTTACCTTTAAAAGGCGGTTTGTTTTCTGTGGCACTTTCCCTGATTCACACCAGGCTGACGTTATCAGCCATCCTGCCCTGCGGTGTCCGGACTTTCCTCCCGCACATCAAGTGTGCCGGCAACTGAACGACCTTCTTTCGGTGACTATAATTGTCTATATAACCATAATTTACAAGTATATTTAACAGCTACTATCATAAAAAGCTGAAAAGTAGTAAAATAAAAAATGCTGCAAATGAAAAGTATCGAACAAGACTTACTGGAGATGAAGGCAAATACCCTTTACAAATACGGTAAGAAAGTCGAAATTGCCGAAGAAATGTATAAGCAGAAACTTGCCCTGCTTAACAGATTGCGGGCTATGGTCGTGCGGGTGGAGTGCTCAACAGTCATCAACAGCGGACTCTGCCGGAAAAAACGACAAAACATACTTGCCGAAAGACTTAAGAACAAACTACGCAGAACGGAAAAAACTGTCGCAAAACTCGAGGAACTAAAAGATAAATATGTAAAAGAATTCAAATTTCAGCGCGAAGCTTGCGGATTGACAGATCATTCATTTCTCGATGAATTCTATAAAAACTGCTAGAACTACCAACACTAATACACTATTGCAACGCAGTCGCAAACCATAAGGACACTTATCTTTGCAGCTTAGATGCGCTTACAAAGACTATTCATCAGTTCAAGTATCTTGAATAATTTCCGATTTAAACTATATAAATAATAAAGGAGGATATCATGGAAATAAATATGATTCCGCCTGTCGGACCATTTAAGGTTAACCGGTCGGAAGGGGAAGAACCCAAAAGAAAAAAATATTTTCATATAAAAGGTAAAATAGAAACCGTGAGGGAAGAGAACGGCAAATATGTGATAATGGTCACCTCGGAAGAGCCGTCTTTTAAGGTTGAAGGAATTGCCGGTGAAAATGTACTCCTGTCAAGCCTTTAACAGCTTCATATACCCGCATTGCTAAACCAGAGCAGAATATCCGGTATTCACTGCCGGCTGGTTTATATTGCTCTAAAATGGCATATACTCTTATCAGTACGTATAAATATTCATTATTTTCTAATATTCAAAAACTTTTCAATTGCTCCACTTCTTTCACTTGATTAATTTTAAATTCACTCAAATATTAAAACATACCCCAAGCACATACCGATATTTAACGAAACATAATACTATACAATATAATACCTTATCATAATGATACAGATAACTTTTTCCACTATAACACAGCTTAACATATAAACATGAGTTAACACTATATCTGCCTGTCTTTTCATACGAAAAATGACTCGCCAAACAGTCATATTTTATGTGAATTTTATTGCACTTTTCATATAGCCTGCATTATTTCACTAAAAGGATATATAGCATCTTAAAATATAAGAAAGTACCATTATTTTTTAAATATATTTTAAATATAAGTAACTGCAAATAAAAACTTTATCACAAGTCAATATAAGCATATGTCCGGCGATTATGCCCATTGGTTCATTTTGTTGAGAACATATGTAAGATATCTTAACCAAAACATATTAAAACACATCAATAACTACTCTACTCAACACAGATACACAATAAGCACAGAATTTTCACCATAGGTATCATCACGCATTGGGTATTATTTTATAAATAATTAACGTTTCTGACACCATTTTAAAAGAACATCATCAATATTAGAGTATACATCTTTTCAGTTAATCTACTATCGGGCTTTATATAATTCATGATATATCTTAATATTCTAATACCGGAATATTAACATGTAGCGTTTTAACGAGAAAGGATTGACACTGAATCTGTTATGTGATTTTAATTACACATATGGGTGAGTTGTGAATTTTCAACTTTTAATTCAACCACCAAAAATGTGTGCGGCGGGACAATTTGATCTTCCGAACTTTTCTAACCAAAATATGGAATAGGGTTATGCCCTAAAAACGGAGGAACGATCATGAAGCTTTCCTGGTTAAGAAAAGCAAAGGTATTCTCAGTCTATGTTGTTGTGATCTCTTTTATTACAATAGCAGTCGGTTGTGGCGGCGGTGGTTCATATGACGCCCCAGACTCACAATCAGCAACCCCGATATGGTGGGACACTTACGACCAGCCCGCCAGTGCAGTTGTTTCTGCTTCTGACGTTGCCGGCTGGATAGCCAACGGCAATGTTACTGCGTCCGGAGACCCTGTCGTTATCCTTGATGTGCAGACAGATTTTTCAGATACAGCAGCGAACAGAATCATAGGCTCTACCTCAATAGAAGACATCGAAGCTTTCACTATTTTCGATTACAGAGCTGAGGGACCTATAGATACAGTAGCCATAAACGATACTTCCGCAAAAATGGTTCCGAAAGGTACAACTATTGATGCAATGCTTCAGGATCTGGGCGTAACACATGACACAGTAATTGTCTTAACCAGTGCTGCATCAGGCAACGGAGTATGGAACTTAACCCGCGGCTGGTGGATGCTTTACTACTGGGGACTCGCAGAAACAAAAATCAAAATACTTGACGGCGGCGTAGCAGCTCTCGCAGCAGCCGATCCGACTCTTGTTAACACTACAGCAGAATCAGTTGACCCTGCTGACTCAGTTTTCTCTGTCAAAGATTTACCAGGACTCCATACATCTTCAAGAGTATCCACTACACAGGTTATCAACTACGCAAGATCAGGGTCTGCTAAGATCATTGACGCAAGAGGCTCTTCCGGTACATCCGGTGTGGCTTTCGGCGGCAGAATAGACGGCGCCATAGTAGCTGGTGATGCCGGCATAGGCGGCGGCGACCTTGTCAACGCAGACGGTACATTTAAAACCAAAGCTGAAATGCAGGCAGCATTTGACAACGCAGGCATATCAGCAAACGACAGAATAATTGTACATTGCTTCTCAGGCTACTCAGCAACTCCTATCTATTTCTTCATTAAAGAAGTAATGGAGTATGAAAATGTTGCTCTTTATGACGGTTCATGGTCTGCATGGTCTGCACACTCTGCTTTCACTCCTGTTGCAGCGACATACATTGACGGCGCTACAACTATACACTGGGACGGATCTCAGTTCGTTCAGACAGTTGCAGACACTGTAGTACCAACAACAGACATCACACAGGGCGGGGTTCTAGAAGCTGATACAAATGCAGGCATGCTAGCTTACGACACCGTAAGACTCTCTAAAGATATACTCTTTAAGGCTGTCTCAGCATGGCAGGATGCGTATGGCAACACAACATTCACTGTTAATACTGAATACACCGGCTCTGGTACAGAACTGGCAACAGAAGACGTTGAATATGTAACTTCTGACGATGTTACAGGTGATGACTCTTCCGGTGACGGTGAAGATGTTGTTGTATCACCCGATACCGGCGGATGTTAAGAAGAATTAACGGAGTAAATCATTATGTTTAGAAATAAAATACTACTGACAGCCCTGCTGATTGTATTATCAGCCTCATCTGCTATGGCTTTTAAGCCTATTGATCTTGGTGACGGGCATTATCTGAAATTTTTCTATGATGCTCAGTTCGGCTATACCGGACGTAATACAGGAAGCGGTGACGAAGGCGAAGATTCCACAAACGAATTCAATTTCCGAAGAAACCGCGTCGGCTTTATCGGCACCTACAACGAAAAGCTCAGCTTTTATGTACAGACCGAATACATCGAAGACAAAAACATCAGTCCTCTCTATGTTGATGTTTCTGATGATGACGACAAAAACTTTTATCTGCTCGACGCACAGATCAGGTACAAAGTTAACGGGAATCTCGATGTTGTACTCGGTAAATTCAAACACTCACTTACAAGAGAAAATCTTGAAGGGTGCTTTAACCCTCTGACCCTCGACCGCTCTCACTTCGTCTATGCTCCTTTTAAAACAAGCAGAGACAAGGGTATCGGTGTCAGGTATGAAGTCGCTGAAGGGCTTCTTCAGTTCAGAGGCGAAATCCAGGAAGGACGCACAGGTGACGAAGGTAACGGTTCTCCTGACCCCGGCTCTAATCTCAGATATACCGGTCGTGTTCATCTCTCTCTGCTGGATAAAGAGAGAGGTTATGGATACAAAGGAACATATTTCGGAAAGAAGAAAATCCTTACAGTCGGTGGCTCTGCACAGTATGAAGCAGACGCTGTTTATGGCGACACAGTGGATAAAACTGACAAAAAGGACTATGTGGCATATTCTGCTGACATATTCGCAGAATACCCTACAGACCTGGGTACTTTCACTGCATCCGCTGCATATCTGGAAATTGACTTTGATGACGCATACAAAGGCGCAAACCCTGACTCCAACTCTTACGGTCTTAACGGTGAGAGAAAAGGGCAATATTTCAAAGCAGCATACATGCTTCCTCAACCTGTCGGGCCCGGGCTTGTGCAGATATTCGGAAGGTATGACAATTTTGAATTTGCAAACCTTAACGGCTTCTATGATAACGAAGTTGACTTCTACGCAGGCGGCATAAACTACTACCTCAACGAAGACAAATTGAAAATCACAGCTCAGTATTCACAGGTTACTTTCGAAGATGAAAGAGGCACTGATACTAATATGCAGGACTTCTCAACATTTGAGCTTTACCTGCAAGTAAGATTTTAGGAGTATAAAGTATGAAAAAGAAGGTTATTATCACTATTGCAGCAGCTATGCTTGTATTTTCCGGAATTGCTTATGCAGCAGTCAAATCGTCTAAAGGCAAAGTTGTAAGTATGGACGGAAACAAAGTCACTATCGAACTCGACAGAAGCATCGATGTTAAAGCCGGAGACAAAGTCAAAGTGGAAGCACTTGGCGGTGGCTCTAAGCCAGGCTTTCAGCTTCAGGGTTGCTAATCAGACAACAACAGGCGGAGAAATTCTCTCCGCCTTTTTCCCTTCTCTTTATATAGAAATATTCTTATAATACATTATCAATTCAGGGAGTCTCTGCATGCTTAAGTACATTGCGGCGTTTCTGCTACTTTTATCCGTACTGTCTGCTTTTGTCTTCTACACACCTGCCGCAACAGACAGCAAAGGCTGTGAAGCATCTGAATGCCACGCCGGAATAGAACACCTTTCAGACAACCATAAGCTGGAGTGCATAACCTGTCATGGGGGAGATGAAAAAACTGAAAATAAAGAAATCGCCCACAAAGATATGCTTGGCGGACGGAATCCGTCTGACCACAAAGTGTGGGACAAAACATGCGGCTCATGCCACCAATACCAGCTTGACCGCGTAAGCACAACTCTTATGTACACTGCAACAGGGATGATAAAAAACTCTCAGCAGGCTTGGGATGACTATCAGGGCGACCTATACAGTGCCCACGGGACAACGGGGTATAACCAAGACGGAAACTCCGTCGAACACCCTCCTGTCAGTGAACTTGACGAACTTTCAGGCGAACTTTACAGAAAGTTCTGCTCATCCTGCCACATCGGCTATGACAAACTTCAGGGATACAGGGCACATCATTCATCCGGTTGTGCAGCCTGTCATTTCAACCATTCAGACGATGGCTCATACGAAGGGAATGACCAGACCATAAAAGGCAAATCCCCCTACCCTGAAAAGCACATAATTGACCCGCTCCCCGGCAACGACGTATGCCTGACCTGCCACAACAGAAGCGGTAGAATAGCTTTGTCTTATGAGGGACTTTACGACGGCAACAACTCTCTGGTTCCTACTCAGCACGGCTACCCGGGACCTGACCTAATCGACGGTGTCCGCAACGTACGCCATATGGAAGCAGACATTCATCACGAAAAAGGGATGGAATGCATCGACTACCACACATCAAGGGACATTATGGGCGACGGCTACATGTATGAAAACATGTATATGCAGATCGAAACTACATGTGAAGACTGCCACGGGACAAAAGACAAACTTCCGGAAACATCTATGATAACTAAAGAAAACGATGAGCCGGTGAGAGAATCCGCAAACTATGCATTCAAAAATAAATTCGGTGACGAAATGGTTCTAACGTCCAAAGGGCGTATGTATTCCAATGTAAAAAAAGAAAATGATAAATTCTTCCTTTATACCAAACGCAAAGGGAAGAAGTTAGAAATAAAGACGATCGCAGGCGGAGATGAACACTCCATGCACGGACACGACCGTATGGAATGCTATACATGTCACTCCAAAACCGTAATACAGTGCTACGGATGCCACACATCATACGATGAGCGTGAAAAAATGTTCGACTTAATCAAAGGTGAGGCTACCGACGGAGCTTTCAGCGAGAAAGAGGACTTCCGTTCATTCTTCCCGTTCCCTCTAGGGCTTAATCAGCGCGGCAAAATATCGTCAGTCACACCCGGCTGCCAGACATTCCTTACCCATATCGATAAGGACGGGGAAGTTATAAAAGATGAACATATCTTCAATTACAGAGGGGATAAAAAGTTCAAATTTGCCCCTTTCTATAGCCATAATACAGGACAGAAAGCGGTTGACTGCATAACCTGCCACACAGACCTTGCTTTTGCCGGTTTTGGTCAGGGGCTCGTCTCCGCTGCAAACGGCAACATTACAAGCTCTTACTTATGTGAGAAGTGCGACAAACCTCTGGACGCTCTTTATTCCGTTATTAACGGAAAACTTTCGGTAACCTCAGACATAGTTCGCGATCACTCACGACTGCTGAACACAAGCGAGATCACTAAAATGTTAAAGGCAAACACTTGTATCGTATGCCATCAGAAAGCTGAAAAACGTATTTACAACAAAGAGATAAACTATGAAAAAATTCTTAATGACAGCGTGCATAAGCCTCTTCTTTCTGACTAGTGCAGGACTAGCCGCAGATAAAAATGATAAAAACGATAAAAACTGCGCCCTATGCCACGACCAGCACTCGTCAGGAGCCCATAAAAATCTCGAATGTGTTGAATGTCACAGTCAGAACAGCGAACACTTTGATAAAGCGGCTAATTTCGCAACAGAAGCTAAAGGCTGTCTGAGTTGTCACGAAAACTACAGCGGTATGATGCATTCTGCCATGGTACACAGGGAAAGTGAAAAAAAGTTTGTTCATAAAACATTTAACGGTATAGACAACAACTTTTATGACAAAAACTGTAAAAACTGCCATGTGACTTCATGCACTGACTGCCACCAAAAGGGAGACGCACACGAGATCACTAAGCCGGATACGGACACATGCCAGAAGTGCCACAGAGACTACTACATCGGCATAGAATACACCGGACTGGGGCAGAGAGAAGATCATGAACGTTACGATAGAGGTATTGAGCAAAATGGTTCAAAGTACGCATCCATGCTACCTGATATACACCACGAAAAAGGGATGAACTGCTCAGACTGCCACTCAATGGAAAGCCTTGCAAAAGGACAAGTTTCTTCTAAGAGTTGCACAGACTGTCACACACCAGACAAAAGTATTATAGAGCATTCTATCGCCGCTCATATGGAAAAGATGGAGTGCTACACCTGTCACTCCGCATGGGCAAATCAGGAGTATGGAACCTTCTGGATAAAGCTTGAAGATACAGCCTTTGATGAATATTTCCGCTGGGTCAAACGCCCTCACATAGATTACGCAAAGAGCAGTCACACAAAAGAATACACAAAATTCCCCATAGCTGTTAACAAAGCAGGCAAATATTCCCCTATCCGTCCGGAGTACATAACATTCCTGACACATGTGAAAGGCGACAAAGTTCAGGGGACAGAAAACCGGATGATCTCTAACTTTTACAAGGCGGTATTCCCCCATACTATCAGGCGTGAAACTGTCACATGCGAGCAGTGCCACAAAACCCCGAAACGATTCATGAGAGAAACCAGACAGGAGAGAATATTTGACCTTCAAAAAGACGGACTGATGGTTGACAGCTTTTATAACATGCGATGGTACCGGTTAAGTAACGGCAGGTTTGCTGATGATGACGAGTTCGAACGCATCATGACAGAAAGTCCAGAATACCAAAAACTTATCGTTAAAAAATGGCAGCAGATAATCAAATCATTAAGTAACTGACATGCCTGACAAAACACGTACCTATAACTATTATTGAATATACCTATAGCGATTTGTCATAACGTTAAGAGGCACCCAAAAATAACGAATTTGATTATCTAAAATGTACAAATATCTTACAAGCACAGGTAGACATGCAGTATTCATTAAGCAAATAGAATAAACATAATCCCATTGACATAAGCTCATATTCGTAGGTACCGTCAAGATAGTTTCGCAAATTCCCTTTTGCCGTTTGGTAGCTTTCAACTAGCCAGCAACTGAATCCATCTCTATATCTCCGGCTTCAGTAAAATATTTCATACTCATATAACGTTTAGTTCCCCACTGGGTTCCAGCTACATGACGCAGCCTGGCACAAACAAGCATCAAAGCCGAGTTTCCGTCAGGAAATGTACCTACCACACGAGTCCGACGCCGTATCTCCCTATTCAACCGCTCAATCACATTATTAGTACGAATCTTAAGCCAGTGAGCATAGGGGAAAGTCATGTAAGTCAGAGTCTCCTCGATACTGTCTTCAACTTTTTTAGCGGCTTCCCTTAGCTTCATATCACGAAGTTTCTGTGCAACAGCCTGCGCTTTCTCAAGGGCAGCTTCTTTGCTCTCCTGGGCGTGTATTGCTTTAAGCATTGCTGCCACAGCTCTCACCTTGGTTCTCGGTGTTACAGAAAATACATTTCTGTAAAAGTGAACCGTACAGCGCTGGTACTTGGCATCCGGATAGACTTCGCTGACAGCATCAACAAGCCCCAAACACTTGTCTCCTATAAAAAGCTGAACACCCTTCAAACCTCGTTCTTTAAGATCACAGAGAAAGTTCTTCCAGCTCTCTTTATCCTCTTTCATACCCTCTGATGCGCCGATCACTTCACGATAGCCTTCTTCATTTACAGCTATAGCTACAAGCACAGCAACGTTCTCATATGAACCACCCCAGTTGCGCTTGAGATATATGCCATCAAGATAAACATAGGGATAGCTGCACTTCAGTCTCCTGTTGCGCCAATCATCTATGTGAACATAAACCTTCTTGTTAAGCTCACTGATGGTGCTCGGAGATACTTTAGTACCCCACAACGCCTCTGTTATATCTTCTACTCGGCGAACTGATACGCCGGCAAGATACATCTCTATAAGAGCTTCTTCTACTGAGCTCTCACGGCGGCGATAGCGTTCAATAATGGCTGTTTCGAAAGTTACTCCCTTAAGCTTGGGAACTTTCAGTTTAACATCACCTGAGCTTGTCAAAAGATTCCGTTCATAGTGACCTGAACGATAACCGTTACGGTTCTCAGTACGTTCATATTTAGCGGCGTTTGTCAAAGCCTGGGCTTCCTGTTCAAGCAGGTTATTAAGTGTTTCTTCTACACTGTTGCGGACAAGTTCCTGTAACTCGCCCTTTATGGCACCTTCGTTCAGGTGTATAATCTTCTCATCGGACATGGCCTTTGCCTCCTTTGGTGAATTTGTCTGGTAACGTATTCTACCAAAACGGCGGCGGCCTTGTCCGTTTATAAAGCCGCTATCATAATTTGCGAAACTTATCGTACCTTATCTATTCGTAATAGAGTATTCAAAAGTTCATTAGAAACATAATTGTCCCGCCGCACACTAAATTTTTTTTAGAGGGACATTATGATGAAAAGCAGAATCTCCCGCCGCCATTTCCTTCAGGGAACGGTTGCAGCAGGAGCAGCGTTTGCTACCTTATCATCTGTTAGTCTTGTTGCTGGCGAAAAACCCGAGTCCAAGCCTCTGGGAGAATCATTTGCGCAGAATTGGTGCGAAATGTGTTTCTGGAAATGCGGACTTACAGCAAAAGTCGTTAATGGAAAAGTCAGAAAACTAGACGGTCAGCCCGGTTGCCCCAGTAACTTTGGAAAACTATGTGCCAAAGGGAATTCCGGTGTTTTCCAGCTATACGATCCTGACAGAATAAAAACACCATTAATACGTACAGGTGAAAGAGGCTCCGGCCAGTTCAGGAAAGCCACATGGGAAGAGGCAATAGCCTATGTTGCTGAAAAATCAAATCAATTAAAAGAACAGTACGGTCCTGAAACCTTCAGTCTCTTTGCGCACGGTTCCGGTGAACATGCCTTTGTGGAACTGATGCAGATCATGGGAACTCCTAATGTCTGTATCCCTTCATATGCTCAATGCCTCGGAAGCAGGGAGTTAGGCTGGGCACTCACATACGGTAAACCTGTCGGCGGAAAAGAACCTGTGGACTCTGAAAACGCAAAATGCATACTCCTGCTGGGCAGAAACATAGCGGAAGCACTGCATGTCGGCGAACTTCAGGACTTCATAAACGGCTGTGCCAAAGGCGCATATGTTATATATGTTGACCCCAGATACAGCAAAACCGCAGCTAAATCAAATAAATACATGATGATCAAACCAGGCACAGACACAGCTCTGCTTCTGGGCATGATGAACCATATCATTAATAACAGACTTTATAACATCGAGTTCGTGGAAAACTACACCAGCGGACTTGAAGACTTCACCCGTCATATTCAGGAATATACTGTAAGCTGGGCATCTCAGGTTACAGAAATTTCAGAAGAAGACATCATTGAAGCAGCAGAAAAGCTCTGCGAAGCTGCACCGCACTGCTACATTCACCCCGGTCGTCGTGTCACCAGATATGGCACTGATACACAGTTTGTCAGAGCAATCGCTATGATCAACGCTCTGATGGGAAACTGGCAGCAGCCCGGCGGTATGTTTCAGCCTGTGGGATTCAAATTTGAAAAGCCTCATATGGTAGAAGTTGACCATGTCCACAGTGAAAGAGCTGACGGTGCCGGTACGGACTACCCTATCGCACCACGAAATCTCGGACTGGCAAACAAAATGATCGATGCCATTGCAGAGCAGACACACGAGCTCAAAGGGATGTTTGTTTATGGATGCAACCCATTCCATCACCACGGACATTCTGAAATGGTAAAAAAAGCGATTGAGCAGAGTGAGCTTGTGGTTACATGTGAAATATACATGACAGACACAGCCTACTACTCTGATGTCATCCTGCCCGAATCTACTTACCTTGAAAGGTACGATCCTGTTATATCCACGGCGAGGAAAAGCGGATATTTACAGCTTCGTGAGCCTGCGGTTCCCCCTGTCCATGACACAATGGGCGCATGGGAAATAGCCGCAAAACTGTCGAAAGCAATGGGGTATGAAAATGAATTTATGGATATACGTGAGTATAACCAAAAAGTATACGAAACTATCGGCATAACAGAAGAATACATGAAAGAACATGGATGCTACATCGGAAACACAGGGGATCCTTTCCCTGCTGCAAATGGTGTTGAGCCAACTTTCCGTACTCCTTCAGGGAAAGCCGAATTTTTCAGCAACATGATGTACGATCTGGATTACGATCCAATGCCTTCATATGAAGCTCCCCCTACACCGGAAGATGGTGAGTTCCGACTGCTTTTCGGACGTCTCAGCTTTCACACACATGCAAGAACACAGAATAACGCCTGGCTTCTCGCCCTGCACCACTCTGTTGTTGAGCTGTGGATCAATACTGAAAAAGCAAAAGCACTCGGCATCAAAAGCGGTGACACTGTCAGAATCACAAAAGACGGCAAGAAAAGCGGTCCGTGCACCGCAAAAGTTGTGGACTACATCCACCCCGAGTCTATCTTTATCCCTCACGGTTTCGGTTCTGTAAGTAAAATGCTTACACGTATCGCCGGTGTTGGTGCAAGAGATTCAGACTTCACATCAGACGATACAGACCCTATCAGCGGCGGTGCAGGCTTCCACAACGGGTTCGTTAAAGTCGAAAAAGTGTGAAAGGGGGATATCTTAAATGAATAAAAAATATGCTATGGCATACATAGTTGACCGCTGTGTGGACTGCAAAGCCTGCATGGTAGCATGTAAGGCAGAATGGGAAGTGCCCGCTGATCATTTCCGTACACACATAGACACCGGGATAAGCCCCGATCGTTCTGTGAATATGCGGATGCACTTTCTCCCTAACCAGTGCAACCACTGTGACGATGCCCCATGTGTAACTGTATGTCCCACAAAAGCCAGTCACAAAAGAGAGGACGGGGTTGTGTACGTGACAAGATCCAGATGTGTGGGCTGTAAGTACTGCATTGTTTCCTGTCCGTATGATGCAAGATTTTTCAATCACGATCTTGGTGTTGCAGAAAAATGTACTTTCTGCCTGCCGAGGATAACTGAAGGTCTTGAGCCGGCATGCGTAACAACATGCCCGGGAAATGTCAGAGTTTTCGGCGATTTAAACGATCAGGATAGTGAAATCTCACTTCTTCTGAAGGACGCTGCGGAAAAACATTATAAAGTTTGGAAGCTGCGTGAGGACATCGGCACTCGCCCAAACATATATTACATACAGAAATAGGAGGCTATTATGGTTTTTCAAGAAGCCTTTGAGTGGTATATTGCCGTATATCTGTTTCTGGCAGGTGTGGGCGCCGGGGCTATCGTTGCCGCTGTAATGGCGGATATGTACGACAGGAAAAAATACATATCCTTTATAAAAGCTGCAAGTGTTATAGGAATGCCGCTGGTTAGTATCGGTATATTTTTTCTATACATAGATCTCGGACAGGGGTTATGGAAGCCTTGGCTTCTGATTCTCCTTTTTTTGAACCCGACATCAGCTATTACATGGGGTACAGGGATACTGACGGTATTCACGCTACTTGCATTGATATATGGCGCATTTAATCTCGGATTCATAAAGTTTTCCGGCGGAAGAACCGTGCAGTGGCTGCTGATAATAACAGGTATCCTCACCGCAGGATACACTGCTGTACTGCTTGGTGTCCTAAAGGCAATACCTTTCTGGCATCAGACATCTCTTCCGATATTGTTCATAATATCCGCGACATCCACAGGTATATCCGGTGCGATGATTGTGAGAGAAATGTTTTTCAAAACAGAAGACAGCATGCATAAGATTGAAACCAGCCATTTTTATCTCATAATGCTTGAGATTCTCCTCCTTGTGGGCATGTTTCTTATCGCAATGCAGGGTGTGCCGGAGATGAAATTCTCTGCGCTCAGTCTTCTGACAGGTAAATTCGCTCTGGAGTTCTGGGTCTTCCTTGTGCTCCTCGGGCTTATTATTCCTGCTATTGTCTTCGCGCTGGGCGAAGCTGGCAAAATGCATATATCAGGTTCTAAACTGGTGTTTTTTGAAGCTCTGGTTTTATTAGGGGGATACTTCCTCCGCTTCCTGATAATACATGCCGGAGTTTATACTCAAAAATTCATTGAGTATATTCCACAATAACACTATGAGGGGGGCGCCAGTGCCCCCTTTTTTCTTTATCCACCTTAACTTATATAGTATTATCTGCTTGTATCAAAGGAGTGGTGATGCAGATTATTAAGAAATTCAGCAGAAGATCTTTCCTAAAAACAACGGGAGCCTTTCTGGTGGGGTTAACAGGCATAACTCTGCTATGTAAATATATGTCCCCGCCAATAGAAGAAAACAGTATACTTGCCGAAGCGAACATATCGGACATCCCGGAAGGCGGAGCCCTGATCTTTCAGGACAAACAGCTTGCACTTTTAAGAACGAAAGAGACTATAACAGCGATTTCTCTCTCCTGTACTCACCTTGGCTGTACTGTCTCTCTCAGTGATGACAAATTTGCATGTCCCTGCCACGGAAGCATATTCTCCCTTACCGGAGAAGTGCTGAAAGGACCGGCACAGAAACGGCTTAAGAAATTTGCTTTTTCACAAGAAAACGGGAAAATTACCGTGTACCGGAGGGAAACAGCTTGATATCACCATTTTTCACACACCTTTTCCCGCCGAAATTTTACAGGGATACACTTAAATTTTCCAAAACATTGTATGCCGGAGCGATACTGGTTGCCCTTTTCACGACCCTGTCGGTAACAGGTCTGCTTCTCATGTTTTATTATTCACCTGATGCCGCATCCTCTTATAGCTCTGTAATATTTCTGGAAGAATCAGTTTTTGGCGGTAAATTTTTACGTGCACTGCACCGGATGTGTTCGCATATATTCCTTATCGTTATTGCCGTGCATCTGCTGCGAACCGTCTTAACCGGAGTGTATGCAGGAAGAAAAAGAAACTGGAAGCTCGGATACATCATATTTTTCGTAATCGTTTTTGAGGCATACACAGGTTACCTGATGCCTATGAACCAGCTGTCATACTGGGCTACTAAAACAGGCATGGAGCTTATGAACACCCTCCCCTTCGGAGATTTCATCAAAAACCTTCTGATGCCGGATGATGTTGGCGGCAAGCTGACTGTACTTAGATTTTACACTCTGCATGTCATTGTTCTGCCTGTATTCAGCCTGACACTGATTTCTGCTCACTTATATAATATACGGAAAAATGGCGGTCTTGTTAAATATGCAGATAGCTCCGATAAAGAAGACAGGCGAAAACTTATAGGATTCAGCCTGCTCATAGGCTTTGCTTCAATACTATTTGCAATCATCCTTACGTTTATATTTCCCAGCCCTCTGGACACCGCAGCAGACCCTTCGTCACCGCCTAACCCGGCAAAAAGTGCTTGGTTTCTGCTTTGGATACAAGAGGTCGTGAGCTGGAGAGCCGTTTACTTCAATGTGATAATGCTGCTGATCATACTGTTTTATTTCCTGCCTGATTTCAGGAAAAAATACACGCCCGATAAAGCAGTATGGTTCAGTAAAAATGATAGAGCTGTGTGGAGCACAACGATAGCACTGACATTTACCGTTATAGTCCTGACTATTATAGCTACGTTTTTCAGGGGGGAAAATTGGGAACTCGTTTCATTCTATTTCTAATATTCTTCTCAGCAATTTCCGGCTATGCCTGCATGAATTGCCACGAACCTCATTATGCCAACAAAGGTGACTGTAGTTTATGCCATAGAGGAAATATGGAGAGCTCCAGAAAAAACATTGCCCATTTCGGTATAATCACTGCAAAATACAGCGGATTATATACCGATGAAAATGATGTAAAGACCGGCAAAGAAATCGTGGAGGACTCAGCCTGCAGAAGATGCCATATTATAGGCGCTAAAGGTGAAAACTCTGCAGTATCACTAGATTATCGAGCAAAAATACACACCGGGGAATACCTCGCAGACAAACTAATCAACACTAATGAATATATGCCGGATTTTCATTTTTCTGATCGGGATGTTACAAAAATAATCAAATATCTTCTTTTCGCCTCGTCAGGCACAGTGCAAAAAGAAGCAGAACCTTATGTTGCATATATAAAAACCTCAGATGATGATGTCTTTGGGAAACACTGCGGTAACTGCCATAAAGTAATCACAAGGCAATCTGGAGGGAAAGGAACCGGGGAGATCGCCAGAAATCTCTCGGGGCTTTTCAGCCAATACTTTGATTCCGATGTTTTGCAGGAAGGTGACGACCGGTGGACGCCGGAACTGCTTCTTAAATGGGTTAGAAATCCCAGAAGTATCAATAAAACAACTATTATGCCACCTGTTAACCTGAGCAAAAACGAAGAATCCGACCTGAGCAAACTCTTTGAAAACAAATAATCTCTTTATAATTTCAGGCATTTTGGGTCTTGGCTCTTGTTTATATTTCATATTAAGCAGAGGGCAGATCGTTGAGAACGCTCCCAAGTGCGACTTGAGGTTGATTTGACTGAACAAGGCAAAGTTTTAATGTGACAAGCTTTATGTATCTATAATACATCAAACACGATAAAATGCCACATACTAAATCATTTATAATTAGTGGGTTTCCATTAAAGGAAAGCCGGCGTCCTGCCGGCACCCCATTGAGCTCCGTCTCGGTAGGCGTGGTTTTTCCACTACCTGACTATCTAATATCAATTCAGATGCCAAAAAACATAATAAATCTCTATGCGAGTTTAAAATACTTATAGATATACATATTACTACTCGACCATCGAGCATGCCAGTTGCAGAATAGGGAAAGAATAACCACCCCTTCTGTCAAAACAACAGGTATTTTTTTCTCTTCCACTCCTTAACCGCAAGAAACGGGTGGGAATAAAGACACACTACTGTTATTTTATTTTTATCAAACAAAAAGAGGATACGATGGAAAAATTATTTTCCCCGGGCTGTGCACTAATGCTATATAAGCCAGAGCTGGCTGACCAAATTTGTAACGTGCTAATCAAAATGCAGACATGCTCAAACATGTATACAAACTGCTGCCACCACAAGCCTATAACTGATAAGCCTCTATTCATAATAAATACCTGTCCTGGATGCGACAGACGTCACAGCTCCCTCTACAAAAATGTAAAAACTATATCGCTATGGGAAATATTAGCCAAAAGTGATACATTTACATTCCCAGACTATAAAGGTGCCGTAATGTCGATACATGATGCATGTCCCACTAAAAACAAACCTGAAGTCCACAACGCTATCAGAAAAATAATAAGCCGGATGAACATATCCCTGAAGGAACCGGAAAAGACAAAAACGTCTTCTGTGTGCTGCGGAGATACATACTATAAGCTGAAATCTGATGAAGAGGTCACAACAGCTATGATCAAACGCGCAGAAGAGATGCCGGCAGAAGATGTAATTGTATATTGTGTCTCATGTGTGAAATCTATGCATATCGGAGGAAAAAAGCCACGATATCTCCCTGATCTGCTTTTCGGACAAAAAACACTGATAGGCAACGAAACCACAAAAAAATGGCATGATAGAATAGAAAATCATATCAGAACCGTAGGTGCATTATGAGAATGAGCGATTATGACCGAATAGCAGAGGCGATACGTTATATTCAGACAAACAGTAAGGTTCAGCCATCTCTTGAAGAGATAGCGGCACACATGGGGCTGAGCCCATATCATTTCCAGAGGCTATTCACACAATGGGCAGGGATAAGCCCCAAAAGGTTCCTCCAGTTCATTACACTGGAAAGCGCAAAGCTGCTGCTGAAAAAAACATCTATTATGGAGACATCCTATGAACTCGGAATGAGCGGACCTTCAAGACTGCATGATCTTTTTATTACAACAGACGGAGTCACCCCCGGGGAATACAAAAGCAGCGGCGAAGGTCTTACTATCAACTACGGCTGCCATGAAACTCCGTTCGGTGAATGCCTTCTTGCCCAGACAGAAAGAGGAGTATGCCATTTAGCTTTTATAGATGACAACCTCGCAGAAGAATTAGACAATCTAAAGAATAGATGGAATAAGTCAGATGTTGTACGCAATGACGACATAACCGCTGAAACATCTGAAATGATATTTAAGAATAAATCTGTCCCCCTTCACCTGAAAGGAACGAATTTTCAGATTAGAGTCTGGAGGGCTCTTCTGGAGATACCGGAAGGACACCTCACAACATATAGAAGAATAGCAGAAAAGATAGGCTCCTCTTCGTCCAGCAGAGCTGTAGGCAGTGCTGCAGGCAAAAACAGCATAGGATACCTTATCCCCTGTCACAGAGTGCTCCGAACTACAGGTGAGCTTGGTGGTTATCGGTGGGGGCTGGAAAGAAAAAGAATCATTATCGCATATGAAGCAGCACAGCAAGATCAAGATTGAACTACATCCCAACCCTGATCAATACCACTCCTGCCATAATGATTAACGTTCCCAGTGCCTTATTAATAGTCATCTTCTCCGCAAAAAGCACCATGCCGAAAAATGCTCCGAAAAGCACATTTACCTGCCGCAGGGCAGTTGCATAAGAAAGCTCTATCATTGTCAGACCATATCTGTATGAAGTGAAAGAAGCAAACACAACAATCCCCGCCAGAACAACCCACTTAACATCTTTACGTACCTTACTGATTTTAAGCTCCCCACTCCGTCTTGAGTAGAGAAATAAGAAAAAAGTCATGAAAACCGACATCGAATATACATACAAAATGAAATTACCCTGAGAAACACCCTTCTTGTCCATCAGAGCCCCGAAAGAATATAGAAACGCAGCCAGCAGAGCGAATAAAACTCCCCTGCCCAACTTAACCCCTCCCCCTTTTATACGGTTAAGAACGATTGTGCCTAAAATAGTCAAAATAACTCCGGCAACACCTACTGCGGTCAAATCCTCTTTAAGAAATATTACCGCCCATATCAAAATAAAAAACGGTGATGATGTCGTGATAGGATAAACAAGAGACACGTCAGCATAGCGGTAGGACGTAGAAACAGAAAGGTGATACCCCGTGAAGAAAAGAGCAGCTATAAAGGCACTTAAAACCACACCACCATTGAAATACAAGTAATCAGAAAATATTAACGGATATAACAGAGTGAAAAAAGTTATATTAATAAGATGCATATAGAAATTAAACGCATATTTGTTTTCTGATTTTTTCAGAAGCATATTCCATAAGGAATGGGACAGAGCGCTGAAAATAATAAATATAAACCCGATCATTACCTCTCCTTATCAGGGATTATTCAAGTAAAAAATTTCGTATTTGAAATAACGTCTTTTTATGTTTTTAGCTTATTTAATTATCACACCTACAAACATATTGGTCAAGTATAAACTATTGCTAAATAGCTTTATTTGAGCATAATAACATCAAAACAGCACATACACTATTTAATACATAAGTGCACACTGTATACAATTTCATTATTGACAAGAGGAGCAACCGATGCTAAAAAATAAACAGTGTTTAAAATATGAGACCATAAATTGAGGAGGCATTTCAATGGGACTTAAAGATGTACTTAAGAAAAAAATTGATGAGCAACGTCCTAGAACCACTAAACTGGTTAAGGAATTCGGTGATGTTAAAGTAGGAGAATACACTATCGCACAGACTATCGGTGGTGGCAGAGGGATCAAATCTCTCGTAACAGACATCTCTTACCTTGACCCAATGGAAGGGATCCGTTTCCGCGGAATGACTATCCCGGAAACATTCGCAGCTCTCCCAAAAGTTCCAGGGTCTGACTACCCCTATGTTGAAGGCTTTTGGTATCTGCTTCTCACAGGCGATGTTCCTACTGTCGAGCAGACACAGGAAGTTGTCGATATGTGGAAAGAGTACGCTCAGGTACCTCAATACGTTATCGACATCCTCAGAGCTATGCCTAGAGATTCTCACCCTATGGCAATGTTCTCTGCTGCTATCGTTGCTATGCAGCGCGAATCAATATTCGCTAAGAACTACTCAGAAGGTAAATTCAACAAAATGACATGCTGGGAGGATATGTACGAAGACTGTAACATCCTCATGGCCAGACTTGCCCCTATCGGTGCATATATCTACAGAATGAAATACAAAGGCGACACACACATCCCTGCTGACCCATCACTGGACTTCGGTGCTAACTTTGCTCACATGATCGGACAGAGCAAAGAGTATATGGATGTTGCCAGAATGTACTTCATCCTTCACTCAGACCACGAATCAGGTAACGTATCCGCACACACAACACACCTTGTTGCGTCTGCACTTTCTGATGCCTACTACTCACTTTCAGCTGGTATTAACGGGCTTGCAGGTCCTCTTCACGGTCTTGCTAACGAAGAAGTTCTTCGCTGGACACAAAACTTCCTCGAAAAACTCGGCGGTGAAGTCCCTACAAAAGAAGGTCTTGAAAAAGCTCTCTGGGACACACTTAACAGTGGTCAGGTTATCCCTGGATACGGTCACGCGGTTCTTCGTAAGACAGACCCACGTTACACATCTCAGCGTGAATTCTGCCTGAATACTCCGGGGCTTAAAGACTATCCGCTTTTCAAACTTGTAGCTCTTATCTTTGAAGTAGCTCCTGATGTACTTCTTAAACATGGTAAAGCTAAAAACCCATGGCCAAATGTTGACGCTCAGTCCGGTGTTATCCAGTGGTACTATGGTGTTACACAGTACGAGTTCTACACAGTTCTCTTCGGTATCGGTAGAGCACTTGGTGTTCTTGCTAATATCACATGGGACAGAGCTCTCGGTTATGCCATTGAGCGTCCTAAGTCTGTTACAACAGCTATGCTTGAAGAAGTTGCAGGCATAAAATAAGAAATTACTCTCAGATATAAACCTCATAAGAAAAAAGGGGATCTTCGGATCTCCTTTTTTCATATATACACATAGATATTAGCCCGCATAACCGCAACCCCAGCCCTCCCCTTCAGTGCCTTTACAACCGACAACCGACTCACAATATTCAGACCGACACACGTGACTAACTTTATATCTGTGTTCTATTAATGCTTTTAGATACTCCTTCATTTTCAAACTTGCAGTTTCGCAGATACCAAAATACAATAAATATATCGGTAAAATAAAAGCGAAGAGCTTTTATGACTTAAACCTTTTATGTAGTTTCAGGAGGAGCAAATGTCTTCAATTGATTTCAAAACGAAGATTGAGCACGCCCTGTCCACTGCAGACATCAAGACCAAAGGTGACCGTCCGTGGGACATCACAATCCACAACGATAACCTTTTCTCCAGAGTAATGGCAGACGGCTCTCTCGGACTAGGCGAAGCCTACATTGAAAAATGGTGGGATTGTGACAAACTTGACGAATTCTTTTATAGGATTCTCAGTGTAGAACTTGAAACCCAGTTTAAAAGCTGGACAGACTATAAAGAATACCTGAGATCTAAACTGTTTAACCTTCAAAACCGCTCACGAGCCTTCCAGATAGGGCAGAAACACTACGACATAGGAAACGAACTTTACAAAAACATGCTTGACGAAAGACTGATCTATAGCTGCGGTTACTGGAGCCACGCAAACAACCTGAAAGAGGCTCAGGAGTCAAAGCTTGATCTTGTATGCCGTAAACTTCAGCTCAAGCCTGGAATGAGGATACTGGATATAGGCTGCGGCTGGGGCGGAGCAGATAAATTTGCCGCTGAAAATTACGGCGTAGAAGTAGTAGGAATCACAGTATCAAAAGAACAGGTCGAGCTTGGAAAGTGTATATGCAGTGGTCTGCCGGTTAATCTGGAATTAAAAGACTACAGGGATATCAGCGAAAAATTTGACCGTATATTCTCAATAGGAATGTTTGAGCATGTCGGACGGAAAAACTATAAAGAATACTTTGAGGTAGCAAAAAGATGCCTCAAAGACGATGAAATATTCCTTCTGCACACAATAGGACGCAACACAACTTCCAAAGGGAGCGACCCTTGGATAAGTAAATACATTTTCCCAAACTCCATGCTCCCTTCTGCCAAAGATATTGCAGAGTTCTCAGAAGGGCAATTTGTAATAGAGGACTGGCACAATTTCGGACAATATTACGATACAACCCTTATGGAGTGGTACAGAAACTTCAATAAAAACTGGGACAAACTAAAAGACAAATATGACGAAAACTTCTACCGTATGTGGAAATACTACCTTCTTTCATGTGCCGGTTCTTTCAGAGCAAGAAAGAATCAGGTCTGGCAGATAGTGTTCTCTCCAAAAGGGATAAAAGGCGGCTACGAACCTGTCAGGTAGATATTACTCCACATAAAATCTGAACTACTCACTTATCTCGATCCCCTTTTCACTTCTGAGCAGTTCAATCTTTTCAAGTGGTTTTTCAAGCATATTTCGTCTTGTGGAGATAAGTTCATCGTAAGACTTCTGAGCTTCATCGATCTTTTTGCCTACCATTTCCAGTTTTGCGGTGAACTTATCCCATTGTTGATAAAACTTTCCAAATAGCTTAAGCATTTCGCCCGAAGTACTTTCAAAGGCAAAGTTTTCAACAGACTGACGTATTACGGCAAGCACAGCAAAAAGTGACAATGGAGAAGTAAGAATAACCCCAGCCTCCATAGCTATATCCATAATCTGCGGGTCTTTTTCATAAATAAACTCATAGACACTTTCGTTGGGTATAAACAGGAGCATTACATCAAGCGTATTTTCCTGCTGATCGATATAGCCTCTGGTTTTAACATCTTTTATCTTCTGGCGGACATCACGAATGAAATTCTTTATATGGGGCTCTTTGCCTGCCCCCTCCTCAGAACAAAACTTAAGATAACTGTCCAGCGGAAATTTCACATCCATATGCACACAGAACCCCTGAGGCAGATAGAAAGTGAAGTCCGGTCTGCTGCCGTTCGCCATAGTCTTCTGCACGTCATAGTTTATCTTCTCTTTCATCCCTGTGGTGCGTATAATGTCGAGAGCCATCCTTTCCCCCCAGCGCCCTCTTTCCGCTGAAGACGCAAGCGCTTTATTCAGGCTGGCTGTGACATCAGACAACTTTTCAGTCTGGTGAACAGTGTTTTTGATCTGCTGGGCAATCTCGCTGAAACGAGCCTCGCGCTCCTTCTCCATCCCTGTCATCAGCAGGTGAACACGCTCAAGTTCGCGGCTCATATTCAGAAGCTGGGCATCAATCAGAGCTTTCTTAGCTTCAAGGTCTTTTTCACCTTCTTTATTTTTTGAATCCATAACATTGCCTGCAAGCTTCAGAAATTCATCTGTATTTTTGGATAAACTATCCATAGAAAGCTCGGCAAATGCCCCTTTCATCCCGTCAGTAATTCGGAGCAGCTCTCTTTCACTCTCATTTCTGGCTCTCCTGTTGAAAAACAGTGAAGCAGCAAAGCCGAGTAAAATGCCTACAAAAAATGTTATAAACGGAAATATCTCTTTCATATTAACAGCCTTTATTTGTGATATCTTTATTTATCATATATGATTGTTTCAGTCACGACACTATTAAAAGGAGTACAATTTTGTTTTTCACCGAATCAATATTATACATAAACATATTTTCTCTGATACTGGGAATTTGCCTCAGCTGGTACTTTGGAGGAACAGATTTCCCATTCCACACAGACAGGCTTATAGCGAGCTTTGTCAGTTACTGCGAAAAAGCTGTTTACCGTGAAGGCTCTTTTAAAGAAGGAGCAATCGCTCTCACACTGACACTGCTTATGGTTTTTGGTGTAACATCTTTATTGCTGTATTTCACAAAAAACGCAGGCAGCTTATGGTATTTTATCCTTTCAACGTTCATAATCTATACAAGCATTAACGAAAGGTTTTCCACTTTTCAACAAAGCGGAAGTATGGGGCAGAATTTTCTTCAGTACGCCCTTCCTGTAGTGTTTTACAGCATAATAGCAGGTCCGGTCGCTGCGGTACTTTTCCGCACTTTACCGGTTATCGCCTATATGAATCCGACAAAAGTGGAAAAGTTTCAGCAGTTCGGGGAGCCTGCCGAACAGACATATAATATACTGCGGGATACAGCTAATGTTCTCATTCCGGTTCTATTGTGGATAACAGTAAATATGCGGAAATCTGTCAGATATCTGAAGTCCTTCAGACCTTGACTGTTCAGCCTATTATACCTGCACACACCGCAAAAATAAATCTATTGTGCAAAACATAACTATAGTGTTAATATATCCCATGAAAATACTATATATGCCTGGGCTGGCATCGATAACAGACAAAAGCTATGACATATCAAAAAGCTGCAAACTGGTTCATCTGATGGAACTTGCGGAATGCACTGTTTTTGACTATAAGCTTTATCGCCCGGCAGATATTATTCAGTACATTTCTAATTTTGACCTTCTTTTCGGCTCTTCGTTCGGAGGGTATTTTGCTTTCTACCTGTCCCTGAATACAGGTAAGCCTTCCATATCAGTCAACCCTTCGCTATTTCTCGACGAAAGGATAGAAAAACTTATAAAAGAGCACCAGAAGGAGCTGTCTTTTATCAAACCTTCAGAAATACGGGCGATCAAAAGTGCCCCAACAGGTAAGCCCGCACCTCATGTCAACGTTCTTATGAATATTGATGATGATATTATTGATGCCGGACGGGTCATTGACACTTCTGAAAAGTTTAAATGCAATATCTACACCTATGAAAAAGGCGGACACCAGAGCAGTAACTTCCAAGGGGACATGCTGCCAACAATAAAAATGATATTGAATGGCCTCGGATAACTGCTCTATTATTTAAACACTTACTTTCTACAATCTTATATGCTACTATGAAATATGGATAATCTAATATTACTCATTATATGTTTTGTAGTTGGATTCATCTCAAGAAAGTTTAAAACCATGCCCGAGGAAACTCCGCTGGTGCTTAACAGCTTCCTGATAAATCTATCTTTACCCGCCATATCTTTTATGTTTATGCATGAAATGCACTTTAATACTAAACTTCTTTTTCCGGTGCTTATGCCCTGGATATGCTTCATAGCCGCATACATTTTCTTTAAAATTCTCCAGAAAATTTGCGGTTTTTCTCAGGCAACTACAGGATGCCTGATACTTACTGTCGGGCTCGGCAATACATCATTTGTCGGACTGCCTATGATAACTGCTTTCTACGGTGCAGAATACATCGGCATAGGGGTTCTCTGCGACCAGCCAGGGAGCTTTCTTGTGCTTTCAACACTGGGTGTCATCGTTGCGACAACGCATTCTTCAGGCTCCATATCCTTTGCCAGTCTCCTAAAGAAAGTTATCTCTTTCCCGCCTCTCCAGGCGGTCGCACTCGGGTTGATTTTCCGTACTGTACCTCTACCTGAATGGAGTATAAACGTTATGAAAGGCTTCGGGGCGACAATAACCCCTCTGGCGATGGTATCTGTCGGGTATCAGCTAAAATTTGCTTTGTCTGACAGATTATTAAGTAAACTTGCCACCGGGCTTTTGTTCAAACTTTTTCTGGCTCCGGCATTGATTTATTTTATTTATGTCGTAGTATTAAATGCATCGGGAATAGAGATGCAAGTCACAATTTTCGAGGCAGCAATGGGTCCTATGATTACAGCAGGCATCATAGCTATGCAGTATAATCTGGACAAAAACCTGGCAACCATGCTTATGGGAGTGGGTATCCCCGCTTCTCTGCTAAGCCTTGTCCTATGGTACTATCTGCTCTCAGGAGTATAATTTTATATGGTTGAACTGCATAAAGTTGATGTTGTTTACGACGACGGAAATCAAGGGCTGAAATCCATCGACCTGCACATTGAACGCGGTGAGCTTATTTATATAACAGGCAACAGCGGTGCGGGTAAAACAAGTCTACTCAGGCTTCTCTATGGCGACCTTATACCTGCCAGAGGGGTAATAAAGCTCGACAATAAGAACATCGGGCACCTTAGAAGCAAAAGCATTGCTTATCTCCGCAGGGACATAGGGGTGGTCTTTCAGGACTTCAAACTCCTTGAAGACATGACAGTCTACGAAAACCTTATGCTGCCGCTGGAAATCTTTTACCTCAGCCCTCAGGTTATTCAGGACAGGATATTTACGCTGCTGAAACAGCTCGATCTTTTCACACACAGAGACTTTGCAGTAAAAAAGCTATCCGGCGGAGAAAAACAGAGGGTGGCACTGGCACGAGCCATCATTAACGAACCCATTCTCCTGCTGGCTGACGAACCGACAGGCAATCTTGACTCACGAAATGCAGATAAAGTTATGGATATGCTCCTTCACAAAACAGCAAAAGGAACAACAACACTTATTGCTACACACGACCAGAGAATCTTAAAGGAATACCCTGGCAGAATAATATATCTGGAACACGGCAAAATCTCTTATGACAGCGCAGGCGGGAGAAGATTTACCCATGGATAGACTCAAATACACTCTGACCAAAGGATTTTATCTTTTTTTTCTAAACCTGCGTAAAAACTTTGTCTCAATATTAACCGTTGCGACCCTTCTGTTTTTTTATCTGGCTGTTTTTTCTGTTAATTTCTCTGCATCAAAAGCCATAGACAAATTAACCGATATCAAAACAATCAGAGTCTTTCTGGAAGAAGGTGTCAGCTACAAAGACATATTAAAAGAACTTTCAGAACTTCAAATGCCTGCCAGTTTTAGATATTTCACCAAACATGCAGCAAAGACCAGAGTGCTGAACCTTGTTCCCGGTGCAAAAAATATCGAAAAATTACCTGTCGAGCTTTTTCCGGAGTTTATCGAAATGAAATTTGCCGATTATGCTTCTGATGAACAGCTCGTAATGGAAACAGCAATCCAGATCGAGCAGATAGGTGGTGTCCGAACTGTCGAATACGGAAAAAGCGTCGGGGAAAAACTGGGGAAGATAAAGCGTACCTCAATGCTTTTTATTATCTTTATATCAGTCATTACAGGCATATCCTCCGCGGTGATAATATTTAACACAATCAGTCTGAGTCTTTATAAACAACAGCGAAAACTTTCTATCTATAAACTTGTTGGTGCAACAGGGATGTTTATTGCAGCTCCATATTTATTTGCTGCATTGCTTGAATCAACTCTGGCTTTCCTTATAGCCGGTGCAGGGAATTATCTTTTTGTTTCCGGTGTAACCAACTATCTCTTAAAAAATTCGTATTTTATGCTTTTTACTCCTCCTGCATGGTTATTTGCAGTTTTCTATTTTTTATTGATTATAACTACAGTATTTTCTGCTTTCTACTGCGTTTTTTCATTCCTTATGAGGTTAAAAAGTGTAAATGAAGTTTAATATACTAATCTTATCAGTTTTTATAGCTTTAAATCTTTTTGCAGGAACAATTTCTGACGAAATTGTGAGATCTGACAACTATCTCAGACAAGTCCAGAAAATGATCAAAGAAGAGCAGCAAGCGATAAAAGAACTGAGAGATGAGAAAAAAAAGAAAGCAAAACAGTTAAAAAAAGCTGAAATAGAACTTCAGTATCAGAAATCTATAAGTAAGAAACTTGAATCTAAACTCAGAAATGCAGAAAAAGACTTGAGTTTTATAAACTTTCAGAGGACTAAACTGTCAAACAGACAGGAAGAACTTAAAGACTCCATACGTGCTGCCAATTTTTACCTTTCCGGCGCAGGGGAAACTGATCTTTTGGAAGCTATTATTTTGTCAGATGAAATAGCAGAAGTTGCAGCGGGAATGCAGATTATATCACGTGTTAATGAGCGCCTCTTTGAAATGGCTAAAGAACTTGAACAAAATCAGAAAAAACTAGATGAAACAGAAGTTAAACTAAGGCATAAGCAGAAAGAAATCTCTATGACACTTCAGGACAAGAACGCTTCACTAAAGGAATATCAGTCTAAGAAAATACTTGTAAATCAACTCTATAGAATTGCAGCTGAAGATGAAAAAATCAAAAATGAATACGTCTCAATGCTTAGGGATCAGCAAAATGAGCTGGAACAAAAGATTAAGGAGATGGAGCTTACGCAGATCAAGCAGGGAGAAGAGCGAAAATTCGATGGGCTCGATAAGAATTTCAAACACATGCGTAAAAAACTGCAGTGGCCGATTAAAGGGGAAATTACTGAAACCTTCGGGACCAAAAAAATTCAGGGTTTCAGAGGCGTCATACATAAGAAAGGTGTTAAGATTAAACCAGACGAGTCTCACGTTTCAAGTGTCTATGACGGTGTAGTGATGCACACAGACACTGCATGGGGGCTCGGGTGGTTTGTTATCGTGGAACATGCAAGCGGCTATTACACACTGTATGCAAACCTGAACAGCATTACTGTAAAACAGAATCAGAAAGTCCATACAGGTGAGATTCTGGGCACAATAGATATTGACCATGAGGCAAATACACCTTATCTTTATTTTGAAATTCGTATACACGACAAAGCTGTTGATCCTCAGAAATGGCTGACGTCATAAAATACAGGAGCAGAAAATGAAATCGCGACTCAAGCTTATTCCCGTTCTGCTGGGGCTTCTGACCATTGCACTCATCATAACCAGTGCCATGCTCGTAAAGACCCAGAATGTCTATGCGGCAAAAGATGAAAAATACAGGAACCTCGACACTTTTACTCAGGTTATGCATCTCATAGAAAATAACTACGTAGAAGAAGTAGATAATAAAATTCTCGTTTATGGAGCCATCAAAGGGATGCTTGGCGAACTCGACCCGCATTCTAACTTTCTCGACCCTGACACATTAAAAGAGTTCCGTGAGGAAACACAGGGCGAATTCGGCGGGCTGGGCATAACCATAGGACTGAAGGACAAAATACTGACAGTTGTTGCCCCCCTGGAAGACACTCCTGCGTTCCGCAAAGGGATACAGGCAGGTGACCAGATAGTTAAAATCGAAGGTGAAAGCACAATGGGCATGACTCTGCACGATGCAGTGAAAATGCTGAGGGGTAAAGCCGATACTGATGTCACAATCACTATCCACAGAGAATCTATAGATAAACCTTTTGATGTTACCATCACAAGGGCGGTTATAAAAGTCAGCTCTGTCAAAAGTAATATGATAGATGGCGATATCGGTTATATACGACTTATACAATTCAATAATAATGTTTCTGATGCTATTTCTGACGCCGTGAAAGAGCTGGACGGAAAAGGGGCAAAAAGCTTCATCATAGACGTAAGGAATAACCCGGGCGGTCTTCTCACAGAGGCTATCAGTGTTTCAAGTATATTCCTGCCGGCAAATAAAATTGTTGTCTATACCAAAGATAGACAGCAGACAAGACAGGATTTCAAGTCAAAAGTGTTTTCGACAAAAGAGCTTGAAAAGCCTATCATCCTGCTTGTTAACGGTGGAAGCGCCTCCGCATCAGAAATACTTACAGGGGCACTACAGGATTACGAAAGAGCTACAATCATGGGCGAAAAAACATACGGAAAAGCTTCCGTCCAAAGTGTAATGCCTTTGCTTGACGGTTCAGCTATCAAGCTCACAACAGCTAAATACTTCACTCCGAAAGGACGCTCGATCCACGAGATAGGAATAGAGCCGGATATTACTGTTGAGTTTAAAGAGCTTACACCTGAACAAATTGAGGAAATTGAAGAACCGGAAAGTTTTAACATGAAAGTTGCTCTGTTTGATCTCGACAAAGACAATCAGCTCAAAGCAGCGGTAGATAAAATGAAGGAAATACTAAAGGATGAACAATAGAAAAAACGGAAGTGGTAAAAGGGTAAGAACCCCCATTACCACTTCCGGTTCTAATAACAATAATAACGGAAATAAAAACAGAAAAGAGACAAAAGTCACAACCTTAATGATGGCAGGAGGACTCGCCGTTCTTGCCGTAATGCTTTTCGCTGTGGCGTTTCTGTTCATGGCAAGAGGCAGCTCAGGCAATGTTGATCCGGCACAGGGGGCACCGGAAACTGTTCGGAAACAAATTACAAACGAACAGGTACTAGATGCGGTCTATGTCTCCCTCTTCACATACGGACTCGATAAAAGCAGTATCAAAGAGCAAACAGAAGTTGAATCTGATGGTAAAACAGAAATAAAGATGACTATTGACCCGCAGGATATAGAAGAGACTGAATTAAAACAGACATTAACCGAAAAGCTTAACGAACTGGGGCTGGAGGTCACAGGCGACGAAGTTGTATCAGTTGAGAACAGTACAATAAAACTTGATCTGCAATTCAGTAAACCGAAAGCTGTACTCAAACCAAAACCAAACAGTATAGCATTTGTTATTGACGACTGCGGGTATAGTGAAGAGCTTGCTGAAAAGCTGGCAGCCTTCCCTTATCCAATGACTATGGCGATCATCCCCCACACAGAATATGCCAAAAAAACTGCGGAGATAGCATACAAAGCCGGTAAAGTAGTTTTTCTACATCAGCCTATGCAGCCTTTATCATACCCTAAAACTGACCCTGGTAAGGGGGCTGTCCTGCTTAACATGCCTGAAAAGATTATCCAGACATCACTGAACAGTAATGTTGCGAGCCTTGGCGGCAAAATCGACGGATTTAACAACCACATGGGTTCAGCTATCACACAGGACAGAGAGAAGATGAAGCAGGTCTTCAAAGTTATGAAAAAGTATACAGACACGTTCCTTGACAGCTACACTTCAAGAGATACAGTCGCTTTTGATCAATGTAAAGCGGAAGGCATGAAGTGCGCAATAAACCGTAAATTCATAGACAACGAATCAGACTACAGCTATATTCGTTCTAAAATTATAGAAGGTGCAGAGATCGCAAGAACTGATGGTAGTGTCATAATGATCGGTCACCTGCGTGAAAGCACTGTTCATGCTTTGGAGAAAATTCTGCCGGAGCTTGAGAAAGCAGGCTATAATATTGTCCCTGTAACGGAGCTTACACAAAAGTGATTATATTAGGTATAGAATCTTCCTGCGACGAAACTTCTCTTGCAGTCTATGATTCAGTAAACAGGTCTGTTAAAGCAACATTTACAAGCTCACAGGCGGAACTGCACAGTAAGTTCGGCGGTGTTGTGCCTGAGGTTGCATCACGGAACCACATACTCAAAATCGAAAGCCTTTTTGAACAGTGCATGACAGAAGCCGGCATCACTCCCCAAGACATAGATGCCATCGGCGTCACTAACGCCCCCGGGCTGATAGGAGCCCTCTTTGTGGGAGTATCCTTTGCAAAAGCTCTCGGGTACGCACTGAAGATACCTGTGATCCCCGTAAATCACCTGTCTGCTCATATCCTTGCCTCTGAGCTCACGAACCAAGAGCTGAAGGCTCCTTACCTTGCACTCATAATATCCGGCGGACACACGCATATTTATGATGTTGACGAAGCTTATAATTTCGAGCTCCTTGCACGCACCATAGATGACGCAGCGGGAGAATCCTTTGACAAAGTCGCAAAAATGCTTGGGCTAGGCTATCCCGGTGGACCTGCAATAGAAAAACTTGCAGAGAGCGGTGATGAAAATAAAGTTACTCTGCCTATCGCCATCAAAAAGAAACCGGACTTCTCTTTCAGCGGGCTGAAAACAGCAGTTCTGAACAAGATAAACGATAAATCAGAATCAGATGCAGACATAGCCGCATCATTTCAGAAGACAGTGGCAGAAACTCTGACACTCAAAACCCTGCGGATGGCTGAATCACTGGGGCGCAATAAGATCGTTGTTGCCGGAGGCGTCGCCTGTAACGGATATATCAGACGGGCTTTTATGGAAAAACAAGGCTATGAAGTATTCTTTCCGTCCCCCAGACTATGCACAGACAACGGCGACATGATAGCTTACGCAGCATCTAAGTTTTTCGGACAGAGAAAATTTGCATCATTGGATGAAACAGCACATGACAGAATGCAGCAAATCAACAAATAGAATTCTCCGGATACTAAACAAAAATAAACTGATCGCAGCTCCACTGGCGGGTGTTACAACACCTCCGTTCCGTAAATTACTGCGTAAATATTTTGACGGACTCATATACACAGAAATGGTGAGCGTTGAGGGTGTCCGACGTAAAGCTGACAGAACTCTCAGCTATCTGAGCATAACAGAGTCCGACCAACCTATAGGAGTGCAGCTTTTCGGAAGCAAACCGGAAGCATACACCGAAGCAATAGAAGTTGTTCAGGATTATATAAAAGCAGAGTTTGTTGATATAAACATGGGGTGCCCTGTAAAAAAGGTTCTTAAATCAGGCAGTGGGTGCGCCATGATGAAAGACCCGGTTAATTCCGGAAAGATAGTTGCCGCAGCCAAAAAAGCTCTGGGAGATGTCCCACTGACAGTCAAAATACGCCTTGGGTGGGACAAGAAGAACCTGAACTACAACGAAATGATCAAAATAGCCTATGAAGAAGGCGCAGAGGCAGTCACTGTTCACGGCAGAACAAAAACAGAAATGTTCTCAGGCGTAGTCAACTATGACCTTATCGCTGATGCTAAAGCAAACGCAAAACTGCCGATAATAGGGAACGGCGACGTTGTGGATGTTGCAACATATGAGAAAATGCTTGCTACAGGCGTTGACGGAGTAATGATCGGGCGCGGGATGATGAAACAGCCGTGGCTTTTTGAAAGTATATTGAACGGTAGAGACCCTTCCGGTTATATGACATACGACAAGCTGTATGAGCTCATTAAAGAACTGGTGAGAAACGAGAAGATATATAAGGGCGAAATGTTCTTTCTCGAAACAGTCAAAAAATATATTGTCTGGTTTCTGAAAGGTATGCCCGGAGCAGCAGCGCTCCGCAATAAGCTTTATATGTGCCCCACAGAAACCGAAATGTTCGTCATGCTCGATGAGTATTTCGGCAGACTGGGTCAGTCCACCATGTGCAGTATATCTGACGACGCTGTAGGATAAGCATACAAGATCTTCTTAAGATCAGATATTTTCAGATCCTGCTTAATAGCGATAACGAACAAATTGATAATGTCCTCTGCGTGCTGACCAATTATATGCGCTCCCAGTATCCTCCCTGTCCCCTTTTCTATCAGAACTTTATAAGCTGAAAAGTGTTCTATGGTGCGGAAAGAGGTGAACCAGTGGTCTGTTCGTTCGAACTTGACTTCAAAATCCAGCCCGGCATCTGCCGCCTGCTTTTCTGTGTACCCCACAGCAGAAATCCCCGGAACATTAAACATTACAGTCCCTGTATTCAGATAATCAGGTTCTTTGGAATTACCGTTAACCATATTATGAGCCGCAATATAACCTTCCATAAATGCAATCGGTGAAAGGAGATACCCTTCGGTGTCTGTGCAGTCCCCTCCCGCATATATCGCAGGATTGGTGGTCTGCATAAAGCTGTTCACAACGACACCGCCCCTTGAGAGCTCAACTCCGGCTTTACCGGCGTCAAGTCCGTCAACGTTCGCAACACGCCCGGCACCATGTATAACCAGATCGACATCACGGACAACAGGCCCGTCAGGTGTGTCAACAATGACTCTATAGCTGCCGTCCAGCTTTTCAATACTGCTCACACGACCGTTTGTAAGGATGTTTATCCCCTTCTGGCGCAGAGATTCCACCATAACATCGACAATATCCGCCTCAAAGCTGGGCACAAGCCTGTCATCGACCTGCACAATGGTCGTTTCCGCACCAAATGCATTTGCGATATTTGCAAACTCAACAGAAATATATCCGCCGCCGATGAAAAGCAAACGCTTAGGCAGTTCGTCCAGATTAAGAAAACATTCATTGTCGCAAACATTCTCAAAGCCGTTAAATGGCAGTACCAGAGGCTTTGAGCCTGTCCCTATAAAAGCCATATCAAAGGTGAACTCTTCGCCGGATATCTTCAGAGATTTCTCACCTGTAAAAGTTGCAAAACCGGAGATATAGTCTATCCCTTTTTTATCATATTTATATTTAAGTTTTTCGGAGTGATTGCCTGTAAACTCACGCTTATGTGCCATCATAGCTTTCCACGAAAGTCTGATGTCGCACTCGACCACCCCTTTTGAAGCCATACGCCTGTGGAAATCCGCAAACTCTGCAGCAGTGATCATAACTTTTTTAGGGTCGCATCCTGAAATGGCGCATGTACCGCCAAACTGTTTATAATCGCAGATCAGAACTTTTTTGCCTGCTGCTGCAAGTTTAAAAGCTGCGGTGTTTCCCGCTCCGCCTGTTCCGATACAAATAACATCATAATGCTTTGACATAATGTCCCCCTCTCTATTACATTATCACACAGGGAGTTTTCTTCAAGTCAATGAACAACTTTCTATTCGTAAATGATAAATTCGTTCAAATCCGAATTAAGAATATTCTTCAGCTCCGGTGAATCCTCGCTCTCTACCTGAACAAATATGAATGCAAAAACACCATATCTCATAAAGTCTGTTTTCCGAATGTCCAGAACATTTGAAAATGTGCTGCAAAGCTTATCATAATCAAACCCTTTCAACAGAAGGTCATCGATATGAGAACCTTTCTCTATTACGCACATGGAGTAAACACTGTCACCGCACCGCTGCTCTATATCGTCCCAATCCGGTTTTATGTTTTTCATAAAACATTCATAAGTATTCAAACCATAGCCGAAAACAGAAATGTCTGTACAGCACCACCCGGCAAAGCGCATCGGGTTCATCTCTATAGGGATCATATCCCCGTCAGTGTCTATCCGTATCTCCAGATGAAACGGAAAATCCTTCACAACTGTAAGTCTGGAAAGGGATTTAAGAAAACGCATCACCTTATCCTGAACCTCTCTCACTATAGGCACAGAGGTAACATACACCCTGTCAGAAACATCATCCTTGCCTGCAAAATAATGCTTAAGCACGTTCAGAATAACAGGTTCGCCGTAGGAATCGTAATATCCATCAATAGCATACTCAACACCGTCTATAACTTCCTCTATGATGAACCCGGACGAATCAAGCACATCTTCAGGGTAGTAGTCCTTTATCTTTACAGTCTCTTCAAGAAGCTTTTCACGAACAGCTTTCCAGCTATCAGCATCCTCTACATAATGCACACCAAGACTGAAAAAACCAACTGAAGGCTTTATTATAAAAGGGAATTTAAGATCCTTCAGCTTAAGCTGTTCGATCTCTTCAAGCAGAACTTCTTTGTAGTAAAAATCAGGGTACATACCGGACAGTATATCCCTGAATTTCCCTTTATTTTTAAAAGTGTCAATGCGTTCAATCAGGTCAGAAAACATAAGATTATCGTTAATCCACTTTATAGCGTTCTCTGAGTTGGTATAAATGAGCGGCTTTGTTTTAAACCTGTCGATGAACCTCTCTTCAGAGAGGAGAGTCAGTTTCTCATATTCGGGCAGAGTTTTTACAAAGTCATTAAGCAGGACAGGATACCTGTTTCTTTTCAGAGTATCAAGAAGTATGCCCGAGGCAAATGGTTCGTCTAATATAAACATGTTACACCTTCATACTGAGAGAAAGTCTTCCCCTCTCTCTGTCCACGCTGAGGACTTTTGTTTTAACCGTCTGTCCGACTTTAACAACCTCTGAAGGGTCGCTGACAAATCTGTCGGCAAGCTGGGATATATGCACAAGCCCGTCGTTTTTCAAACCGACATCTACAAACGCTCCGAAGTCCACAACATTACTAACCTTACCAGTGAGGACATCCCCCTCTTTCAGGCTCTCTATGGACAGTATCCCCTGTTTAAACACAACCGGATCAACATTGTCCCGTATATCCCGGTCAGGTTTTTCAAGGTTATCTATAATATCTTTTATGGTAAATTCACCGATTCCCAGCTTTTCAGCAAGAGACTTAACATTTTTATCTTTTACAGCCAGCTTTACAAGTTCGCATTTGTCACTGGACAGATTCACAGCCTCCAGAAATGCGTATACAGCGTCGTAACTCTCAGGGTGAATAAACATACTATCAAGCTTCTCCCCTCCGCCATACACCTTAAGAAATCCGGCAGACTGCCTAAATGTTAGCTCCCCAACACCGTCAACTTTCATAAGCTCTTTCCTGCTTTTGAATCTCCCTATGGATTGTCTGTGCTTCACTATCTTTTCCGCAAGGGAGTCACTCAGCCCTGAAACATACGACAAGAGGGACGGGCTTGCAGTGTTAAGATCCACTCCAACATTGTTAACCACATCCTCCACAACATCCGTAAGAGACTTTTCCAGCTTTTTGCCCGTAACATCATGCTGATACATACCCACGCCTATTGACTTAGGGTCTATCTTAACAAGCTCCGCAAGAGGATCAAGAACACGTCTGGCTATTGATATCGCACCTCTGATAGAGACATCCAGCTCCGGAAACTCTCTCTTCGCCACAGCGCCGGCAGAATAAACACTAGCCCCCGCCTCACTCACAATAGTGTACTGTATATCAAGCTCGTCCTCAGATATAACTGACGCAACAAATTCTTCTGTCTCTCTGCTCGCTGTTCCGTTCCCGATGGCGATAGCGTTGACGCTGTTTTTCCTGATACTCTCCAGCATAATGCTCCGGCTTTTCTGATAGTCTGCCTGCGGTTTGGTAGGATACATAACACCGTAGTCAAGCAGGTCACCGGTCGTGTCCACAACAGCAAACTTGCATCCGGTTCTGAAAGCAGGGTCTATCCCCATGATAACCCTGTTGCGTACTGTGGGCGTGAGGAGCAGGTTTTTAAGATTTTCTGCGAAAACAGATATCGCCTTGATCTCCCCCTTCTCTTTCAGCTCCCCTCTAAACTCAAGCTCCAGCGAGAGCTCAAGCATCTTTTTAAACGCCTGACGCATACTCTTTTTTGTTATCTCGTTATCTTCCATGCCTTTCCCTGCGCATATCTTAGCTATGGCATTAAGGCACATATCTTCATCAATTTCGATTTTCAGTTTAAGAATTTTCTCACGTTCGCCACGAAACATGGCAAGCACTCGGTGAGGAGGGACATCTCTCATCTTCTGGCGGAAATCGTAATAATCCTCATACGGATTGCGCTCTTTTGAGTCTGTCTTCTGTATGGAGGATATCTCTCCGTTCAGCTCGTAAAGCTCACGCAGACGTGCCTTTATCTCCGGGTCATGCCCGATCTCTTCGGTAACAATATCAGATGCCATTGAAACAGCAGTGTCAGCGTCCGGCACGGCATCACAGACAAATTTCTCTGCTTCAGCAGAAAGACCGCCGAGGTCTGCATTTGCCCTGATGTATACCGCCAGAGGCTCCAGCCCGGCTTCTCTTGCTAGATCAGCTTTTGTTTTCTTTTTAGATTTATAAGGGGCGTAAAGGTCTTCAACCTCTTTCATAGTTTCAGCTTTCATTATGGACTTCTTAAGCTCATCCGTCAGCTTGCCACGTTCGTCTATGGCTTCGATAACTTCCTGTTTGCGCTTTTCAAGATTCTCCAGGTATTCGTATCTCTCTATAATATTCCTGATGTCTTCTGCATCCATATTTCCTGTCATCTCTTTTCTGTATCTTGCAATGAAAGGTACGGTGTTACCGCTCAGATGAAGGTCTATTACATTATTGATATGATTTCTCTGAAATGAAAATTCAGTAAACAGCTTCTCTTGCATTAAGTCACCTGCATTAAAATATTACTAAGCAGAGATATTTTAACCTATTTTACAGATGGGACAAGCACTTTTAGCAAAACAGACATGACTCCCGCTGTTAACGGAGAGCAGCTTTCCGCACACCCACTAAGGAGTTGATAACAAATTGATCGAAACAACACACAGCACTTAATGGTTTCAGCTATGTGATATATCCCTGTATGTGTTACTTCATCTCTCACGATGATGTAATCACTGTCATTGCCAACCATTTGTAGTGAAGCAATCTAAAATCAAAAGAACTGTTTTAATCCAGAGGAAGTACTAGCAGTAAGCTTTATTGATAAATATTTTTGACATTATCGCTTATATCAGAAAGTACAGCAGTAAAATTCTTAAGAATCTTCTTTTCTGTTGTGCCCGTAAAGCGTGAAATGAAGGAATAATACTCCGGCGTAAGCGCTTCAAGAAAGTCAGCCCCCGTATCAGTTATAAGGATCTTCTTCATGCGCCCATCGGTTTTTGACTGGCTGCTGGCAACATACCCTGCTGATTCCAGCCCTTTAATAAGCCCAGAAGCTGTCGCCCTTGAAACTCCCATATGATCAGCAATCTCAAAAGGAAAAAGCCCGGCATCCCCCGCATCTCCCAACACCATAAGAGCCAGAAACCGCCCATGCGACAAGCCCTTAGACGCAAAAAATTTATCAATAGAGATAAGTGCATCACTCGCTGTGCGTAAAAACTGAAGGCTGAAAACTGCCCGGGTGGGGTCGATATCTTTTGACTCTTTTGCTAGTTTCTTTAAAAGCTTCTTCTCGGGCAGCTGTTTCAGTAAAAACATAATAATAACCCCTTGTTTTTGAGAGACTAGCATACTAATCAGCAAAACTTGTCAGAAAGAAGTCAAATTAATAAAGAGGCGGCTTATTTCTTCCAGTTTTCGTAATTCAACCTCTTTACGCAATTACCGCCGTTATGTTTTGCCTGATAAAGTGCAATCTCTGATCTGTTTATCACATTGTCATAGCTTGAATCGTCTTCAGACACTTCACTACACCCGAAACTTGCTGTGATAGTAAACTGTTCCCCCCCCAGCTCGAATACATTATTCTCCAGCGCTGTCCTCACCCTTTCAGCAAGATGGAAGGCTCCGTTTGAAGGAGTGTCCGGCAGCAGTATCAGGAAATCTTCATCACCGGTGTTCGCAAACAGATCTGTACTCCGGAGAGCACTCTTGATCAGACTCACAAAGTTTGTCATCATACCGTCTGTAAGTTCCATTCCATAGGTGTCGCTGAGTTTTTCTCCATGATCCAGATTGAGCATGATAACAGAATATATATTACTGCCACGCTGAAAACGCTGGTAAAAGCTGTTCAGCTCCTTAAAGAAGAATCGTCTGTTAAATATGCCCGTAACCGGGTCTTCAACAGCAGTCTCCTGATATTTGGATTCCAAGTTTCTATACTCTGTAAAGTCGTAAGCTATCCATGCAACAAAACTATCACTTCCGTCATTATGAAACGGAATAATTTTGGCTTTTTTATGTAATACACCGGAAGGCATTAACTTTTCAGAATCAACACTGAGAAGACCGGCAACCTGATATTCAAAAACGATTACTTCGGATTTAACAAGTGCTTCATTTATTCTGGACAAGAAGAGATTTGCAGTCCCTGACGAGACTATGTCCTTTATATTTTTACCTATCAGTCCTTTAAAGGATTCGCTCTCCAGCCCGGCAGACAGAATATCAAGATACTCCCCCTCCTGCGAAAAAATGACTATAGTTTCATCTAGTGCGCCCAATATGAGGCGAGCTTGTTCAAGATTAATATTCATGATCTTACCTTTTCAAAAATAATCAGATTACATAGTGTAAATCATTAAAGTGTATTTATCAATTTGATGTTTTCAAATGTAAATAACTGGGTGTATTATCTCTTTATGAAACAATTTACGTTAATTATTCTTATATCCCTTTATGTCGCAGCTTGCGGCGGAGGAAGCTCATCAGGCTCTGCCACCACAAGCGAAAACCATACCGTAGGCGCACCGGGCAAACTTACATATGAACCAGAATCCTGTTCAGAAACGGATCAGATCAAATTTGTAAACGATGTCATGCATGATATATACCTTTGGAGCCGGGAGATCAAACAGCCTGACTACACAAAATACAACAGCCAAAATCAACTTCTGGCAGATTTAAGGTATGGGCTGGACGACTGGAGCTACATAGTTTCCAAAGAAATAAGTGATGCGCACTATGCCGGAGACAATGTGGGGCTGGGACTAAACCTGCAATACGATCTTGAACATAATAATGCTGTGATAACTTATATTTACAAAGACTCACCTGCCGATATCGCCGGACTACGCAGAGGGTACAAAATCACTTCCGTAAACGGCTATACTATTCAGGATATGACGGACAATAATAGTTTTGATGCTGCTTTCGGACCCAACCAGCAGGGGTATTCAGTAAACTTAGAATATCTCGACAATACAGGTACAGCAGGAATTGTCAACGTTACAAAAGACAGCTATTACGCAAACGCCGTAAATGCATATAATATTTTCACAAATACAACAAATGGCAAGAAAATAGGATATATATCTTATCTGAGCTTTACAGCGAACTACATCTCAGACCTCTCAGAAGCTTTAACAGCTTTCAAGACAGAAAATATAAGCGAGCTCATAATAGACCTGAGATACAACAGCGGAGGATTGATAAACGGAGCAAAATACATTGCAGATAACATTTCAGGCGGATCGTGGACAGGCAATATATTTATAACGTTTCTACACAATTCAAAATACTCATCATGGAACCAAACCGCTCTCTTCTCATCACCCCTTGCCCATGTTGACATAGACAAGGTTATATTCCTGACAACATCCGCAACGGCATCTGCCAGCGAACTTCTAATAAACGGACTCAAACCTTACATAGATACACACCTTGTGGGAAGCACAACCCACGGCAAACCTGTAGGCATGTACTCTTTTGAGTATTGCGGCAATGTCATAGCACCGATATCTTTCCAACTGCTTAACTCCAGAGCAGAAGGAGGCTATTTTAACGGTCTGGAACCGGACTGCACAGCAGTTGACGACACAGAACATCAGCTTGGAGATGCAGAGGAAAGTATGATTGCAGCCGCTATAAATTACCTCGAAACCGGAACATGCGCCGGCAGTAAATCAACGTCATTACAAAGCTCGCTCATAGCAGAAAAACGAGAGGGCATCCACCGTATCTTTAATATCAGATAACCTTTTCTTCTTACATTATTGCAAACTACTTCAATTCTGAACTTGACATACAGACAGGTCTGTCTATTATTGTTATATGAAAAATATGTCAGTAAGAGAACGGATACTAAAAACAACAGACAGATTGTTTTATGAGCAGGGGTACAGAGCAACAGGTATTAATCAGATTATCAAAGAATCAGAGGTTGCCAAAGCCAGTTTTTACCATTATTTCCCATCTAAAGAAATGCTTTGTCTGGCATATCTGACAGAGCGAAGTGAAGTATCCCACGAAAGACAGAAAAAATTCATAGCCGAAGGCGGTAATACACCGAAAGAGAGAATATGCGGGCTTCTGGAAAATATACGCCATATGGCACAGGCAAATCATTTCAACGGATGCCCTTTTTTAAATATAGCATCAGAAATCAACGAAAAAGACAATAGGATAAGACATGCTGTAAAAGCCCACAAATCTAAGCTGATAAACCTCATTAAAAATGAGCTCAAAGACTGCGAAAACTCTGAAGAACTCGCTGAAACCGTTTACGTTATATATGAAGGAGCAAACATATCAGTTAAGAACTACCAAAGCTTATGGCCTGTTGACAGGGCGGAAAAAGCCATCAGAAAAATCCTTGCCGGAGCTTTTGATGAACGAAAATGATTTAAGAAAACTGACAGAAGACAAAATATTATATTTAGTTGAAACATCAGCAGAAAATACTCTGAAAGGATTTAGTGAAAAAGCGTGGGACACCCCTCTGACAGCCTTCTCATCCGGTGCAGACCCTCTTTATAATTCATATAAAACTATCGTAGGAGAAAAATTCTGGACACCAGTTGAAATAATGCAGAAAACCTTTCCCCATGACACCTTTAATGAAGATCACCTTACAGTTATAAGCTGGATTCTTCCACAGACAGAAGCAACCCTTAGCGACCAGCGGCAAGAAACCGAGCTTCCCTCTTCCAGATGGGTTCACTCAAGACACTATGGAGAATTCTTTAACGAGTTTCTCAGAAGAGAAATAAGAGACATGTATTTATCGATGGGAATAAAAGCTTGTGCTCCGGCACTCTCCCCCGATTTTGCATATCAGGAATCAGAGACAACAGGTAAGTATTCCAACTGGTCAGAGAGACACGTTGCCTATGCGGCAGGGCTGGGAACATTCAGCTTGTCAGATGGGTTCATCACAGAGAAAGGCATGGCGGCAAGAATAGGTTCTGTTGTTATAGACACCTATATAACCCCCGACAAAAGGGAATATACTAACCATCTCGGAAACTGTCTGTATTACGCAAAAGGAACATGCGGAGCATGTATAAAACGATGTCCGGCAGGAGCAATCACCAGAGAAGGACATGACAAACAGAAATGTTTTGACTATATCAGAGGGGTAACCGGACCACACGCCCAGAAGCTTCTTGGCACTTTCCAGACCCCTTGTGGTCTGTGTCAGGTTAGGGTGCCCTGCGAAAAACACAACCCTATGGCTCAGAGATAAGACTCATCTTCGTTGCCTTTCTTATCTTTGTCATAGCCGTCTTTAAATCCTTCGTGAAAATCTTTAGCGCTCTCTTTTGTCCCCTCCAGAAGCTCTTTCACATACTCAGATGCTTTTTTATACCCTTTTTTAGTGGAACGAACAATTTGTTCTCCGACCTTGCGGGTCTCTTTAACTGCCTTACCAAAAGCCTCTCCGGCTTTTTCGGATGTCTCTCCGGCAAACGCAAAAGAACTCAAAAAAGCATATATCAGAAAGATTAACGTTATTTTCTTCATTCCTCACTCCATAAAGATATTATACACTGACGAATACAAACAATACCATACACATATAAAAAACAACAAATCATTATCAACATACGTAAAACTTACAAGTCCCATTTCAAAACACAGTATTATGTTCATGTTTTCATCTATTCATGTTGAAGCTGCGTAAAGCGGTGTTATCCTTAATATAAGTTATTTATTAATACCCCACAATGCAGGAAAAGATATATGAACAACAAAAAACAGATCAGCACCCTTCACAAGAAACGCTCCGAAGCATACCTCGGCGGAGGAAAAGAGAAAATTGTAAAGCATCATAAGACCGGTAAACTCACAGCAAGAGAGCGGCTGGCTCTTCTCTTTGACCCTGATACGTTTCAGGAACAAGGACTTTTTATGCGGCACAGATGCACAAACTTCGGCATGACCGACAAAGAGTTCCCGGGGGAAGGCGTCGTAACTGGAATGGGGAGTGTTGACGGCAGGCTCACCTATGCGGCAAGTCAGGACTTTACAGTTGCGGGCGGTTCCGTTGGTGAAATGACAGCAAAGAAAATTGCTAACGTAATGGATCAGGCTTTAAAAACCGGCGATCCTTTTGTATTTATCAACGACTCCGGCGGTGCCCGCATTCAGGAGGGGGTGGACGCCCTCTCCGGCTACGGAAACATATTTTATCGTAATGTGCTTCTATCAGGCGTTGTTCCTCAGATAAGCATCATTGCAGGTCCCTGTGCAGGCGGTGCGGCATATTCCCCGGCACTCACAGATTTTATTATTCAGGTGGAGCACGAAGGGCAGATGTTCATCACCGGACCTTCTGTAATCAAACAGGTCACAGGAGAGGATGTATCATCCGAAGAGCTGGGCGGTGTTGAAAGCCACTCACACTATTCAGGAGTCGTTCACTTTACCGCTAAAAACGGAAAGGAAGCTATGCTTCTGTGTAAAAGGCTCTTATCCTTCCTCCCCAGTAATAACACAGAGGAACCACCTTCCCTCCCCCCTGTGTCTCAGATGATGGGGCCGGAAGAACATCTACGGAACCTCTTACCCGAAGACCCGAAAGAGCCCTACGACATATTAGACGTAATACGGAACATAGTGGACAAAGCAGATTTTCTTGAGATTCAGGAACATTTTGCACCAAATATCGTAATCGGGTTCGCCAGAATGTCCGGACACACAATAGGTGTGGTAGCAAACCAGCCCAGCGTCAAAGCAGGTGTTCTCGACATAGATTCATCCGACAAAGCAGCGAGATTCATCCGCTTTTGTAACGCTTTTAATATTCCAATAGTCACATTTGTTGACGTTCCAGGCTTTATGCCAGGGGTAGATCAGGAATACGGCGGTATCATACGGCACGGTGCAAAGATGCTTTTCGCATATGGCGCAACCACAGTCCCAAAGGTGACCGTTATACTTCGTAAAGCTTACGGTGGAGCTTACCTTGCCATGTGTTCAAAAGAGATGGGTGCAGACATGGTCTATGCATGGCCGTCAGCTGAGATCGCGGTGATGGGCGCAGAAGGAGCCACTAGCATCCTTTACAGCAAAGAGATCAAAGAAGCATTCGACCCGAAAGAACTTCAGGAAGAAAAGACTAAAGAATATAAAATAGCATTCACAACCCCTTATGCCGCAGCAGGCAGAGGATATGTTGACGATGTTATAGATCCGGCAGAAACCAAGATGGCTATAGTCACAGCACTGGAAGCCCTCAGAACGAAACGCGAAATGCGTCCTCAGAAAAAACACGGTCTTATACCGCTTTAAGGAAGACAGATGGAAACAGAAATGATATATGCTCTGAAGCTTAGTGTAGCGGGAATGCTCATAGTTTTCACATCTCTGATACTTATCTCATTTGCTATCAGCCTGATGCGTACTATTGACGAAAAACTGATACGAGCCAAGGAACTCCGCAATGAGCCCGAACCAAAACAAAAACAGACCCTTGACAACATAACTTTACTGCTGATCTCTGCTGCTGCGGCTGCCGCTGTCCGTCAAAAGAATTTCCGGATAAGGTCAGTCCGCAGAATAGTTACCAGAGATGCCAAAATCGCAGGCTGGACAATGGAAGGACGAAGTGTCCTGCATGGTTCACACGTATTAAATATTAAAACAGAAAAATAACGGAGATATACATGAAGCTTAAAATAACTGTTCACGGAATAGCCTACGAGGTTGATGTTGAAGTGCTTGATGACGAACAGGAGGGGTACCCTTCTGCACTCCCATATGTGCCTTCCATGCCGGATACGCAAACTTCTTCATCCATCCCCTCGCCTCTGCCCAGACCAAATCAGAAAAAACAGCCCAAAACTGCGGCTGATGCCAGCGGGTCTGTTACCAGCCCCATAGCCGGTATCGTACTTGAAATAAAATGTACTGCGGGGGGCGTGGTTAAAGAGGGAGACATTGTCATGATACTGGAAGCTATGAAAATGAAAACATCCATAGCAGCTCCGGCAGACGGGAAAGTAAAAACAATACCTGTTGCAAAAGGCGATAACATCAGAGAAGGTCAGACCCTTATAGAGTACGAGTAAATTTATGGAAATAATATTACAGTTCCTCAGAAACGGAGCTTTCGGCAACTTCACCTTAGGCAATCTGCTGATGCTTGTTGTTGGATGCATATTCCTCTATCTGGCTATTAAAAAGGATTACGAACCGCTTCTTCTTGTCCCCATCGGGTTTGGTGTGCTTGTGGGAAATATCCCGTATTCTGCCGGTATGAATATCGGTGTTTATGAGGTGGGAAGTGTGTTTTCCATCCTGTATCAGGGCGTTAGTCAGGGGTTTTACCCTCCCCTTATATTTATGGGCATCGGGGCTATGACAGATTTTTCTTGTATGCTCTCTAACCCAAGACTGATTATCCTCGGTGCAGCAGCGCAATTCGGTATCTTCATAACATTTTTAGGCTCTCTTTATCTGGGATTCAGTATAGAGCATGCTGCTGCAATCGGTATCATAGGCGGCGCTGACGGACCGACAGCAATCTTCCTTTCCAGTAAACTTGCTCCGGATTATCTTGGTGCCATCGCTATTGCTGCTTACTCATACATGGCGCTGGTTCCTGTTATACAGCCGCCGATAATCAAGCTCTTAACAACCAAAAAAGAACGCCTCATCCGTATGAAGCCTTCAAAACCAGTTAGTAAACGTCTGCGGATCATGTTTCCTATTGTTGCTTTCCTGCTTACAACGATGATAGCACCAGGAGCAATAACTCTGCTCGGTATGCTATTTTTTGGTAACCTGCTGAAAGAGTGTGGTGTAACAGAAAGACTGGCAAACACAGCAAGGGCTGCCCTCATTGATATCGTTACGATTCTGCTGGGCTTTACAGTGGGACTTAGCACAGATGCCACAAGGTTTCTGACACCTGACTCCATAAAAATCTTTGCTCTGGGAGCAGGCTCATTCTGTGTTGCAACAGCGTCCGGAATCCTTGTCGCAAAATTAATGAATATCCTTAGCAAAAACCCTATAAATCCTATAATAGGTGCCGCAGGCGTTTCAGCTGTTCCCGACTCAGCCAGAGTTTGTCAGGTTGTGGGGGCAAAAGAAGACCCGAACAACTTTCTCATTATGCATGCCATGGCGCCTAATGTTGCCGGAGTCATCGGGAGTGCAATAGCCGCAGGAGTTTTTCTGTCGGTTTTTAATTAGAGTATGTGGTGAATATTATGTCGATGGCAGAGTTGACGACAAGCTCGTCACGCTCTGCTGTCGGCTGTTTAAATAGCCCGAGCAAAACAGGCCAGAAGAGAGACTCCTTAACCATTCCGACATACTGCTGAGCTGTAAGCATTGGGTCTTGGATACATAAAATACCTGCATCATTAACAGACATGAAAAACTCATTTACTGTTGAAAGAACTGTCCTGATGCCATGCTCTGAATACATCTTTTTAAGTTCCGGGAAACGTTCAGATTCTCCCATCATCAAACGAAGAAGGTTTGAGAATTTTTCTGAACGCATAATATCAAGAAAATTCAGAGTATAGGCTTTCAATACTTCTCTGACATCGTCACTGTTCTCAATATCCAAGGATGGCTGTTCTATACTTGTCCATGTGAGTCTGACCATCTCAGCAAAAAGCAATTCTTTTGATGGAAAATGATTATACACCGTTCTTTTAGAGACACAGGCACACTTTGCTATCTCATCCATAGAAACATCTCCATAGCCTTTACTTAAGAAAAGCTCCGAAGCCGATTCCAGTATTGCTTCTTTCTTTTTTTCTGAAAACTTACAGCATCTTTCCTTCATTTATCCTGCCTTTTAAAAGTAAGTATATGGAATATTGACCAAAAAATCGACATAATAAATTTACTTGACTTCAAAAGAAAGCATAAGTAAACTACACAGTGTAGTTTATAAAAAGGAGACACAAATGAACATAAGAGAGATGGGTAAACAAGGGCTTAAGTCTAGTAGAATCGGGCTAGGCTGTATGGGAATGAGTGACTTTTATGGTGAACGTAATGATGTCGAATCTATAAAAGTCATCCATGAAGCTCTCGAAAAAGGTATCACGCTCCTTGACACTGCAGATATGTATGGTATCGGCGACAATGAAGAGCTTGTAGGTAAAGCTATTAAAGCCAAAAGGAACAAAGTTGTTCTCGCCACCAAATTTGCTATAGTTCGTCAAAAAGGTGAAACAGCCAGAAACATTAACTGTAGCCCGGAATATGTTAAGCAAGCGTGTGAGGCGAGCCTGAAAAGGCTCAACACTGACAATATAGACCTTTATTACATGCACAGAAAGGACCCGAAAGTTGAGATAGAAGAAACTGTCGGTGCAATGGCAGAACTTGTGAAAGAAGGTAAAGTAAGATATTTAGGTCTTTCAGAAGTTAACGCACAAACTCTCAGACGCGCTCATGCTGTTCACCCTATAACCGCCCTTCAGACTGAGTACTCTCTATGGACAAGAGATGTTGAAGGTGAGATACTTGACACATGCAGAGAACTGGGGATAGCACTTGTGGCATACAGTCCGCTGGGTAGAGGTTTTCTGACGGGCGCGCTAACTTCTAAAGATGATCTCGCAGGTGGAGACTACAGACATTTCAACCCGCGCTTCGCAGAAGAAAATTTTCAAACAAACATGGCAATGGTTGAAGAGATGAGGATATACGCAAAAAATCTTGGCCATATACCAGCGCAAATAGCTATTGCATGGGTCCTCGCTAAAGGCGATGACATATTCCCTATTCCTGGCACAAAAAGGCTTAAATATCTGAATGACAACATAAAAGCAGCAGATATTAAACTGACAAAAGAACAGGTTGAAAAACTGGAGAATATAATTGATACTAAAAAAGTTAAAGGGCTTCGTTACCCTGCGGAATTCATGAATACTGTTGACTTATAAGCAGGAGAAATCAATGAAAGTTATCGGACTGAACGGAAGTCCCCGGAAAAAGTTTAACACTGCTACGGTGCTGAGACATGCTCTTGAAGGCGCAGAATCCAAAGGTGCAAAAACGGAAATAATTAATCTTTATGACTATAAATTTCAGGGATGCATAAGCTGCTTCGCCTGTAAGCTGAAAGATAATATAACAGGAGGCATATGTGCTGTTAAAGACGATGTAACCAGCATATTGGTTAAAATGGCAGAAGCAGACGCAGTTATATTCGGATCCCCAGTGTATTTTGCTGATGTGACTTCAAGTACAAGAGCTATACTGGAACGTTTTATGTATGCACCTTTTGTCTACTGCAAAGATTATTCATCTGTTTATGAAGGAAAGATGAAAACAGCTTGTATATATACTATGAACGTAAAATCTAAAGATATGGAAAACAGAGGCTATGTCCGTACATTTGAAACAACCAGATCATATCTAGAGAGGATATACGGGCACTCAGAATATATAACAGTAAACGACACAACACAGTTTGCAGACTACAGTAAATATATAGCTGAAGCATTTGACCCGGTGGCAAAAGCAAAAGCACGTAAAGAAGTTTTTCCACAGGATTGTGAAAAAGCATTCAAACTGGGAGCATCATTAGTCGATTAATCAGGCAGGATTCAATAATAGCCTGTACAATTAGTTTTTTTACTCCTTTATGTGATTTTATATCATATCAGTCAGACTATTACCTGATTCCAGAAAAATAAGCCCGCTCATAACAATCAATCAATACATAAAACAATGGGAAAACAGAATAACTCTCCACATTTTAAACCTGTTTAACCTGACATTTTGTATCTATGTTCATTTACAATATTAGATTTAGTATAAACGTTGGTGTGTATTGCCTGAGTATGAGGGACGCAGCGATAATGGCATGTTACGGGTTATATAGATGAGTATTTGAGAATAGAAACAGTTAGATTTGAGTTTAGACATAAAAAAATCCCTGGCGGCGACCTACTCTCCCACATGTTTGATTCATGAAGTACCATCGGCGCTGGTAAGCTTAACTTCCGTGTTCGAAATGGGAACGGGTGGAACCTTACCGCTAAAACCACCAGGGAATCCTGTATACATATTCTATTGTTCTAACATTTAATGTCTGCCTAAACATATGAGCTCTTAGAATTAAGGGAAGCTAAAGTAAACAATTATATCAAGCCTTACGGACTATTAGTACTGGTCAGCTCAACGCCTCACAACGCTTACACACCCAGCCTATCAAACACGTAATCTACATGTGTCCTTTAATGACTATAAAGTCAGGGAGATCTCATCTTAGGGCCAGTTTCCCGCTTAGATGCTTTCAGCGGTTATCTGTTCCAGAAATAGCTACCCAACAATGCTCCTGGCGGAACAATTGGAACACCAGAGTTCTGTCCATCCCGGTCCTCTCGTACTAGGGACAGACCCCTTCAAATCTCCTGCGCCCGCAGCGGATAAGGACCGAACTGTCTCACGACGTTCTGAACCCAGCTCGCGTACCACTTTAAACGGCGAACAGCCGTACCCTTGGGACCTGCTACAGCCCCAGGATGTGATGAGCCGACATCGAGGTGCCAAACCTCCCCGTCGATGTGAACTCTTGGGGGAGATCAGCCTGTTATCCCCGGGGTACCTTTTATCCGTTGAGCGATGGCCCTTCCACTCGGGACCACCGGATCACTAAGGCCTAGTTTCCTACCTGTTCGACTTGTAGGTCTCACAGTCAAGCATTCTTATGCCTTTACACTCGTCAATTGGTTTCCGACCAATCTGAGAATACCTTCGCGCGCCTCTGTTACTCTTTCGGAGGCGACCGCCCCAGTCAAACTACCCGTCAGACAATGTCCCTCCGGTTACACACCGGCTAGGTTAGATAATCAGCAAACCAAGGGTGGTATTTCAAGGACGACTCCATGCAATCTAGCGACCACATTTCAACGTCTCCCACCTATCCTACACATGATTTACCAAGTATCATTGCCAAACTATAGTAAAGGTCCACGGGGTCTTTCCGTCCTGCTGCGGGTAAACGGCATTTTCACCGCTACTGCAATTTCGCCGAGTTCATGGTTGAGACAGCGTCCAGATCGTTACGCCATTCGTGCAGGTCGGAACTTACCCGACAAGGAATTTCGCTACCTTAGGACCGTTATAGTTACGGCCGCCGTTTACTGGGGCTTCAATTCGGAGCTTCGCTTGCGCTAACACCTCCTATTAACCTTCCAGCACCGGGCAGGCGTCACACCCTATACTTCCTGTTACCAGTTGGCAGAGTGCTATGTTTTTGATAAACAGTCGCCTGGACCTCTTCTCTGCGACTCCGTTCTGCTACACCCGCGAGGGGTTACACATAATGGGAGCTCACCTTATCCCGAAGTTACGGTGACATTTTGCCGAGTTCCTTAACCATGATTCTCTCGAACACCTTAGAATTCTCTTCTCGTCTACCTGTGTCGGTTTACGGTACGGACAGCACATGCACTCCTTAGAAGTTTTTCTCGAAAGCATGGTATCAATGGCTTCGCCCTTGTTACGGGGCTCGTCGTAACGCCTCATCCTTAGGAGAACGGATTTGCCTATCCTCCCAGACTACACGCTTAAACCGGGATATCCAACACCCGGACCATCTAACCTTCTTTGTCACTCCATCGTACAAACGCACATATGCCGGTACAGGAATATTAACCTGTTTCCCATCGACTACGGCTTTCGCCCTCGCCTTAGGGACCGACTAACCCACCGCGGATTACCCTGCCGGTGGAAACCTTAGACTTTCGGTGAATGGGTTTCTCACCCATTTTATCGCTACTCATGCCTACATTATCTCTTCCGTCCGCTCCAGCATACCTTACAGTATACATTCAACGCTGAACAGAATGCTCTTCTACCACTCAATCTTAAAGATCAAGTCCGTGGCTTCGGTGGTGTACTTAGCCCCGTTATATCTTCGGCGCAAAAACGCTAGACCAGTGAGCTGTTACGCTTTCTTTAAAGGGTGGCTGCTTCTAAGCCAACCTCCTGGTTGTCTAACCATCTTCACATCCTTTCCCACTTAGTACACACTCCGGGACCTTAGCCGACGGTCTGGGCTCTTACCCTCTCGACTACGGACCTTCTCACCCGCAGTCTCACTGCCATGCTCTAAACCTATGGTATTCGGAGTTTGATTGGGTTCAGTAAGCGGTATGCCCCCTAGCCCATTCAGTGCTCTACCCCCATAGGCAAACACATGACGCTGCACCTAAATGCATTTCGAAGAGAACCAGCTATCACCAACCTTGATTGGCCTTTCACCCCTATCCACAGGTCATCCGAACACTTTTCAACGTATATCGGTTCGGGCCTCCACGACGTCTTACCGTCGCTTCACCCTGCCCATGGATAGATCGGTTGGCTTCGGGTCTACAACATACAACTAATCGCCCTATTCAGACTCGGTTTCCCTCCGGCTTCGACTAACGTCTTAACCTCGCTGCATATCGTAACTCGTAGGCTCATTATGCAAAAGGCACGCCGTCACAACATAAAGTTGCTCCGACCGCTTGTAAGCAGATGGTTTCAGGTTCTATTTCACTCCCCTAACAGGGGTTCTTTTCACCTTTCCCTCACGGTACTAGTTCACTATCGGTCGATAACTCGTATTTAGCCTTAGGAGGTGGTCCTCCCAGATTCTCACAAGGCTCCACGTTCCCCGTGATACTCGGGGACACCGCTGACTGATTTCTGATTTCGTATACGAGACTGTCACTCTCTATGGCGTGCCTTTCCAGACACTTCTACTATCATCCATCATATCGTATGCGGGCCCCACAACCCCAAGCCGAAACTTGGTTTAGGCTGTTCCGCGTTCGCTCACCGCTACTTACGGAATCGTTTTTACTTTCTCTTCCTCCGGGTACTGAGATGTTTCACTTCCCCGGGTTCGCTCTGATTACTCAGTGACGGAGTATTAACCCCGCCGGGTTGCCCCATTCGGACATCTACGGATCAACGCTTGTTGACAGCTAACCGTAGCTTTTCGCAGTCTTCCACGTCCTTCATCGCCGGTTATCGCCTAGGCATTCCCCATCTGCTCTTAGTAGCTTGATTTCGTTTACCCTATTGCTTCCCTTATCTCTAAAAGCTCATATATAAACATATACACTCAAACGATCAGTCAAAGTTTAGGCTTTCAACCAATCTCGCGTATATATTATGAAGTCAAACATCATACAGCTTTCTAAACAATCTAAACCAAACATAAATGCTTGCGTTACTCAGATAACTTAGAAACCGTTTTAAAATTAGACCGAAGTCTAAAAAAGACAGCCTTGACTGCCTTGCTCTTTTAACTTGTGACAGCTAAAAAAAATACATAATCTTGTTAGTTCCTTAATGGAGATGAGGAGGTTCGAACTCCTGACCCCCGCCTTGCAAGGGCGGTGCTCTCCCAGCTGAGCTACACCCCCATATATCTATGGAACTATATATAAATACTCAAAATATTGAGTGTTTATAAACAACCCCATAAGGTTATTTAATGGGCCTAGGTGGACTTGAACCACCGACCTCACGCTTATCAGGCGTGCGCTCTAACCAAACTGAGCTATAGGCCCCTATAAGCTCTAGGTCGATACTTCTCCCCAGACACCATATATGTAAAATAAAAGGTCGATATGAGTAATTATCTTTCTATAGATTCTGCACCGAAATGCAATCTCCTTAGAAAGGAGGTGATCCAGCCACACCTTCCGGTACGGCTACCTTGTTACGACTTCACCCCAGTTACCAACTATACCATAGACGGCTCCCTCCTAAAAGGTTAGGCCACCGGCTTCAGGTACGGTCGACTCCCGTGGTGTGACGGGCGGTGTGTACAAGGCCCGGGAACGTATTCACCGCAGTTTAGCTGACCTGCGATTACTAGCGATTCCAGCTTCATGTAATCGAGTTGCAGATTACAATCCGAACTGAGATCCACTTTAAGGGATTCGCGTACTCTCACGAGTTAGCTGCCCTCTGTATGAACCATTGTAGCACGTGTGTAGCCCTGGACATAAGGGCCATGATGACTTGACGTCGTCCCCACCTTCCTCCGCCTTATCGACGGCTGTCTCTTTAGAGTGCCCAGCATTACCTGATGGCAACTAAAAATAGGGGTTGCGCTCGTTGCGGGACTTAACCCAACACCTCACGGCACGAGCTGACGACAGCCATGCAGCACCTGTCTCATAGCTCTCATCAAAGATGAGCAAATTTCTATCTCTAGAAACGACTACGGATGTCAAGCCCAGGTAAGGTTCTACGGTTAGCATCGAATTAAACCACGTGCTCCACCGCTTGTGCGGGCCCCCGTCAATTCCTTTGAGTTTCAGCCTTGCGGCCGTACTCCCCAGGCGGGATGCTTAATGCGTTAGCTTCGGCACTGAGGCGTATAAACCCCAACACCTAGCATCCATCGTTTACAGCATGGACTACCAGGGTATCTAATCCTGTTTGCTACCCATGCTCTCGCACCTCAGTGTCAGTTATTGGCCAGAATGCCGCCTTCGCAACTGGTGTTCCTTCCGATATCTACGCATTTCACCGCTACACCGGAAATTCCGCATTCCTCTCCAACACTCTAGACTACCAGTTTCAAAAGCCTTACAACGGTTGAGCCGTTGCCTTTAACTCCTGACTTGATAATCCACCTACGTGCGCTTTACGCCCAGTGACTCCGAACAACGCTTGCCCCCTCCGTATTACCGCGGCTGCTGGCACGGAGTTAGCCGGGGCTGCTTCTGCAGGTACCGTCAAAACTCAATCAGTTACTATTGAACCATTTCTTCCCTGCTGAAAGTACTTTACGATCCGAAAACCTTCGTCATACACGCGGCGTCGCTGCGTCAACCTTTCGGTCATTGCGCAAAATTCCCCACTGCTGCCTCCCGTAGGAGTTAGGGCCGTGTCTCAGTCCCTATGTGGCCGGCCACCCTCTCAGGCCGGCTAATCATCGTAGACTTGGTGAGCCGTTACCTCACCAACTATCTAATGATACGCGAGATCATCAAAAAGCGACAGCCGAAACCGCCTTTCCTACACAAACATGCGAATGCGTATATTATCCGGTATTAGCACCCCTTTCGGAATGTTGTCCCAAACTTAATGGTAGATTCCTCACGCGTTACTCACCCGTGCGCCAGTGTAATCGCCACCGAAGTGACTTTCCCCTTGACTTGCATGTGTTAAGCACGCCGCCAGCGTTCGTTCTGAGCCAGGATCAAACTCTCCATCCAAACTCTTTATGATAAACTCCAACTAATCTAATAATCAGAGATATCGAACATCACTGTATTCATTATCTCATATCGACCTTATTCATTTGTCAAACATCTGCGCTCGGCTTGCGCCTCGCTGTTAAATTGTGACCTCAACCTTTCCGGTCAAGGGAGGATTATCTTATAGAAAACCGCTTCCGTTGTCAACAACTTATTTTCTTAACATCTTTTTTTGAGCTTTCGCTTTCCAAAAAAACAACCTCGCATTCTGCGGGGAGCGTTGTTATAACCAATCTGAATCACTGTGTCAACAGGTTTTTTTTAGTTTCTAACATCTTTTTTTTCGAGCTGCTGCTTTCCAAAAATAACCCCCACTTCTTTATCTGTGGGGGAGCGTTGTTATAACCAATTAGCTTGTTTAAGTCAATCGGTTTTTTAAAATTTCTAACATCTTTTTTAGAGCCCCGAAGAGCTTCAAAAGTAACCCCTGAAGAGATGATCTCTGCAGGGGAAGGTAGTTATATCTATTTCATGTATTTAAGTCAATACATTTTTAAAACAAAAATCACTTTTTTTCAAAGTAATTAGCTATAGCCTTGTCAGACATGATTAAATCAACCAGCACTACCCCTGTCATAGCCTCTGCAACAGGTACAACACGGGGCGCAACACATGGGTCGTGCCGCCCTTCTGTTATTACTGTCTTTTCATTCCCGTATAAGTCGATCCCCTTCCTCGGAACAGTAATAGAGCTTGCCGGCTTTACTACGAATCTGAATATAATATCCTGACCTGATGCCATCCCCCCAAGAGTGCCCCCGGCGTTGTTAGATAAAAACCCGTATTTAATCATTTCATCATTGTGCTCACTGCCACGCATGAGTGCTGCTTCAAAGCCTTTCCCGAATTCTATCCCTTTCACAGCAGGTATAGACATAATAGCATGGGATATCAGTGCATTCAGTCTGTCGAATACCGGCTCGCCCACACCAACAGGAACTCCTTTTACGATAACTTCAACTATTGCGCCAACGGAGTCGCCCGCCTCTTTTGCTTCTACAATGTATTCTTCCATCTTCTTTGCTGCATCAAGGTCACATGTTCTTATAATATTCTCTTCAACTATACCAAGATCACGTTTCTCTGCCTTATGTGGTCCAACCTGAATAACGTAAGCCTGAATTGTGACACCTGACCTGCTGAGAATCTTTTTAGCCACAGCACCTGCGCAAACCCTTCCTATCGTCTCCCGTGCTGAAGAACGCCCGCCGCCTCTGTGGTCTCTGACACCATATTTAGAGTAATACGTGAAGTCTGCGTGCCCTGGTCTGAAAAGGTCTTTCACAGCGTTATAGTCCCGTGACATCTGATTCTTATTAAACACCATCATCATGATGGGCGTCCCAGTGGTCTTGCCTTCAAAGATACCGCTGTATATCTCAA